>NZ_JBSTYL010000036.1:0-30452 GCF_054052465.1 Aeromonas enterica | reverse complement strand
GTGGAACCACCTGATCCCATGCCGAACTCAGAAGTGAAACGCGGTAGCGCCGATGGTAGTGTGGCATTCGCCATGCGAGAGTAGGACACTGTCAGGCTCCTATTTAGAAGAGGCCTCCCATTCGGGAGGCCTTTTTGCTTTGGGATTTTTCCTCCCTCCATGGTTTTTTAGTAAAAATGCTGGGATGTCAGCACGTTGCTCGTTACTCTTGGTCTGGTATTGTCAGGAGTCATAGCCAGAGGAGTATGCATGGCCACGTTGAAGGAAATTGCGCAGGAAGCGGGGGTTTCCCAGGCGACTGTGTCACGGGTACTTAATGAAGACCCGACGCTGAGCGTCAAGGAAGAGACCAGGCAGAGGATCTTCGAGATCGCCGAGCGGCTGGAATACAAGACCAGCACGGCTCGCAAAGGGGTGCACAAGAGCAAGCTGCACTTTCTGGCTGTCTATGCCTACCCGCAGAGTACCGAGGTCAACGATCCCTACTATCTCGCCATTCGCTATGGCATCGAGACCCAGTGTGCTCGCCTCAATATCGAGCTGACCCATTTCTACAACGGTGCCGAGGGGCGTGAGCTCTCCGCCGTCGACGGTATTCTGGTTATCGGCCATCTGCCACCTGAACGGCTTGCCGCACTCTATTCCCTCTCTGCCCAGCTGGTGTTCGTGGACTGTCGCTCCCAGGGGGAGTTTGACTCGGTGGACGTGGATCTGGCGCTGATCAGCCAGCAGGTGGTGGATTTCTTCATTGCCCAGGGACACGGCCGCATCGGTTACATAGGTGGTCAGGATGAGGCGCCGGATCTGCGTGAGCTGGCCTTCCTCGACTACGGTCAGCGGCTGGGAGTGGTGCAGGAGAACGATCTCTATCGCGGGGACTTCTCCAGTGCCTCCGGCTATCGACTGGCGAAGGAGATGCTGGCGGGAGATTGGCCCAAGGCCTTGTTTGTTGCCTCCGACTCCATCGCCATCGGTGTGCTGAGAGCTATCCACGAGAAGGGATTGGCCATTCCCCAGCAGATCGAGCTCATCAGCGTCAACGATATTCCGACTGCCAAGTTTACCTTCCCGCCGCTCTCCACCGTGCGGATCCACTCCGAGTTGATGGGTTCCCAGGGGGTCAATCTGCTGGTAGAACGGCTTCGCGACGAACGTGAGGTCCCGCTGCGGGTACTGGTTCCCAGCCGACTGACCCTGCGTGGCACCACCCGGTAGTTTTAGTAAAACTCATTGGTTTTTAGCCGCACCATTCTGACATGGTGCGGCGACTCTCTTTATCCCGGATAGACATTCCCACGCTGAATAAATACTTAGTGCGTTGTTATATAATGATATTTTCATTTCCTTTCTTATGTAAATCAACATCCATGCCATTCAGGCAGACAAACCCCTCCTTTAGTCTCAGCTTCTGATCTCGCTCACAAATCCGGCCATCTTGTGTGATGGGGTTAAAACTTTACCGATCATTACCTGATATTTAGTAAATGTTTATTTAGAGTTTACCCAGTCAAAGTTGCCTTGTTCCGGGAGGACATGTGAATAACTGGGAAAACGTTCAATTCGTTGGTGAAAACAGGCTGGCTCCGCGCGCCTACTTCTTCTCTTATGCCGATTGCGTTGCGGCGGCCACCATGCAGCGCGAGCTGAGCCGCCGTTTTCTTGCCTTGAGTGGTCAGTGGCAGTTCCACTACTTCGAGCACCCCCTGCAGGTGCCGGAGGCCTTTTACTACAGCCCCATGAGCGAGTGGGGCCAGATCACCGTGCCCAACATGTGGCAGATGGAAGGGCATGGCCAGCTGCAGTACACCGACGAGGGTTTTCCCTTCCCCATCGACGTGCCCTTCGTGCCAACCAACAACCCCACCGGCGCCTATCAGCGCAGCTTCACGCTGAGCCCGGCCTGGGATGGCGAACAGGTGATCATCAAGTTTGACGGGGTGGAGACCTACTTCGAGGTCTATGTGAACGGCCACTACGTCGGCTTCAGCAAGGGGAGCCGCCTCACCGCCGAGTTCGACATCAGTGCCTACGCCAACACCGGCGAGAACCTGCTGTCGGTGCGGGTGATGCAGTGGGCGGACTCCACCTATATCGAAGATCAGGACATGTGGTGGATGGCGGGGATCTTCCGCGACGTCTATCTGGTGGGCAAACCGGCCGCCCATGTGCAGGACTTCTTCATTCGCACCGCGCTGGCCGATGACAATCAAAGCGCCACCCTGAGCTGCGATATCCAGCTGGAGAATCTGGGTGCGGCTGCCCGTGATCACCGTCTGGTCTGGTCGCTGCTGGATCAAGGCAGCGAGATTGCGACCGGAACGCTGGATCATCTCGCCATCGATGGCAAGTGTGATTGCCGCTTCACGCTGGATCTGGCCAATCCCCATCTGTGGAGTGCCGAAGATCCCTATCTCTATCAGCTGCAACTCTCCCTCTACAACGGTCAGGGCGAGCTGCTGGAAGTGATCCCGCAGCGGGTCGGGGTACGTGAAATCAAGGTCAAGGATGGTCTCTTTTACGTCAACGGCCACTACCTCAAGCTGCACGGGGTGAACCGTCACGACAACGACCACCTCAAGAGCCGCGCCGTCGGCATGGATCGTGTTGAACGCGACATCGTGCTGATGAAGCAGCACAACCTCAACTCGGTGCGCACCGCCCACTACCCGAACGACCCGCGCTTCTACGAGCTGTGCGACCAGTACGGCCTGTTCGTGATGGCGGAGACCGACGTGGAGACCCACGGTTTTGCCAACGTCGGCGATCTCAGCCGTATCACCAACGATCCCTTCTGGGAGCTGGTGTTCGTGGATCGCATCGAGCGCCACGTGCACGCCCAGAAGAACCACCCCTCCATCATCATCTGGTCGCTCGGTAACGAGTCCGGCTACGGTTGCAACATCAGAGCCATGTACCAGCGCTGCAAGGCGATCGACCCGACCCGGCTGGTGCACTACGAAGAGGATCGCGATGCCGAGGTGGTGGACGTGGTCAGCACCATGTATTCCCGGGTCTCCCAGATGAACTGCTTCGGCGAGTTCCCTATGGTCAAGCCGCGCATCCTCTGCGAATACGCCCACGCCATGGGCAACGGCCCGGGTGGCCTCAGCGAATACCAGCAGGTGTTCGACCGCCATCCCCACATTCAGGGCCACTACATCTGGGAGTGGTGCGATCACGGCATTCTGGATCAGGACGAGCAGGGCCGTCCCGTTTACAAGTACGGTGGCGACTACGGCGACTACCCCAACAACTACAACTTCTGCATGGATGGCCTCATCTATCCGGATCAGACCCCGGGGCCGGGCCTGCGTGAATACAAACAGGTGATCTGCCCGGTCAAGGTGCGCGCGCTGGATCTGGCGAGCGGCAAGCTGGCGGTGGAAAACCGCTACTGGTTCTCCAATCTCGACGACATCCGTCTGCTGGTCGAGGTGAAGGCCGAGGGCGAACTGCTGGCCAGCCAGCAAAGCCGGCTGGAAGGGGTGGCTCCCGGTGCTACCACAGAGCTGCAACTCGAGCTGCCATCCCTCGATGGGCGGGAAACCTTCGTCCAGCTGCGGGTCATCAAGGCCACCGCCACTCGCTACAGCGCGGCGGAGCACGAACTGGGCCAGTACCAGTTCCAGCTGAAAGAGTCGACTCGCCAG
The DNA here is from genome assembly GCF_054052465.1 of Aeromonas enterica. Classification (NCBI taxonomy): domain Bacteria; kingdom Pseudomonadati; phylum Pseudomonadota; class Gammaproteobacteria; order Aeromonadales; family Aeromonadaceae; genus Aeromonas; species Aeromonas enterica. The sequence goes on along the minus strand of NZ_JBSTYL010000036.1, from coordinate 26,802 downwards.
CTGCAGCCCTTTGCCAATCCCAACGCCACGGCGTTGCAGATTGCTGATGAGCGCCTCGACCTGACCCTGAGTGGCAGCGGCTTTGCCCTGCGCTTCTCGCACCTAGACGGCAAGCTGGTGAGCTGGCAGCAGGATGGCATCGAGCTGATTGAGCGGGCGCCGCGCCTCACCTTCTTCAAGCCGATGATCGACAACCACAAGCAGGAGTACGAGAGCCTGTGGCACCCGAACCACCTGCAGATCATGCAGGAGCACTTCCGCACTCTGAGCTGGCGTCAGCTGGATGACGCGGTCGAGGTGACGGTAGAGAGCCTGATCGCGCCGCCGGTGTTCGACTTCGGCATGCGTTGCCGCTACGTCTACACCCTGAGTCCGAACGGCCAGCTGCACGTGGCGCTGTCCGGTCAGCCCTACGGCGGCTATGACGACATCATTCCCAAGATCGGCTTCGAGCTGGGTATTCGCCAGGATCTCGACCGGGTGCACTACCTTGGCATGGGGCCGGGTGAAAACTATCAGGACAGCCGCCAGAGCAACTGGATCGACAGCTTCAACAACACAGTGGGCGAGATGTGGGAGCACTACCCCTTCCCGCAGGACAACGGCAACCGCCAGCAGGTGCGCTGGGCGACCCTGACCAACCGCCACGGCGCCGGTCTCTACGTGCGGCCCGATGCCCCCATCAACCTGAGCGTCTGGCCCTACAGCTGGGAGCATATCCACGCGGCGCAGCACATCAACGAGCTGGAGCCGAGCGGTTATCTGACCCTCAATCTGGATCACAAGGTGCTGGGGCTGGGCTCCAACTCCTGGGGCTCCGAGGTGCTGGACTCCTGGCGGGTGCGCTTCGAGCCGTTCAGCTTCGGTCTGACCCTGCTGCCCATCGCCCGTGGCAATCTCAATCCGGCTGCGCTGGCCGGGCTCGATCTCACCATCAACGGCGGGAGGAACCTCGCATGATCACCCTGGACAACCTGACCCTGTTCAAAAACATCTACCGGGAGGGCAAGAAGTGGGGCCGCTGCGTGGAGGCCATCAACAATCTGGCAAACCTCAAACCCGGTATCTGCCACTCCATCGGTGACTCCCTCACCTACCGCTTGCAGGAGGGGGCCAGCCCGGCCACCTCCCTGTTCGAGGGGCAGCGCCGCTACTTCGACGTCCACTACTACCTGGAAGGGGCGGAGACGGTGGAGTGGGCTGCCAAGTCGGATCTGCGGGTCGAGCAGGCCTATGACGACACCACAGACCGCGAGTGGCTGGCCGGCGAGGTGCGTGAGCGCCAGAAAGTCGGCAACGGTCAGGTGGTGATCTTCGAGAACGACGAGGCTTACCGGTTCACAGGCGACAGCCCGGTACGCAAGCTGATCATCAAGGTCACGGTCGAAGGCGGCTACTTCAAGAACAAATAACAAGCCGTTGGTTCTGCACTGACAAAGCCGGAAGGGCGGGGCTCACCCTACAAATCATGCCCCGCTCTTTCGCTGCAATAACTACAGGTCTGGAGATGCACCATGTCTGATTCCAAACGGAATACGATAGGCAAGTTTGGTCTGCTGTCGCTCACCTTCGCGGCGGTATTCAGCTTCAACAACGTCATCAACAACAACATTGAAATCGGTCTGGCCTCGGCCCCGATGTTCTTTCTGGCCACCCTTTTTTACTTCATTCCGTTCTGTCTCATCATCGCGGAATTTGTGTCACTGAATAAGAACTCTGAAGCGGGCGTCTATGCCTGGGTGAAAAGCTCCCTCGGCGGTCGTTGGGCCTTTATTTCCGCCTACACCTACTGGTTCGTGAACCTCTTCTTCTTCACCTCCCTGTTGCCGCGGGTGATTGCCTACGCCTCCTATGCCTTCCTCGGCTACGAGTATATCCTCACCCCGTTGGCCACCACTGGCCTGAGCATGGTGCTGTTTGCCTTTGCCACCTATGTCTCCACCAACGGCGCCAAGATGCTGGGCCCCATCACCTCGGTGACCTCGTCCCTGATGCTGCTGCTGACCCTCTCCTACATCTTGCTGGCGGGCGCGGCCCTGCTCGGCGGCGTGCAGCCGGCCGACCCCATCACGGTAGAGGCGATGATCCCCGATTTCAGCTGGGCTTTCCTCGGCATTACGACCTGGATCTTCATGGCGGCCGGTGGCGCCGAGTCGGTCGCTGTCTACGTCAATGACGTCAAAGGCGGCTCCAAGTCCTTCGTCAAGGTGATCATCATCGCCGGCATCTTTATCGGCGTGCTCTACTCCATCGCGTCGCTTTTGATCAACGTGTTCGTGCCGAGCGGCACCCTGAAATACACCGGTGGCTCGGTGCAGGTGTTCGAGGGGCTGGCGGTCTACTTTGGCTTGCCGGAGATCCTGATGAACCGCTTCGTCGGTCTGGTCTCCTTCACCGCCATGTTCGGCTCCCTGCTGATGTGGACGGCGACCCCGGTGAAGATCTTCTTCTCCGAGATCCCGGCCGGCATCTTCGGCAAGAAGACGGTCGAGCTGAACGAGAATGGCGTACCCGCCCGCGCTGCCTGGATCCAGTACCTCATCGTGCTGCCGCTGATGGTGATCCCGACCCTGGGCTCCAACACCGCGCAGGATCTGATGAACACCGTCATCAACATGACAGCCGCCGCCTCCATGCTGCCGCCGCTGTTCATCATGCTGGCCTACCTCAATCTGCGCCTGAAGCTGGATCACCTGCCACGGGAGTTCAAGATGGGCTCGCGCACCACCGGCATCGCCGTGGTCTCTGTGCTGATCGCCATCTTCTCGGTTGGCTTCCTGGCCTCCACCTTCCCGACCGGCGCCGACATAGTGACCATCGTCTTCTACAACGTCGGCGGAATCGTGATCTTCCTGGGCTTCGCCTGGTGGAAATACAACAGATATGAAGCCTCCCTGAGCGAGGAAGCGCGGGTGAAAGAGGCCCTGCCAGCGGCGCAGGTTTCCATCCAGCCTTCCTGATCCCCAGCGAATGGGGTCCGAGTGGCCAAGAGAGTGAAAGCGGGTGGCGGTAGCCACCCGTGACAGGTTGAACCACAGAACAGAAGGAGCATGGAATGAGCGAGACGATCGAGTTTGCCGAATTCAAACGGGTCGAGATGAAGGTGGGCAAGGTGCTGGAGGTGGTGCGCCATCCCGGGGCCGACAAACTCTATGTCGTCCAGATCGACGTGGGGGGCGAGCGGCCGCTGCAGACGGTCACCAGCCTGGTGCCCCATTACAGCGAGGAGGAACTGCTGGGCAGCCAGGTGGTGGTGCTGACCAACCTCAAGCCCACCAAAATGCGCGGCGAGCGATCCGAGTGCATGTTGCTCTGCGCCGAGACCCCGGACGAGAGCCAGAGCGTGCTGCTGCAACCCCGGGTGCCGATGGCACCGGGCACACCGATCGTCTGAATGGTATTGCGAGCCGGTGCGGTGAGACTGCACCGGCTCACCAACGAGGCCGCCCAGGCGGCCCGATTATAACAAGAGAGTAAAGAGCGGGGCCGACAGACCCTGGCCGAACACATCACAGAGTCACAGCGTTACCCGCAGGGAACGCGAGTCCATTGGAGGACACCATGTCTGAATCCGTACGCGGCACCATAGGCAAGTTTGCCCTGTTGTCGATGACCTTTGCCGCCGTGTTCAACGTGCGCAACATCGTCAACAACAACATAGAACTTGGGCTCAGCTCGGCGCCCATCTTTCTGCTGGCCACGCTCGTCTATTTCATCCCCTTCGTGTTCATCATTTCCGAGTTCGTCTCGGCCAACAAGAACTCCGAATCGGGCATGTATGACTGGCTCAAGAAGCCGCTCGGCACCCGAATGGCCTATCTAGGTTCGTTTCTCTACTGGTTCGTCAACCTGTTCTGGTTTGTCTCCCTGTTGCCCAACGTCATCGCCTACGCCTCATACGCCATGCTGGGGTATGAGTACAGCTTCTCACCCATGGTGACCTCGATCATCTCCATAGCGCTGTTTGCGGCGGCGACCCATATCTCCACCAAGGGGGCGACCTGGCTCGGCAAGATTGCCGAACTGGTGGCCTACGGCGTGTTCGCCCTGTTCGCCATCTATGTGCTGGGTGCCCTGATGGCGCTGAGTGGTGACCATGTGGCGGCCCAGCCCATCACCCTGGAAGCCATGACTCCTACCGTCAACTGGGCGACCCTCGGCATCATGTGCTGGATCTTCCAGGCGGCCGGTGGTGCCGAGACGGCGGCGGCCTATCTCAATGACGTCAAAGGCGGTCAGAAGTCCTTCATCAGGGTGATCATCACGGCCGGTATCGTCATCGGTGCCATGTATGCGCTGGGTTCCCTGCTGGTGAACGTGTTCGTGCCGCGCGAAAGCCTCACCTATGCCGGCGGCATGGTGGAGATCTTCACCGGCATGGCCCAGTACTTCCATCTGTCCGAGGCGCTGGTCGGTCGTGCGGTCGGGGTGGTGCTCTTCATCGCCATGTTCGGATCCATGATGATGTGGACCTCGGCCCCGGTGAAGATCCACTTCTCCGAGATCCCGCAGGGGGTCTACGGCGAGAAAACCACCCAGCTCAATGAACACGGGGTGCCGGTGCGCGCCGCCTGGTGGCAGTTTGTCTTCGTGTTCGTGATGCTGGTGGTCAACGGCTTCGGCTCCGAGTCGGTGCAGCAGATGATGAACACCGCCATCAACCTCACTGCGGGTACCGCCATGCTGCCGCCCATCTTCATCATGGTGGCCTACTTCGTGTTCCGCTGGAAACACGACGACACCCCGCGCGAGTTCCGCATGGGATCCCGCACCTTCGGCATGGCCGTGGTCTCGGTGCTCATCACCATCTTCGTGGTGAGCATGAGTGCCTCCGCCTTCCCGAGCGGGGTGGATCTGGTGCGCGCCTTCTTCATCAACGTCTTCATGACGGCGGTGTTCTCGGCGCTGGCCTACTGGTGGATCTCCCGCTTCGAGAAGCGTCAGGCCAGCAAGCTTGGTGGTAATGACAAGAAAACCGGCAACTGCAAGCTGGTAGACGGTGCCAAGCCGGCCAAGCAGCGCTGAATCGCCGGGCTGGCGGCCAGCCCGGGTTGTTTAATTTCCTGCACGCGGCGAGGGGGCGCTCAACTTTGCGCCTCCCGCATATCGGGGTAAGCTGGGGATTCGTTTCAACGGGAGGTGCCAGACACCTCCTGTTGTGTTTCTTGTCGTCCCTGAACCCGGCCTCTTTGATGAGGACGGGATCTGCTTCCGATGGAGACCGCTCGTGCGTCTGGATCCCTTTACCTGTGTGCTTATTCTGGTGGTCACCCTGGCCTCCCTCTTTCCCTGCGAGGGGCAGGTGGCCGTCTGGTTCGCGCTGCTGACCAAGCTGGCGGTGGCACTCCTGTTCTTCATGCACGGCGCCAAGCTGTCGCGCCAGAACCTGCTGGCGGGGCTGGGTCACTGGCGGCTGCATCTGGTGGTGATGGCCAGCACCTTTGTGCTGTTTCCGCTGCTGGGGCTGCTGCTTACCCCGCTGGTGCCGCAATGGCTGAGCCCGGCCATCTATCTCGGTTTCCTCTACCTCTGTGCCCTGCCCGCCACTGTACAGTCAGCCATCGCCTTCACCTCCATGGCGGGGGGCAATGTGTCGGCGGCTGTGTGCAGCGCTTCGGCCTCCAGCATCCTCGGTATCTTCCTCTCGCCGGTGCTGGTGGGGCTGATGATCAATGTACAGGGGGAAGGGATCGATACCTGGCACTCCATCCAGGCCATCATGGTGCAGCTGATGCTGCCGTTCGTGGTGGGTCATCTGTCGCGGCCCCTGATCGGCCGCTGGGTCGACAGCCATCGCCCGCTCATTGGCAAGCTGGATCAGAGTTCCATCCTGCTGGTGGTCTATGTGGCCTTCAGCGAGGCGGTGGTGCAGGGGATTTGGCATCAAGTAGGCTGGTACGATCTGGCCAGCATAGTGCTGCTCAGCTGCGTGCTGCTGGTACTGGTGCTGGCTTGGAACGTCTGGATCAGCCGCCGGCTCGGCTTCAACAAGGCGGACGAGATCACCATCGTCTTCTGCGGATCCAAGAAGAGTCTGGCCAACGGGGTGCCCATGGCCAACGTCATGTTCCCCGCTGCCAGCGTCGGTGTCATGGTGCTGCCGCTGATGATCTTCCACCAGATCCAGCTGATGGTCTGTGCCGTGCTGGCCCGTCGCTATCACGAGCGGGCGGCCCTGCCCCAGGTCTCCGGGCAGGAGGGATAGGCCGTTTGGGCAAAAGAGAGGGAGGCCATGGGCCTCCCTCTCTCATTTGCCGCATTGTCAGCGCTTACGCCAGACGGTCAGCTGAGCCACCGTGTGCTGGTACTTGCGGGCGGTCTCGCGGATGACGAAGGGCACGTCTCTGGGCGGGCAGTGCTCCTCGAACTCCTCCGCCAGCAGCCGTTGCAGCGCCTGATAGGTGCTGAGGGCTTCGCCGTTTTCACGGATGCCGCCGAGCCAGTTGTCCTTCGGGGTGTAGTCGGTCAGCCAGGTGTAGGGGCTGGTGAGCACCAGCAGACCGCCACTGCGCAGTCTGGGAGCAATGTCCCGCAGGAAGCGGGCCGGTTCGCGCAGCCGGTCGATCAGGTTGGCGGCGAGCACCAGATCGTAGTCGCCGTACTTGGGCTTGAGGTTGCAGGCATCCCCCTGGCTGAAGTGGACGCGCTCGGCCTGCTCGGCGCCGAGACCCAGGCTCGACAGCCGCGCCTCGCAATACTCCACCAGATCTCCCTCCAGCGGCACGGCATAGCGGAAGCTGTCCTGGCTGGCGAGCGCCAGTGCCACGTCGATGAAGCGGGCCGAGTAGTCCACTCCGTCCACATGCTGGAAGTGACGAGCCAGTTCGAAGCTGGCGCGGCCGGTGGCGCAGCCGATGTCCAGCGCGCGCTGGTGGTTGCTGCCCAGTTCGCTGGCCAGGTCGGCCAGGGTCTTGGCGTAGTTGGCCACGCCGAAGTGAGCCGGGCCGTACTGGAAGTCCAGGTATTGTGCTACGAGCGTGTCGGTTTCATAAGGATTCACGATAACGGGTTCCTGATAGCGGGAGACCAGATAGCGGAAGCCCGCATGCTGGAAGAAGTGGCGACGAAAGGCGTAACGGGATGACTTGAGGGCCTCGTTGCCCGTGCTTATCCAGCTGCCGCCCTTGATGAGGGTGTGCTTGCCATCGAAGGTGGGGGTGGAGAAATCATCGTAGAGCGGGTGTACCTTGAACCCCTCGAAGCCGTCGATGGCGGTGCTGGTCCACTGCCAGACGTTGCCCACCAGATCGAAGAAGCTGCCCTGGGGGAAGGCGTCCACCGGACAGGAGGAGGCGAAGCGGGCCAGATTGAGGTTGCCGGGTGCCTCAATCCAGTCCGGCTGATCCCCCGCCAGCTGGTCGCGCAGCAGCGCCCACTCCCCCTCGCTCGGCAGCTGGATGGGCAGCCCGGTCTGGGCCGCTTTCCAGCGGCAGAAAGCGGCGGCCTCCAGCTGATTGACCTCGGCGGGCCAATCCCAGGGCATGGTTACCCGCTCCGTCATCAGCCGCAGTTGCAGTTGCTCGGGTTCGCTGGGATCGCCGACCCAGAAGGTGGGCATGCGCGCCATGGCATACTGGCACCAGCCCCAGCCTTCCTCATCCCACCACTGCTGCTGCTCATACCCCCCCGCCTGCACGAAGGCGAAATACTCGGCATTGCTGACCAGCATGCGGCTGGCCTGAAAGGGGGCGACGTCGATGTGGCGCTCGCCATATTCGTTGTCCCAGCCATAGGTGGCATCCTGCTTGCCGAGGCGCACCTGACCCCCTGCCACCGGCAGCAGGTTGTTGGCAGGCACGTCCGCCATCTGATTGCGTACCTGGGGGCAGGCGGGCCAATAGGGGCGGGGCCGTACCCAGGCCAGCGGCAGTTGGCGGATCAGCACGCTGGAGGTCTCGAGATGGATGCGCTCGTGCTCTATGCCCATCAGGATGACCCAGGCCGGGCTCTGCCAGTCGATAGGCAGGGTCAGCGGCATCCGCTCGATGAAGTCGGCCACCAGGGCGCGCACCTGTGCGCGGTAGTCGCGCAGCTCGGCGACGGCGGGCCAGTCGTAGTGGGTCTCGTCGAGATCGTCCCAGCTCATCTCGTCCACCCCGATGGCCACCATGGCCTCGATGCGGGCGTCGAGCCGGCTGTCGATGAGGCGGGCCGCCAGCAGCTTGTTGATGAAGAAGGCGGCCGTGTGGCCGTAGTAGAAGATCAGCGGATGGCGCAGCGGGATCGCCTTGTTGAACCAGGCTCGCTCATCGGCCAGACAATCGAACAGCGAGTCGTAGAGATCGAAGGTCTGGCAGAAGTAGGCCAGCAGTTCACGGCGTTTCTGCTCGGGGTCGCTGCCGGTCAGCAGCGGGGTGCGGGTCGGCTCGGGCAGGCCGACGGCGGTGTAAAACGAGGTGCTGACTTGGGTCACGCTCTGACTCCTTGTTGCAGTGAAGACTGACAAGACAGTGGTAAATGCATTGATGGAGAGCTCTATACGCACAAGGTATCACTATTGGCTCAACGGACTGGCGCCACAACAAAAAACTTCCACGGTTTGTCAGCATAGCGACCCTGCGGGAGGGCTGCCAACCGACCGGGATCTCCCCGTTTTGGGATGGTCATTTTTACCAAATTATGGTCTGAATGACTCTCTGCATAGTGATGGTGCTGACATGGGAAAGTTAAATGATGATGAAAATCATGCGGTTGATGATTTGGCATGGGGTTTGCCCTCTATGAGGACCAAACGGTCTGAAGACGGCCAGAACACAACGAGGAGAGTGGCGATGAAATGGATGATGGGCATGATGCTGGTCGTGGGACTCAGTGGTTGCAGCTGGCTGGATGATACCCGGGTGAGCGGGGCGGGGGCCGTGATCGAGCAGCAGCACGCCATGGGTCGGCAGGTGACCCGGATACTGGCCGGTGTGCCCGCCAGTATCCATCTGGTCGCGGGTGAGGCGAGCGGTATTCATATCAAGGGACAGGAGAACCTCTTGCCCTATCTGGTGCTGACCGAGAAGGGAGACAAGCTGGAGATAGAGGTGAAGGATGGCTATCGGCTCGATCCCACAGAGCCGCTGGAGCTCACCATCACACTGCCGGAGCTCCATGAGCTGGCGCTGGCGGGCACGGGCAGCGGCGATCTGCATGGCTTCAAGGGTGACCAGCTGGTGCTGTCGGTGGCCGGCACGGGCGACATAGCCGCCATCAAACTGGATCTGAACCGGCTGGAGGGCAACATAGCCGGCCTGGGCGGCCTGGATCTGGGTGAAGGCTCGGCCAAAGCCATGGAGCTGAACATCGCCGGTGCCGGCGATGTGCTGGGCGCCGGTCTCAGAAGTGAGCAGGTCGAGATCAATATCGCCGGCAGCGGGGATGTGGAGGTGCGGGCCCGGGATCGGCTCAAGGTCGGCATCGCCGGATCCGGTTCGGTCAGCTACTGGGGTGATCCCAAGCTGGAGAGCAAGATCGCGGGCTCGGGTGACGTGACCCGCCAGGGCAGCTGACGCCGCTGGCCTCAAGCCGACCATCGAGAGCAGAAAAGAGACAGGCCCGTGACGGGCCTGTGTCGATCAGAGGTGGCTGGCGTGGAAGCGCAGGTGCGCCTCGATGAAGCTCGCCACAAAATAGTAGCTGTGGTCATAGCCGGCATGGCGGTTGAGCTCCAGCGGCCAGGCCTTGCTGGCGGCGGCATCGGCCAGGGCGTCGATGTGCAACTGCTCGGCGAGGAAGGGATCGTCCAGCCCCACGTCCACCAGGGTCGGCAGCGGCGTCACCTCATGGTGGCGCAGCAGCTGGCAGGCGTCCCACTCCTGCCACAGCAGCGGATTGTGGCCGAGGTAGGCACCGAGCGCCTTCTGGCCCCAGGGGCAGCGGCTCGGGTGGCTGATGGGGCTGAAGGCCGACACCGAGCGGTAGCGACCGGGTTCGCGCAGGGCGGCGATCAGCGCGCCGTGGCCACCCATGGAGTGGCCGCTGATGGCGCGCTTCGTCGAGACCGGAAAGTGGGTCTCTATGAGCTCGGGCAGCTCGCGGGTGACGTAGTCATACATCTGGTAGTGATCGTGCCAGGGGCTTTGACTGGCGTTGACATAAAAACCGGCACCCATGCCGAGATCGTAAGCGGGATCGTCCGGGATCCCCTCGCCGCGGGGGCTGGTGTCCGGCGCCACCAGGGCGATGCCGAGCTCGGCGGCGATGCGATGTGCCCCCGCCTTCTGCATGAAATTTTCATCGGTGCAGGTGAGGCCGGAGAGCCAGTAGAGCACGGGCACCTTCTGGCCGGTGAGGGCCTGAGGCGGCAGATAGATGGCAAAATTCATCTCGCAGCCGAGCAGGCTTGAGCTGTGGCGGTAGCGCTTGTGCCAGCCATCGAAGCTCTTGTTGCTGCTGATAATGTCCAGATTCATCGAGGAACTCCTGCACCCCGCCTGCAGTGGCGGGCGGGGTGATCATGCTCAGTAGTGGATGACGGTGCGGATGCTCTTGCCTTCGTGCATCAGCTCGAACGCCTCGTTGATCTGCTCCAGCGGCATGGTGTGGGTGATGAAATCATCCAGCCTGAACTCCCCCTGCATGTAGCGCTGCACATAGCTCGGCAATTCGCTGCGACCGCGCACCCCGCCGAAGGCGCTACCGCGCCAGACCCGGCCGGTGACCAGCTGGAACGGACGTGTGCTGATCTCCTGGCCCGCACCGGCCACGCCTATGATGACCGACTCGCCCCAGCCCTTGTGGCAGCACTCCAGCGCTGCGCGCATCACCTTGACGTTGCCGATGCACTCGAAGGAGAAGTCGACGCCGCCGTCAGTGAGATCGACGATCACTTCCTGAATCGGCTTGTCGTAATCGTTCGGGTTGATGCAGTCGGTGGCGCCCAGTTTGCGGGCCAGCTCGAACTTGCTCTCGTTGATGTCGACGGCGATGATGCGACCGGCCTTGGCCATGCGGGCACCGATGATGGCTGAGAGACCTATGCCCCCCAGACCGAAGATGGCGACGCTCTCACCCTCTTTCACCTTGGCGGTGTTCATCACGGCGCCTATGCCGGTGGTGACGCCGCAACCGAGCAGGCAGACCTCTTCCAGCGGGGCGGCCGGGTCCACCTTGGCGATGGAGATCTCGGGCAGTACCGTGTATTCGCTGAAGGTGGAGGTGCCCATGTAGTGATAGATGGGCTGGCCATCTTTCGAGAAGCGGGTGGTGCCGTCCGGCATCAGCCCTTTGCCCTGGGTGGCGCGGATCTTCTGGCACAGGTTGGTCTTGCCGGATTTGCAGAACTTGCACTCGCCGCACTCCGGGGTGTAGAGCGGGATCACGTGATCCCCCACCTTGACGCTGGTGACGCCAGCGCCGACGGACTCGACTATGCCACCGCCTTCATGGCCCAGGATGCAGGGGAAGACCCCTTCCGGATCTTCGCCGGACAGCGTGAAGGCATCTGTGTGGCAGACGCCGGTGGCGACTATGCGTACCCGCACTTCACCGGCCTGGGGTGGCATGACCTCCACTTCTTCGATGGAGAGGGGCTGACCCGGTCCCCAGGCGATGGCGGCTTTACACTTGATGCTTTGAACCTGTGCCATGAATGACATCCTTCTTGTTGCGGTAGGTGAACAGAGATGAACTCAGGTATGCAGTGTAGTTTCTCTTCGATTTGGTGATAATAAGGCTAAATATCAAATCACTTTTACACACAGGTAATAATGCTCGGCTGGGAAGGGATCTGTGAATTTGTCAGCGTGGCGGAGCAAGGGGGCTTTACCCCGGCGGCGCGCAAGCTGGGGGTGTCGGTGGCTCAGGTCAGCCGGCAGGTGGCACAGCTGGAAGACCGGCTGCAGGCCAAGCTGCTGCTGCGCACCACCCGTCAGGTGCGGCTCACCGAGCTTGGCGAAATCTATTACCGCCACTGCCGCCAGCTGCTGGACAACCTCTACGAGGCCGAACTGGCGGTGGGGCGCCATCAGGCGGTGCCGCAAGGGTCATTGCGGATCACGGCCCCCGTCTCCTATGGCGAGAGCCGCATAGCCCCGCTGGTGAACGATTTCATGGTGCGTTTCCCCCAGCTGGAGGTGACCCTCAACCTCACCAACCAGCTGCTGGATCTGGTGCATGAAGGCTACGATCTGGCGATCCGGCTCGGCCATCTCAAGGATTCGAGCCTGGTGGCGCGCAAACTGGCGCAGCGGGTGCCCTATGTGTGCGCCTCACCGGATTATACGGGGCGTCACGGCATCCCCAACAGCCTCTCCGAGCTGACCCGCCACCGCTGTCTGGTGGGCAACGGCGACGAGTGGTACTTCACCCTGGATGGCCGCCCGCATAGCGTGCGGGTGCACGGCCTGCTGCAGTGCAACAGCGGCCACGCCCTGCTGGACGCGGCGCTCAAGGGGATCGGCATCATTCAGCTGCCGGACTACTACGTGAGCGACCATCTGGCCCAGGGCGAGCTTGTCGAGCTGCTGCCCGAGCTGCGGGCACCGGAGGAGGGGATCTGGGCCCTCTATCCCCACAACCGTCATCTCTCCCCCAAGGTGCGGCTGCTGGTGGATTACCTGGCCGAGCGGCTCAGCGATCCCCATCAGCCCTCGCTGGTGCGACCGGTCGGTTGAGGGGCCGGCGGCATGAAAACAGACATAAAAAAGGCCCACTTGCGTGGGCCTTCTGTTGAGAGCGGGAGGGTTATTCCCGTTCCTTGACGTAGGGGGTGCCGAGCGCCTTGGGGGCCACCGCCTTGCCGATGAAACCGGCAAGCAGGAACACCGTCAGTATGTAGGGCAGCGCCTCGATGGCCTGTACCGGAATGGCGAAGCCACCTATGCTGACCCCTTGCAGCCGGATGGCGACCGCATCGAGGAAGCCGAACAGCAGGCAGGCCGCCATGGCATTCCAGGGGCGCCACTTGCCGAACACCAGCGCCGCCAGCGCCATGAAGCCCTTGCCCGCGCTCATGTTGGGGATGAACTGGGCCGTCTGGGCCACCGCCAGATAGGTGCCACCAATACCGGCCAGCAGGCCGCCGATGATGAGCGCGGTATAACGCATCCGCACCACGGAAATACCGGCGGTATCGACCGCCGCCGGCGCCTCGCCCACGGCACGCAGACGCAAACCGAAGCGAGTGCGGAACAAGACCCACCAGGCCAGCGGCACGGCGGCAAACGCCACGTACTCCAGCAGGGAGTGGCCGCTCAGCAGCTCGCTATAGAGCTGGCCGATGACGGGCACGTCATACAGCTCCTTGGCGTAGGGCAGATCGATGGGGGCGAAGCGGGCCGCACCGGACAGCGCCGGGGTCTGGCCACCCTGATCGAACCAGTAACGGCCCAGGGTGACGGTCAGACCGGCCGCCAGTATGTTGATGGCCATGCCGCTCACCACCTGATCGCCCCTGTGGGTGATGGTGGCAAAGCCGTGCATCAGGGCGAACAGGATGGAGACACCCACCCCCGCACCCAGACCAATCCAGGCAGAGCCGGAGACGGCCGCCGCCGCGCCGCTGGCGAACGCCGCCGCCAGCAGCTTGCCTTCCAGCGCTATGTTGACCACACCGGAGCGTTCACAGAACATGCCTGCCATGGCGGCCAGGATCAGTGGTGGTGCTGTCCGTATGGTCGCATCCAGCATCAGGATCAGAGTTTCGAACATGATCAGACTCCCTTGGCTTGCGCGGATGAGCGGTTGGCAAACGCCAGATAGAGCTGCTCGATGCGCGGACGCATCATGTGCTCAAGGGCGCCACAGAACAGGATCACCAGACCCTGCAGCACCACCACTATGTTGCGGTCGACCCCGAACTCGAAGCTGAGCTCGGCGCCCCCCTGATAGAGGAAGCCAAACAGCAGGCTGGCGATGATGACGCCGACCGGGTGGTTGCGTCCCATCAGGGCCACCGCGATACCAGTGAAGCCGAAGCCTTCCACGAAGTTGAGCTTGATCTGGTGCAGCTCGCCCTGCAGCACGTTGAGGGCGAAGAAGCCTGACAGCATGCCGGAGATCACCATGGCCAGGATCACCACCTTGGGATAGGAGATGCCCGCATAGGAGGAGGCGCTCTGGCTCGCACCCACGGAGCGGATCTCGTAGCCCCAGCGGGTATGCCAGATGAAGACCCAGACCAGGGCTGCACAGATCAGCGCCCAGAAGAAGCTGATGTTGAGCGGGCTGTTCGGCATCTCCATGCCGAAACCGCTCGCCAGCTCGCTGACTTTGGGCAACCAGCTCGCCTCGGCAAACACCTTGCTCTCGGTCGCCATGGAGCCCGCCGGCTTGAACACCTCGACCAGCAGGTAGGCCATCAGGGAGGCGGCGATGAAGTTGAACATGATGGTGGTGATGACGATGTGGCTGCCGCGTTTGGCTTGCAGCCAGGCCGGGATGAAGGCCCAAGCCGCGCCGAACAGGCCGCCGGCTATGATGGCCAGCGGCAGCAGCAGCGCGAACGGCAGGGAGTCGCCGAGCAGCAGGCAGACCAGACCGACGCCGAGGCCGCCGATATAGGCCTGACCTTCACCACCGATGTTGAACAGGCCGGCATGGAAGGCCACCGCTACCGACAGGCCGGTAAAGATGAAACCGGTTGCGTAATAGAGGGTGAAACCGACCCCTTCACCCGTGCCGAAGGCGCCATACCACATGATCTTGGCGGCATCGACCGGGTTGATGTCGAGGTAGTAGAACAGGATGGCCGACACCAGGAAGGCCAGCAGTATGTTGACCGCGGGCAGCACGCCCACGGAGATCCAGGCAGGGATACGTGCTTGGCTCATGAGCGAGCCTCCTTGGCAATCTCGTCGGGGACGGGTGCGTTGACCATCATCAACCCCATTGTTTCACGGAAGGGTACCAGGTTCATGATGTGGCTCCTTCGGGTTGGCTGGCAGCCACCTCGTCAGGCACTATGTTCGCCATCATCAACCCTATGGTGCGCTCATCCGCTTTGGCGGCATCCAGCTCACCGACGATACGGCCGTCGGCGATGACCAGGATCCGGTCGGACAGGCTCATGATCTCGTCCAGCTCCACCGACACCAGCAACACAGCCTTGCCCTTGTCGCGCATGGCGATGATCTGCTGGTGGATGTACTCGATGGCGCCGATATCGACCCCGCGGGTCGGCTGGCCGATCAGCAGCACATCCGGGTTCTGTTCCACTTCCCGGGCGATCACCAGCTTCTGCTGGTTGCCACCGGAGAAGTTGGCCGTCTTGTGATCGGGATGGGGTGGGCGCACGTCCCACTTGTCCATCTTGGCCTGGCAATCCTGCAGGATCGCCTCCTTGTTCTGCAGCCAGCCCTTGTTGTACTGGGGACGGCGGTGATAACCCAGGATGAAGGCCTCTTGCGCCTCGAATCGGTTGATCAGGCCCATCTTGTGCCTGTCTTCCGGCACATGGCCGAGGCCATAGTTGCGTACCCGCTCGGGATCGGCCGGATGCGCCACGCTCACCTCGTGCGCCTGACCATTGCCTGTGATGGTAAAGCTGCCCTTGCTGGGCTTGATGATGCCGCCGAGCAGGCTGAGCAACTCGGACTGGCCGTTGCCGGAGACGCCGGCGATGCCGACCACTTCACCGGCCCGCACCTCGAAGCTGACGGATTTGACCCGCTCCACCTTGGCATCGTCGAAGTAACTGAGCCCGTTGACCTTGAGCTTGGCCTCGCCCGGCTGGGTCGGGCCCTTGTCGACCTTGAGGCGCACCTTGCGGCCCACCATGAGTTCGGCCAGATGCTCCTTGTCGGTATCCTTGGTGGCGACGTGGGCCACCATCTCGCCCCGGCGCATGATGGAGACCTGATCGGTAATGGCCAGGATCTCTCGCAGCTTGTGGGTGATGAGAATGATGGTTGCCCCCTGATCCCGCAGCTTTTTCAGCACCTCGAACAGGTGATCCGCCTCTTGCGGGGTCAGCACCCCGGTCGGCTCGTCGAGGATCAGGATGCGGGCACCGCGATAGAGCGCCTTGAGGATCTCGACCCGCTGTTGCAGGCCCACCGGCAGATCCTCGACCTTCTCGTGCAGCGGCACGTCGAGACCATAGTCCCGCGCCAGCTCGCCCAGCAGCTTCTCGGCCGCCGCCAGGCTCTGGCCCAGGTGCCAGCCGTTTTCCGCGCCGAGGATGACGTTCTCCAGCACGGTGAAATTGTTAACCAGCATAAAGTGCTGGTGCACCATGCCCACGCCTGCGGCGATCGCATCTTGTGAGCCATGGGGTTTGAAAGGGTTGCCGTCGATGAACATCTCGCCTCTGTCGGCGTGGTAGAAACCGTAGATGATGCTCATCAGAGTCGACTTGCCGGCGCCATTTTCGCCGACGATACCGTGAATACTGCCTTTTTGAACCTTAAGGTCGATCTGCTTGTTGGCGTACACTTCGCCGAACCGCTTATCGATACCCCTTAATTCGATGGCATAGCGATCTGTCTGGTCCATGATGCAGTCCTTGCGGGTCATGAAGAGAGACTAAAAACCGGCCCCTACGGGCCGGTCGTTGGGTTGAGAGTAGTAGCGGTTACTCAGTATTTGCAGCTGTTGTCGCTCATATAGTCATGAACTTTGACCTTGCCGGAGATGATATCGGCCTTGATGGCGTCAACCTTGGCTTTCATGTCTGCGCTGATCAGCTTCTCGTTGTCTTTGTCGAGTGCCCAATCCACACCGCCCTCGGCCAGGCCCAGGTTCTTGATCCCCGGTTTCCAGGTGCCCTTGGCGGCGTCATCCCAAGTCTGATAAGCGGCCAGACCCACGGATTTGACCATGGAGGTCAGCATGGTGCCCGGCTGCAGGTGGTTCTGGTTGGAATCCACGCCGATGGCGAACTTGCCTTCATCCTTGGCTGCCTGGTAAACACCGATACCGGTACCGCCGGCTGCGGCGTAAACCACGTCGACGCCCTTGGCGAACTGGGACTTGGCCAGCTCGGCACCCTTGGCCGGGTCAGCAAACGCCGCCGGGGTGGAGCCGGTCATGTTCTGGAACACTTCGATCTTCGGATTGACGTACTTGGCACCCTGCTCGTAGCCGCACTCGAACTTGCGGATCAGCGGGATGTCCATGCCGCCCACGAAGCCGACCTTGCCGGTCTTGGAGGCGATGGCGGCCAGCGCACCCACCAGGAAGGAGCCTTCATGCTCCTTGAAGATGAGGGACTGCACGTTCGGCTTGTCGACCACCATGTCGATGATGGTGAACTGGGTTTTCGGGAATTCGGTCGCGACTTTCTCGACGGCCGAGCCCATGTTGAAGCCGACGGCGACGATCGGGCCGTTGCCACGGCTGGCCAGACGGCGCAGGCCCTGCTCACGCTGGGCTTCGTTCTGGGGTTCGAACTCCTTGACCTTGACGCCTTTGTCCTTGTTGTAGACTTCGACGCCGTTACGGAACACGGCTTCGTTGAATGACTTGTCGAATTTGCCAGCGGTGTCATAGATGACGGCGGGCTGGGAAGCTGCCTGAGCAGAAAGGGCAGCGAGAGTGAGGGTGGCAACGGTGGCCAGCTTGAGCACTTTAGTCACGATCGTATCCTTGATTGTTATTAAGTGAGGGGACTTGCTTGCCTGTCAAAACAGGCTATCTAGCACGCCAGGCTTACTCTAAGTCAGCCCCGATGCGGGTCAAGCAAATGATAAGGGAAAAACGTTTTCGTTAACGGTTTGAATTCTAATCAAATAACCTTATAAGAAGTTGTTTTTTAGCTGATTTTCAGTTTTTTCTGCTATCAGTCAAAAGATCCAAACGACATTTCTCTTATTGTTCAGCAAGTTACTGTAAACCGTTTTCCCCTCTTATTCATCCGCCCCCCCTGCCAGCCCGCGATCCGGCTAGCAAAATCCCCACAAACAGCGCGAGCAAGGATTGGCTACAGAGGGAAACAACCAAAGCTCACAGACCCTTTCTCCAATACTCTCCAGTCAACATTCCCTAACCAACAATGAGCCCCCTACTCTACTTTGTTGAGCAAGATCACAATTCCTTTGAACTCGAGATCCAGATCAAGTTGAAAACCATATGAGCCCCTGTATGATTCCCACCGCACAGATCTCAAATGAAGCTAACAAAGATATCAATTGGGCTTCTTTTGCATCACTTCATGCCACCCATTCTGGCTTCCTCAGTCAGGTGCCGGTGACATATGTATCGTTGTTTCAGGAAAATAAAAATGAAAAAGAATGTTCTGGCTTTATCGGTTGTGACGGCGTTATCTAGCCTGGCGCTGGCAGGTTGTGGCGGTGGTGGCGACGGTGCCAGCAGTGACAATGGCAATAATAATGGTGGAAACACCACCAAACCAGCGTTGACCGCCACCTTTATTGATAGTGCGGTAGCCGGTTTGAACTACACCTGCGGCAATTACTCAGACGTCACTAACAAGCAAGGCCAGTTCCTCTTTAATGACGGTGACACCTGTGCCTTCAAACTGGGCTCAATCCCGCTTGGGGAAACCCAGGTGAAAAAGGGCCAGACCCTGGTGACCCCATACACCATCGCCGAGAAGGGCGACAAAGATCGCGCCATTCGTATCGCCGCCCTGCTGCAAACCATGGATGCCGATGGTGATGCAAGTAACGGGATTACTCTGAAAGCAGAGGATGTGGTCAAGCTAGGCAACACACTTCGTTTTGACACCGATGACGCTTTTAATACCAGTCTGAATGAAGCTCTGAAACAAGCGCAAGTCGACAAAAAAGTGGTTGATACAACAGCCGCCGCAGCACATATGAATGCCACGCTGGCCAAAGCCAATGGTAAATCAGCCGCAGTGGACTCAGTTCTGCGCGACTTGGTGGAACAGAGCAAACATTGGGAACAGACTGACTTCGAAAATACGCTGCGCGGTTATAAAGATCGCTTAAGCACCGAGGCAGATGAACAAGGCAAAGCCGATCGCCAGATAATGCTGGCTATTATCGCCATGATGGAAGTGACCAATGACCCTATCGTCAGCAAGCGCTTCGACGTTGAACCGTCTCAAGTTGGACAGGGTTATACCACCATGCTGGCGAAAGTGCTGGATGCTGTAGTTAACCATGCTCGCCTGACCGTCAAAGAGGCCACTGGCAATACCAAGGATGTGGCAGAACTGCTGGCAAAATATGCCGTCCAGATGCAGGAAACTGCCAATAGTCTGAGCAATATTGTTAACCCGGAATACAAGGCAACCTACGGCGATAATGATGAACTGACCTTATCCTATGATCAGGTTCGCGCCCTGCGTGCCAGCGCCATCGCCATGGCTTCTGGTCTGAATATCATGGCCGCATACCAATATGGCGACGATCGCCATCTGCTACCTAAAACAGAAGTGCTGACACTGCCAATCTTTGCGTTTGAGGAAACCGGCATTGCGCACATTTACGATAATCCAGCCTACCCATCGTTTTGGGGAGATCAAAGTAGCTGGAAATATTCCCTCCCGAATTCACAAATCACCGCAGAGTACATTGATGCAGATGTGAATCCTGCTCTACTCTGGCAAGATCCCCAATTCTTCGTGATCAATCAGGCCGACCGTCTCAAGCTGGCGCGTACCCAGCTGGCTGAAGCCGCCATGCTGACTGCCAATTTGGGGAATGCCCTGACATCTCTGCGTCTCGATGCTGAAGAGGCCAAGAACACCCTCAAGCTGGCTGAAGCACTGGATAAACACCTGAATGGTCAACAAGCAAGTGTCACCATCGACTCAACAAATAACAACGGCATCTCCGTTAAACTTGATTTGAATCCGTTCTTCAACGAAGGGATGGATCGTAATGACGTCGATGTTATCGTTGGTGCAGGAACCTGCGAGCATGGCATGGGAGCCTACTCCGAGGAGTACTCCAAAATGATGGGCTATCCGGTTTGCGGTTTGAGCAATGCAGATGTAGAAGACATCTGGGCAGACACTTATCGCTTCTGGATCATGCCGCAACTGAGCTTCAAGGTTGATTACACCTCTGACTTCATCAAAAACGAGTTCGATCAAACGGCAAGCTACATCATGCACGTCACTCGCGCTCCGGTCGTTCCCTACCATACCGAAGTCACTCTGAAACCCCGTGAAGGTTCTACCTTCGGCAAGGTCTTTCTGGAGTGCCGTCGTACCGAGAATGGCCAATCGGATGTCGTAGATTGTGCTGCGCTTCAGTAACCTCAACAGCCCGAGCATTGTGGCACTGCTTGCCACAATGCTCATCAGCTTCACTCCGGGCGCCTTGGCGCTCGGAGTGACCGAACGCTACCGTGACTATTCGAACGCGGTATACGATGAGCAAGGGATGCTTGTTTATCGTATTTACGCCCGCGAATTTCATCGTGAACTCCTTCCCAAAAAACTCTCGCTGCTCAGCCTATTCTCCATGCGCGCGGTCAATAACCAGCGATCACACTACGAGCAGGGTGTATTACTACTGGGCGACTGCCCGCTCTATTTTGAAAAAGCCTATCTGAACGAAATGAAACTACGCCTCTATCGAGTTCACGGCACGCTTCCCGAAGGTAACGTGGTCGCAGCCGAGATGAGTTATCAGATAACCACCCATGAACTGGCAGGAGAAGACCTCACGCTCACCCCAACAGGTGAACAACGGCTGCTCCGAAAACGCCACTATCAAAAACAGCAACCTGTGCCACCTCGGGAATCATGCATTTCAGGATCGACGGAACTTCCGTATAATCCCCGCCTGTATAAATAAACAGGAGTGGTGATGGACGTTTCAACCCTGCTCGACGGGCTCAACGACAAGCAAAGAGATGCCGTTGCGGCGCCCCGCAGCAACCTGCTGGTGCTGGCCGGCGCCGGCTCGGGCAAGACCCGGGTGCTGGTGCACCGCATTGCCTGGCTGATGCAGGTGGAGCGTTGCTCACCCTTCTCCATCATAGCCGTGACCTTCACCAACAAGGCCGCCGCCGAGATGCGCGGCCGGGTCGAGAAGGTGTTGGGCAGCATGCAGCGCGGCATGTGGATAGGCACCTTCCACGGCATCGCCCACCGTCTGCTGCGGGCCCACCATCTGGATGCCGGTCTGCCGCAGGATTTCCAGATCCTCGATTCAGACGACCAGTACCGTCTCATCCGCCGCGTCATCAAGGCGCTCAACCTGGACGAGAAGCACTGGGCCCCGCGCGCCGTGATGAGCTACATCAACGGCAAGAAGGACGAGGGCTTGCGCCCCGGCGACATCGACCTCTACGGCGACCCCGTCACCCGCACCTATCAGCAGATCTACCAGACCTATCAGGAGACCTGCGATCGCTCCGGGCTGGTGGATTTTGCCGAGCTGCTGCTGCGCGCCCACGAGCTGTGGCTCAACAAGCCGCACATCCTCGAGCACTACCGGGATCGCTTCCAGAACATTCTGGTGGACGAGTTCCAGGATACCAACGGCATCCAGTACGCCTGGCTGCGGATGTTGGCAGGCGACAGCGGCAAGGTGATGATCGTCGGCGACGATGACCAGTCCATCTACGGCTGGCGCGGCGCCAAGATAGAGAATATCCAGCGCTTCCTGACCGATTATCAGGGCGCCGAAACCATCCGCCTGGAACAGAACTACCGCTCCACCGCCAACATCCTCAAAGCTGCCAACTGCGTCATTGCCAACAATTCTGAGCGGCTCGGCAAGGAGCTGTGGACCGAGGGGGCCGAGGGCGACCCGATTTCCCTCTACGCCGCCTTCAACGAGGTGGACGAGGCCCGTTTCGTGGTCGGCCGCCTCAAGGATTGGAAAGAGAAAGGCGGCCTCTTGGCCGACTGCGCCATCCTCTATCGCTCCAACGCCCAGTCGCGGGTGCTGGAAGAGGCGCTGATGCAGGACGCCATGCCTTACCGCATCTACGGCGGCCTGCGCTTCTTCGAACGGCAAGAGATCAAGGACGCCATGGCCTACCTGCGGCTGATCAACAACCGTGGCGACGACGCCAGCTTCGAGCGGGTGGTCAACACCCCGACCCGTGGCATCGGCGATCGCACCCTGGAGATACTGCGGGCCAACGCCCGGGATCAGGGCCAGAACCTGTGGCAATCGGCCAAGGGGCTGCTCAACGACAAGGTGCTGACCGGTCGCGCTGGCAACGCGGTGCGCGGCTTCGTCGATCTGCTGGATGCGCTGGAAGAGAAGGTCTCTCTATTGCCGCTGCACCAGCAGGCGGATATCGCCATCCAGCACTCCGGCCTCAAGGCGATGTATCTGGCGGAAAAAGGCGAGAAATCCCAGGCGCGGGTAGAGAACCTGGACGAACTGGTCACCGCCTGCCGCCAGTACCAGCGCCCGGACGAGCTGGAAGACATGAGCGATCTCTCCGCCTTCCTCGCCCACGCGGCGCTGGAATCCGGCGAGAATCAGGCGGACGAATATGCCGATGCTGTGCAGTTGATGACATTGCACAGCGCCAAGGGGCTGGAGTTCCCGCTGGTGCTGCTGGTCGGTGTCGAGGAGGGCATGTTCCCCAGCCAGCAATCCACCGAGGAGTCGGGCCGCCTGGAAGAGGAGCGCCGCCTCTGTTACGTGGGCATGACCCGCGCCATGGAGAAGCTCTACATCTGTTATGCCGAGAGCCGCCGCATCTACGGCCGCGAGATGTTCCACAAGCCGAGCCGCTTTATCCGCGAGATGCCCGCCGAGTGTCTGGAGGAGATCCGGCTGCGCACTCAGGTCAGCAGACCCACCCAGTACGGCCGCTTTAGCCAGAACGAGGTGCAGCAGAGCTTCGACGCCAGCGGCATCAAGCTCGGCCAGCGGGTGCTCCACCCTAAATTCGGCGAAGGCATAGTGCTCAACTTCGAAGGGGTCGGCCAGCAGAGCCGGGTGCAGATCCAGTTCGACGACGTCGGCGCCAAGTGGCTGGTGACGGCGTATGCCAGATTGGAAGCGCTTTGATTATTCTCGCCTTTTGATGCAACCAACCCGGCTTAGGCCGGGTTGGTTTTGATGTCAACCATCGCAAAAACCTTAAATCCGCACTCGTCCGAACACCCTTACGATATTCTAACCTACGAGCTGGATGGAAAATTTCTTGCTCCATCTCAAATTTCTCATGATTCACCCTTCCTTTGTTCTATCGTTCCTTTACCATATCCAATAGAATCCAATTGTTGCGCGAAGTTTTCTAGGTGTAATCATTATTTTCACCTCAATCGCTTAACAGTTGAGAGCTCTAACTCCAGGTCGGGAGTCAATTTAATTGTTCGGTAGACTGCACTATCAACTCAACAGGATGTGAAGAGGATACGTAGGTCTTTGGCTCAATAAGGCTATGTTTGTGCACAGTAAATTTACTAGTTCAGTGTTTAAGCAGCAGCACGACTAGGATAGGTGAGATTACCAAAATGAACCTAGATGATTTTAATAGTGAACTCGGACGTAAAACTGAAGAAGATGCTATGCTGGATTTTTGTCGAAAGCATGTTCTGCATGGTACGCCATATGTATTTAACATGAGGGATGAGGACTTCTATGAATTTAGGAAAAAAATCGCAAACAAATTCAACATCCCATTTCATGAAGTATATATAACAGGCTCAGCTAAATTAGGCTTTAGTCCCTTCAAGAATAAAATTTTTGACTATGATTCTGATATCGATGTAGCTCTGGTATCTCCAACGCTATTTGATACACTGATGAAAGATATAGCCAAATATCAAATGATGATAAGACAGAACAGAAGAGTAGTTCAAGAAAAGGAATTGGATACATATCATTCTTTTTTAGAGTATGTGGCTCTCGGTTGGATTAGGCCGGATAAATTACCAATTTCATTCCAAATGAGAGCGATTAAAGATGATTGGTTTGATTTTTTTAGAAGCATATCGAATGGCAAGTCAGAGGTTGGTAATTATCCTGTAAATGCCGGTGTTTTTAAAAGCCATCAACACTTGGAAGATTACATACTCTCTGGTCTGAATAATTTGAAAAAGCAAAGAATACAAGGACATAAATAATGGCAGCTCAAATTAAACCGTCAGTTACAAACCCTACCATCGCTGATATATATGAAAAAATAGATACTCACAGGTTAGAGCTTGCGCCTAATTTTCAAAGAAAGTTTGTTTGGACACACGAGCACCAAGAAGCTTTCTTGGATACCATACTGAATGGGTTCCCCTTCCCTGAAATATATGTTTGCCAAGGCTCAACAGACACAAAAAAATTACGAACAACCCAAAAAGTAATTGATGGGCAACAGCGACTAACCACTATAAAAAACTACATAGAAAATGAGTTTAAAAAGAGTTTAAAAAGCATCCCAAGCTTTGATGAATTGAGCGAGGAAGCTCGAGAAAACTTTCTTTCTTATCAGGTCGTTGTACGAGACATTGGTAAGGTTGAAGATGATTTAGTCAGAGAAATATTCCGCCGAATAAACCTGACCAAATTCAAACTGGATAACATTGAAATTCACAATGCTATTTACGATGGTAAGTTTATTCAAATTGCTAAAGAACTTGCAAATGAAGTTGCGCTTGAGGAATTTGGCGTATTTCATGAATCAGAATTTACACGCATGGCAGATGTTCACTTCTTCTTACAGGTCATGTCCACTCTTGTGAGAGGCGGATACTATCCCAGAGATAATGAAGTTGAGAAGTGCGTAGCAGAATTCAACGAAGTATTCCCTGATTCACATAAGATAAAATCACAAATACTCAAATCAGTAGCAATAATCCAAGGGTTAGGTTTGGAAGCAGATTCGATTTGGTTTAGAAAATCATGTTTCTTCACTCTCGTAGTAGAACTCTGCACAACCGACATCCTTCCTAGTGATATATTAAACAGGCTAAATGATTTTGATAATGCAGTTCTCGCAAGTAAAAATGCGAAAGACACTGATCACGGAGCTTTTTATCACTCAATGTATTCTGGTACGAATGATAGAAAGGCCAGGGTCATTCGATCAGAGGCTTTTAGGAAATATATCCTAGGGTAGAAAAATCTGTCCCCAAACCTTTTTAACCAAGAGAATCTGGGACACCCACCTTTCTGACAGAGGCGTAGCTGGTGAGGCTACGCCGTGATGTTTTAGGTGAAGGTATCTGGTCACTTGACCAGCTTGCTCTCCATCACCCCTTGCTTGCCCTCCTCTTCACTGACCTGACTCAGCTTGGATCGGGCCATCAGCAGGCCCATCTTGACCTCCTGCCAGACGTAGTAGTTTTTACCCGCCTCGGTGCTGAGGGTCAGGGTGGCATCGTTCTCCGACTTGGAGGTGATGGTGTGGCTGCCCGGTGTCACCTGCTTGAGGATATAGCTGCGGGCCACGGTATCGCCGACCGCCATCCCATCCACCAGCACCGGCATTTTAACGGCCGTGCCGAAGGTCTCGTTGCGATAGATATAGAGGTTGGCCGCATCTTTAGGCGCCACAAACTGCTTGGCCTGCGCGTCTGCGGTGGCATCGGCCATGGGTACGGAAGCACAACCGGAAAGCAGCGCCGCCGACAGCAGGGCGGCACTCATCATTATTTGCCTGAACATCATGAAATCTGGGACACCCACCTTTCTGACAGAGGCGTAGCTGGTGAGGCTACGCCGTGATGTTTTAGGTGAAGGTATCTGGTCACTTGACCAGCTTGCTCTCTATCACCCCTTGCTTGCCTTCCTCCTCGCTGACCTGACTCAGCTTGGAGCGGGCCATCAACAGGCCCATCTTGACCTCCTGCCAGACGTAGTAGTTTTTACCCGCCTCGGTGCTGAGGGTCAGGGTGGCATCGTTCTCCGACTTAGAGGTGATGGTGTGGCTGCCCAGCGTCACCTGCTTGAGGATATCGAAATCTGGGACGAAATCTGGGACACCCACCTTTCTGAGTAAGCCGTAGCCGGGTTGGTGATGTGGTGTGTGGTGATGGAGGGTTGGCTCGGGGGCTGGAGTTGGAGCGACAAGGTGACGGTTCTGGCCTTTAAAGCTTTTTATTCAGGCACAGTCATGCCTGGCATCTGCATGACATGCCGGGGTGTGATATCAAGTGGGGACTCGCGATTCAAATAGGCGGCTGGTGACATCGCCGCTGGCCGCAGTGCTGTGCGAACAGTTGGCAATGTTCCCTGTCACCCACAGCTCTGATGCCTTGCCGCCGAAACAGCGTCACTTGTCGCAACCATTGCGCGGTCTCAAGGCCAAGTCGTTGCAGGATGGGGGCAAGGTGAGCCGAAATATGGCCCCGTTTGTCGGTTCTGATTGCTCGTCCTGTCCAGTCGACCAGCGTCAAATAGTCGGTAAAGAGGTAGGGCGGGCCATCTGACTCACTTCTGCTGGAGAACGGCAGCAACAGAGGTGGCAATGGCGCTGCGGGTTGTGGGTCAGCGAGGCGTTGTTTGATGCTGGTGTAATCACTCTCTTCCGGTCTGTCGGTAATCGCTGCCCGTATCGGATTGAGGTCAACGTAGACCATACAGGCCAGCAGGGCTGATTCGGTGAGCAAGGCCTGACTCTTGAAACGCCCTTCCCAGAAATGACCCTTGCAACCATCTTCCTGATTGGCCTGGCGGGCCAGGTTTTCATTGAGCAGCCGAACAAACCAGCTGATGGAATGAAGCCGCTCACGCCATAGGGCTATCAGCTGTTGAACGACCATCAGTTCCGGTTCAATCAGGGATTCCCCCTGATACCAGCGCCGCACCAGCAGGGGCCACTGAAACAGTGCCGCCCAACGCTCGGCTATCTCCCGCTCATTCCAGTTGGTGGCCGTATCAGACTCAACCTTGAGCACCAGGTGGTAGTGATTGTTCATCACTGCATAGGCGCAGACACCGATGGCAAACAGTCGCGACAGTTGGCCCAGCTTGTCGACCACCCACTGGCGCCTGTGCTCGTAACTCTGGCCGGAATGGGCATCTTCAC
>NZ_JBSTYL010000035.1:0-32127 GCF_054052465.1 Aeromonas enterica | reverse complement strand
GCAATTGTCATGATAACGCGGTGGCGGAGAGTTTCTTCCAGCTCCTCAAACGCGAGCGGATCCGACGTAGAACCTATGCGGATCGCGAGGAGGCCCGGCAGGATGTGTTCGATTACATTGAAATGTTTTACAACCCCAAGCGTCGACACAGTTTCAACAATGGGCTATCGCCAGTAGAGTGTGAGAAGCAATATTTCGAACGGCTCAAAAGTGTCTAAAGAAGCCGGGGCGATTCAAAAGCTGGTACGTATATAAGTGAGCTCCTTGAGCCAGCTGATCTCTTCTGGTTGCAGTTCGCTTTTGCCATAGACAATCCGCATATCGATTTTGAGACGGTTCTTGTCGGTGAGTAGCTCTTTGATCCTGTCATTGAGTTTGAGAAAGGGACTGATGAGGATCAGTCGTTCCTTGGCATCCTTTATCAGTTCTTCAAGAAAATAGTTGGTCGCACTGGTATTCAAAAACTTGGCCATAGCAAAAATCTCTATTCCTCTTGCGCACCTGAGTTTCGTGATGCCGTTAACCGGATTGCAGGGCGAACTGGATTGGACACATAACAGGCTCCATACGAACAGTTCGGGTGTCGGAAAGAGCTACTATAGCGATTTAATCAGGACGAATGTGTGACAAATCCCACTAACTGTGGGACTCATCAGTGATTTATAACCTGTGGATCTGCGGGCAGGTAGAGGGCGGTGGCTGGGGGTTAGACGTTGCTGCCGGAGTGTCTTATGAGAAGAGAAGGTAAGATGAATCCCGCAACAGAGGTTGGGCGGCTCTGTTCCGTGGGCGGAGCTTAAAAACTCATGGCCAGCCCGACGCCGTAGCCGCTGGTGTTGTGGCTGAACATATAGCGGGCCACCAGCCGGGTGCGGGTCACTATGATGTCGTACTTGCTGCTGTCGAGCTCGATCCCGAGTCCCAGCGAGTTGAGGGAGTTGAAACCGAGCAGGCCCCGTTGCTCGCCGAGATATTCGGTGCGAGCCCCTTCCATCACGTAGCGCAGCGGCCGTTCCAGCAGTGTCAGATTGCTGATGGGGGCGCGACGGCGCAGATAGAGGCCGAGGTTTTCCGCATTGGCCTGGCCGGTCACGCTGTCCGAGGTGCCGCCAAAGCTTTGCAGATGCTGGTAGGAGTAGCGCAACTCGGCGTCGATATCCTGGCTGGGAGAGAAGAGCTCATAGTCGAGCATCAGGGCGCCGCCCAGGCCGTAGACATCGAGCCTGCCGCCATCGAGAAAATCGAGGTTCTTGCCCGTGTGTTGACCCAGCAGCCAGTTGCCGATGCGCAGATCGCTTGCCACCGTGCCCAGGGTGACGTTGCCGATGGGGCGCAGCACCCAGTTGCCGCCGTGGCGATCCTGATGCAGATGCAGATCCCAACCGATGCCGCCTGCGGCGGTGAAGCTGTTCCATTTGGTGGGCAGGATGCGGGTCTCGCTGCCATTGCTCACCACGAACTGGGGATCGTAGCGGCTAAAGCCCAGCGTCCCCTCCAGATAGATGGGCACGCTCTCGCTCATGGTGGCACCACCGCCGACCTGGGTCATGTTGAGCGCCGCCGACTGGTTGGTGCCGCTGCCGATATTGATGTTGCTGGCAGTGATGTCGGGCACCACCGTAAAGGTCATCAGCGAGACCACCGCATTGGCGCGTTGCTGCACCAATGACCCTTCGTCGGCCATGGCATTGGTACCGAGCAGCAGGCTGATCAGCAAGGGCAAACAGGTGTGAGGGATGTGTGAGGGCATGCCTTGTTCCCGTGAAGCCTCGTCCGGTGAGGCGCCGTTACACTGTAGCGATTTTTTATCGGCTTGGCAGCCCTGTTGATGAGTCGGTTGACTCTTTTGACTCGCTGGTTCACGGGTAAGATGACAGGCGCGGGCGGTCCCTCGATTGTGCCGATCCTCTGCGGTGCGGCCCCCTTTGATGACAAGTATCCGCGCATCGTGGAATGACGCGGGACCAAGCGACAGACCCCGTTACCGGTTTTTCGCGTCGGGCACGGGCGCGCAGGCAAAATCCATTAAACTCAATGGGTCACTTGTCCGGGAGTGTGGGTGGAGATGAAGATCAGCCGCAAGATTACGCTGACCATAGTGCTGACATTGTTACTGTTGCTGGGGGTTGGCTATGTCGGCCTGCATTATGTGGTGGGTAGCAAGTTTGGTGAACTGGAACGCATGAGCGTGGAGCGCAACCGCGAACGGGTCAGGGCCGTGGTGCAGGCTGAACTTGGCCAGCTGACCATGCTGGGGCAGGATTGGTCTGAATGGGACGAGACCTATGCCTTCATGGTGAGCCGCGCTCCCGCCTATCTGGCGGCCAACTTCAATGTGCGCACTTTTGAGACCCTGGGGGTTGATCTGCTGGCACTCTACGACGGGGACAAGCAGCCGCTGGTGGCCTTTGCCTACCAGGCCGGCAAGCTGGTTTCACAAACGCCAGCCCAGCTGGGGAGCTTGACCGATTACCTGATGCGCCACGGCACGCTCAAACCCAACGCCGGCATCTGGTTTGACGGCGAGCACTATTATCTGCTGGCTGCCACCCAGATCCTGAGCAGCGAGGGGGAGGGACCCAGTCGCGGTACTCTGTTGCTGCTCAAGGCATTTACTCCGAAATTCATCCACCAGCTACAAAAACGCACTGCCCTGTCGCTCACGTTTCTGAGCCCGGATCAACTCGCTGCCAGCCTGGGCGCGCCGACCCTGACCCGGCTCAGGGCCAACGACAGCCTGATCCTGCCGCAAGAGGAGCGGTTGCTTACCCTGGCCCAGATCGACACCTTGCAGGAGGAAGCGCCCCTCATCTTTTGCTTCACTCTGCCACGGGATCTGATGCTGGAGGGCAAGGCCATCGAGCAGCGCATCTTCTGGTTGCTGGGCTTGGGAACCCTGCTGTTTGCCGCCCTGGTGCTGCTGATCCTCAATGGCTACATCGCTGCCCGTTTGCAGCGGTTGAGTGCGAACTTGCGACTCATTGCTGACGATGGTGCTGTGCGCCGGCTGCTGGTGGAGGGCAATGACGAGATCTCCCAGGTCGCCATCGACTGCAATCGCATGCTCGATCATCTGGACAGCCTGCGCCGGCAGCAGGTCGACAGCGAAGCCCGCCAGCAGTTGCAGCACGGGGCCCTGATCCACCTGGCCAAGAGCGATCTGTTGACCGGCGAGGATCCGGGACAGGCCGCCCGCCATATCAACGAGGCGGTATGCGCCGGCACAGGCGCAGCGCGGGCCAGCGTCTGGTTCAGTGCCGAAGACCGGCAATCCATGTACTGCCAGGATCTCTTCTTCCTGCCCAAGCTCCACCATCAGCAGGGCTTTCACCTGCCTTATGCGCTGATCCAGGGACGCTACGAGGTGTCCAAGCCCGAACACGAACCCTGCCTCATCCTGCGCGAGCCCTATGATTTGGCGCGCTTTGGCGCCATGTTGGCCCAGCTCGGGCTGGAGGGGCTCTCCGGCACCATACTGATGGCGCCCCTCAAGCAGGGGGATGAGCTGCTCGGCTTCATCATCGCCGAGCGGGCCAGTCTGGAGGAGATGTGGCACCCCGACGAACTCGCCTTCGTGTTGTCGGTGTGCGATCTCTCCGCCCAGACCCTGCTAACCCTCACCAAATTGCAGCGGCTCAAACGCAGCTGAAAGTGATGTGCAGAGCGCCTCTTCCTTGCGGATAAGGCGTTGTTTCTCCTGTTCAGCCGATTATCTCCACTATCCGTGACCTGCATTAATTTTTTGTTCACTTGGCCGGGTGTATAAGAGGCCTCCCTCAGGGAGAGACGGGATATGGCGACAAGGAGGGTCTGCCGCGCCGGTGGCCAATGGGCCGCCTACTATGGATGATCACTATGTTGATGGGAGTCACCAGATGCAGGAAATGCTGCTTGCCATATGGCAACAGGACTTTAACCAATTGATCCAGATGCAGGCGGTGGGCCTGCTCGTCACCTGCCTGGTGGTGATCCTCTTTCTCGAATCGAGCTTCGTCTTTTTGCCCCTGCCCGGTGACAGCCTGGTGCTGCTGGCCGGTGGCCTGGTGGGGATGGGGGTGCTCGGCCCTGAAGTCACACTGATTTACATGCCCCTTGCCGCCGGGCTTGGCAGCCTGATCGCCTATCTGCAGGGCCATGCGCTGCACGGCACCTCCTTCATGGGCCATGTGGAGCGGATGATCCCGGACGGCAGCCTGCCACGGGCCTCGCGTCTGCTGCACAGCTACGGCTTCTGGGCCATGTTCTCCTCCCGCTTCGTGCCCTTCGTCAGGGTGCTGACGCCCATGCTGATGGGGGTCTCGCGCCTGCATCTGCCGCGGGTGATGATGGCAAGCTTTGCCAGCGCCTTCCTCTGGGCCCTGCTGCTCAGTCTGGTGGGCAAGTTCGTGATGGCGGCCCCCGTGTTTGCCCAGTATCACGAGCTGATGACCAAGTGTCTGCTGGTGACCTCCCTCGGCCTGTTCGTCATCGCCATGGCGGCCATCGCCATCCGGCTGCTCAAGCGCCCGACCAACCGCATCCGCTGATCGGTTGCGGGCCGCCCGCATGTTGCCTGTGAATATTCACCTGACCCTGGCGCGGCCCCGAGCGGGCCGCCAGGGTCGCCCATCAACCTTCAAGCAGGTACCTTATGTTATGACACCCTGAGTCTTCGTCCTCTCGAGCGAGAGGATCTGAAATTTGTGCATCAGCTCAACAACAACGCCAGCATAATGCGTTACTGGTTCGAGGAGCCTTACGAGGCTTACATGGAGCTGGCCCAGCTCTATGACAAGCACATCCACGATCAGCACGAACGCCGCTTCATTCTGGAGGTGGCCGGCACCCAGGTCGGGCTGGTGGAGCTGGTGGACATTCGCAGCATTCATCGCCGCGCCGAATTCCAGATCATCATAGCCCCCGCCTATCAGGGGTTGGGTTATGCCAAGACGGCGACCCTGAAGGGGATGAAGTACGCCTTCAACGTGTTGAACCTGCACAAGTTGTATCTCATCGTCGATCGGGACAACGCCAAGGCGATCCACGTCTATCAGGGGTTGGGGTTCGAGCCGGAGGGGGAGCTGAAAGAGGAGTTCTTCATCGATGGCAAATATCGCACCGCCATTCGCATGTGCCTGTTTCAGCGTGATTTCAAAGCAGATGATGCAAACCGGAACTAAGGTTGCCTGACGCCTGAGTGCCCAGGGGGGAGGGCGGCGCCGGCCTGTGTCAGCCTGGCCTCTCCCCCGGTCGGCGCGTTTTGGCCGCAGGATAAAAACTCAGGTCATTTGAGGCAGAATTTGTGATGCCTATCTGTTACACTTCGCGCCCGCCATTTTCCGGCTCACTTTCTGACTTGATGTCGGACGCAGCCACCGGTGGTATCAACCTCCGCCTCGCCTACGCCGAGCCGCAAGCCAAACACAGCCCAGCTGGAACACAGGAACCCAATTTATGAGATTTGAATCGTTCGATTTTGCCCCCGAGATTTTGCGTGCCGTCTCAGATTGCGGTTATCAGGAGATGACCCCTGTGCAGCGCCAGGCGATCCCGACCATACGTCGTGGTCTCGATGTGCTGGCCAGCGCCCAGACCGGGACCGGCAAGACTGCCGCCTTCGCCCTGCCCATACTGCAGCGCCTGGTGGACAAGCCGGCCGAGCTGCAACCGTCCAACGCCCGTGTGCTGATCCTGACCCCGACCCGCGAGCTGGCGGCCCAGGTGGCGAGCAACATCAATGATTTCGCCAAGTATCTGGATGTGACCGTGCTGACGCTCGTTGGCGGCGGCAAGCAGGATGTGCAGGCCAAGAAGCTGAAAGCGGGTGCTCACATCATAGTGGCGACCCCGGGTCGTCTGCTGGAGCACCTGACTGCCTGCAACCTCAGCCTCTCCGGCGTCGAGTGTCTGGTGCTGGACGAAGCGGATCGCATCCTCGACATGGGCTTTAGCGCCGATGTGCAGCAGATCCTGCAAGCGGTCAACAAGGAGCGCCAGAACCTGCTGTTCTCCGCCACTTTCTCCGACGGGGTGAAGAAGCTGGCCAACGTCATGCTGGACAAGCCGCAGATCATCAGCGTCAACAAGCAGAACTCCACCGCCGATACCGTCACTCACACCGTTTATCCGGTGGAGCAGAAGCGCAAGCGCGAGCTGCTCTCCGAGCTCATCGGCAAGCAGAACTGGCCGCAGGTGCTGGTGTTTGCCAGTACCCGTGAAAGCTGCGACGAGCTGGTGGCCGAGCTGAACCTGGATGGCATCAAGTCCGCCGTGGTGCATGGCGACAAGGCCCAGGGTAGCCGTCGCCGCGCCCTGCGCGAATTCACCGAAGGCAAGGTGCGGGTGCTGGTCGCCACCGAAGTGGCCGCCCGTGGTCTGGACATCCCGGATCTGCAGTACGTGGTTAACTATGATCTGCCGTTCCTGGCCGAAGACTACGTGCATCGCATCGGTCGTACCGGCCGCGCCGGCAAGAGCGGCATGGCCATCTCCTTCGTCAGCCGCGAGGAAGAGCGCACCCTGCTCGAGATCGAGGCGCTGATCGGCCAGAAGATCCGCCGCGTCATGGTGCCGGGCTACCAGGTGGGCAACCGTGACGAGCTGATCAAGCAGTTGCAGGAGCGTCGTCGCTTCGGCAAGCGCCCCCAGCGCGATGACAACGCCGCCGCCCAGGCCATGGCCGAGGCCAAGCTGCAGGGCCAGCGCCTCAAGCGTCTGGCAGCAATGAAGAAGCCGCGCCAGCCGAAGTAAGCGCGCTCAACCCCGCCCGGGCCTTCCCCTTGTCAGGGCAGGCCGGGAGGGGCGATTTTGTATATAAAGGCGCCACTGGCGCCTTTATGCTGTTGATGACCCGGCCTCTGGCCCGCCCGTCTCTCTGAGGACTCGTGATGACACCTCCCAACTACAATCAGGCCCTGCTCGACATGGCCACCCAGAGCCTTGCCGAGCTGGCGCGTACCGCCGAGCAGAAGGCGGGCAAGCGCACCCCTGCCCAGGAGAGCCATTTTCTCTGTACCTGGATGGCTGACTCCCTCAAGGAGAAGCGCTTCTCCCGGCTGGTGATGGAGGATCTGAAAGGTTGGATCCAGCAGGGCCGCACCCTGGGTGCCGGTGCCGATCTCAAGGGCTTGCTGGAGCGCATCGCCTTCCAGTACGCCCGCGCGCAGGCCGACTCCCAACAGCTCGGCACCAGGCTGGTCGCCATGCTGGCCGAGCTGGAAAGTGCGGGTTGGTTAGTGTTTACCGACAGCGAGGTGAGCGCCAAGCTGCGCCTGCAGGGGCAGGGCCAATCCAGCCTGGTGATCTCCAGCCGCGAATATGGCGAGCACCTGGTCCAGGGGGAGCTTGTCAAGCCACTGACCCTCTATGCGCGCTGTGATGAAACACAGCTGGCCGAGGCGGCCTTTCGCCACGGTCTGCTGCTGAGCCAGGGCAACAAGAAGACCACACTGGTCAAGCACCACAAGGCGTATAGTCTGGTGCCTGCCAACCTGCAGCCCGCGCTGGCGCTGTTGGCCGAGGCGAAAGCCTGACGGCGAGCCCCTTCCTCTGCCTTTCCCAAACCCCGGCCTGGCGCCGGGGTTTTTTATGCGCGGCGAGCGGCGATGGGAACGCCGGGGAGGCGAGGAGAGCCAGGGGCAAGTGGGATGGG
Source organism: Aeromonas enterica (assembly GCF_054052465.1). Classification (NCBI taxonomy): domain Bacteria; kingdom Pseudomonadati; phylum Pseudomonadota; class Gammaproteobacteria; order Aeromonadales; family Aeromonadaceae; genus Aeromonas; species Aeromonas enterica. The sequence goes on along the minus strand of NZ_JBSTYL010000035.1, from coordinate 24,497 downwards.
GAGTGGGACTGGCTCGCCCCGTTTTTGTCGCGGATGGTTTGTCGCATCGGGCTATTTCCTCCTCTTTCCCCCTCTGATGGGGGGCGTCCCCCATATGGTGGGATGGTGGCGGAAAATTTCTGCTCTAGGGTGGATTGGCCCCAAAGAGGGCCTTAAGGAAGCAAACCGCCTGATGGCGATACTCAATGAATGAGGAAACATGATGAAAGCGACTCCCATTGCCCTGCTGCTGGCCGGTGTGCTGGCCTCTCCGCTCTGCGCCGCAGGGCTCGACGCCCAACTCACCCTGGTGGATGGCAGCACAGACGATGTGCGCGTCAACCTGACGCTGACCAACACGGGTGACAAGCCGATCCGCCTGCTCAAGTGGCAACTGCCGGGCAGTGAAGATGCCCCCCTGTTCCTGGTGGAACGGGATGGCCAGCCGGTCAGCTACGAGGGGGCCCTGATCAAGCGGGCGGCGCCGACCGACAAGGACTTCCAGCAGCTCAAGGCCGGTCAGAGCCTGACGGTGCAGGCGGAGGTGTCGGGTCTCTATGACATGAGCGCCCAGGGTCAGTACAGCATCCGTTATCAGTTGCCGACCGTGGCGCAGGAGGCGAAGGCCACCAAGGCCAAACAGGTCCAGGCGAGCGAATCCAATGCCATCACCCTGTGGGTGGAGGGGGTGAATGATGAGCGAGTCCAGGCCAAGGTGGCCGCCGCCGAACCTCAGGCCGTCACCGCCTCGGTCAGTTTCAGCGGCCGCTGCAGCAACACCCAGAAGAGCGACATTCTGGCCGCGCTCGATGCCGCCAGCGGCATCAGCAACAACTCCAGCAGCTATCTGGCTGTGGACAAACCTGATGGCCAGCGTTATCGCAGCTGGTTTGGCGCCTATGACGCCTCCCGCTGGGACCAGGCCGAGGGGCATTTCAGCAAGATCAAGGATGCCATCGACAACAAGCCGCTCACCTTCGACTGCGGCTGCAAGCAGAGCTATTTTGCTTATGTCTATCCGGATCAGCCCTACAAGGTCTATCTGTGCAAGAGCTTCTGGACCGCGCCCGTCACCGGGACTGACTCCCGTGCCGGCACCATAGTCCATGAGCTGAGCCACTTCACCGTGGTGGCAGGCACCGACGATCTGGGTTACGGTCAGGCCAATGCTCGCAATCTGGCGAAGACAGATCCGGTCAAGGCGCTCAACAACGCCGACAACCACGAATACTTCGCCGAGAATACCCCGAGCGAAAATTGATCCGCTGACAGGGGCCGCGAGGCCCCTTTTTGATGTTGAAGGAGGCGCCATGATGACACTCTTGCTCACGACCCTCGCACTCGCCCCCCTGCAGTGCGAGCTGTCGGTCAAGGCACAAAGCCGGGTGGACGAGCCCTTGCCCCTGGTGATGACCTTGATCAACAAGGGGGAGGGGCCGCTTGAGGTGCTGAGCTGGTTCACCCCGTTCGAGGGCTGGTTTGCCGATGCCATCGAACTCACCCTGGATAACCAGCCGCTGCCCTATAAGGGGCCGCTCGCCAAGCGTGGTGCTCCCGCGGCCGACGACTTCTTCATACTGGGGCCGGGCCAGCAGAGCCAGGCGGATGCGGATCTGACCCAGGTCTACGATCTGTCGCGCCCTGGCCTCTATCACCTCAGCTATCGCACCCAGCCCTTGACCCTGACTCAGGGGGTTGCCCCGCGTTGTCCGGCCATCAGCTTCAGTCGCCTGGCTGCGCCCTAGGCTGGCTGACACGCCTTGCTGCTGGTCGCATCCAGCAGCCCCACAGCGCGGGCCGCCACCGCCAGATAACGAGGCGATATGTCCCGTTCCCGCCAGCAGCAGTGCACCAGCTTGATCACATGATCGTCCAGGCTGGCCAGTGCCAGTGGCAACACCCTCTCCCAATCCAGCCCTGTGGTGTCCGGCCAGCGCGGGGAACGCAACGCGGGCGCCCCGACCGTGATATAAGCTGCCGCCACCGCCTGCCACATCAGGGTTTGCCACTGTGCCTGCCACTCGCCGGGCAACTGTTGCGCGACCAGGGCGGCGGCCCGGCTGCCTGTCACCATGTGCAACACGGTGAAATTGCCGGTCTGCCAATAGAGCTGCAAAGCGATCTCGGCCAGCTGGGCCAATACCGCCGACGACTCGACGAGTGAGCGTGGTAGTGTGCCTGGCCAGCGCGGCGCCTCTGCCACCTGCTGCAATCGCCCCGTGATCCACTCGCCCTGCCAGCTCGCACCCTCCCACTGTTCGGATATTCCGGCCAACAGGCTGGCGACGTCCCGGCTGGGCGCGGCTTCTCCGGCAGGCGGTATCAGGGGACGGCACTGCCAGGCAGCCAGCGCCGCGGCCTGCTCCCCCACATGGCCATTTTCAAGGGCGCAGGCGAAGCGGATCAGGGGGTGAAAGGCCCCTCCCGCCGGTGAGAGTCGGCGTGCCAGCAGTGCCGCAAAGGTGGGCTGCCAGCCTTCGGTCACTAGCCGACTTGCCAGCTGCTGGCGCAGCCGAACGAAATTGACCTCATCCTCCCCCAGGCTTGTTTCCCCGCTTGGCAGCGCATGGTTTGCCTGCCAGTGATCGAAGAAATGCTGCAGCTGGCGGGGACTGGCTCCCATCTCGTGCAGGGCGTGCAGTGCCATCGGGCAGTGGTTGGTGGTGCCCCGACCATTGAGGGCAAAAGTACGGTTGGCATCGAGCAGGCGATGAAGATGATACATAATCGTTTGACTCCTTTCTCTAAGGGAGACAGGATTGTGCAAGTTAAAGCTAACTTGAGGTCAAGGATGGATACGGATCGCAAGTGGTTAGCCATAGGCCAGATAGCCAGGCGCTCCGGCGTCAACGCCAGTGCCTTGCGTTTTTACGAGCAGAAGGGGCTGCTTCGCAGCGTGCGCAGCCAAGGGGGGCAGCGCCTCTATCCACAGGATGCGCTGCGCCGGATCGCCTTCATCCGGGTGGCGCAGGGGATGGGGCTGAGCCTTGGCGACATTGCCGATGCCCTCGCCGGGTTGCCCGATGGTCGCACACCGGATCGCCGCGACTGGGAGCAGATCGCCAGCCAGTGGCAGGGGGTGCTCGATCAGCGTATCGAGGCCCTGCTGCAGCTCAAGGGCAAGCTCACCTCCTGCATCGGCTGCGGTTGCCTGTCGCTCGAGCACTGCGCCCTTTACAACCCGGATGATCAGGCCGCAAGACAGGGCGCCGGCCCCCGTTATTTGCTGGGGGATGCGCCGCCGTCCGACGAGTGATCAGCAACACGATGAACATGAGTGTCGACCCAGCCATGCCATGCACAGGGCCGACTCGTTTAACCGTCAAGGAGGAGACATGGCACTGGAACAGCTTAAACGGGAGTTGGAGCAGTTTGGCGAATACAACGACAGCCAGCAGCAGACCCGTGGCAGCAAGATGCTCAACATCACCCGCGATACCGGCGAACTGCTGGCGGTGCTGGTGCAGACCAGGGGGGCAGACGCCGTGCTGGAGATAGGCACCTCCAACGGTTACTCCACCCTCTGGCTGGCCGAGGCGGTACGCAGGCTCGATGGCCGGGTCACCACCATAGAGCAAGATGAGGGCAAGCGGGTCATGGCCGCTGCCAACTTCCAGCGTGCCGGCCTGGGCCCCTGGATCACCCAGCTGGCGGGCGAGGCGGGGGCCCTGCTGGCCGAGCTGCCGACGGAAGGTTATCAGCTGGTCTTCCTGGACTCAGATCGTCAGCACTATCGGGCCTGGTGGCCGCAGATCCGGCGCCTGCTGGCCCCTCGCGGCCTGCTGGTGGTGGACAACGCCATCTCCCATCGGGGCGAGATGGCCGAGTGGATGAGTGAGGTACAGCGCGATCCGGCCTTCCAGAGCACGCTGGTGCCGGTGGGCAAGGGGGAGTGGCTGGTGGTGCGTCTGTAGGGAGAGTGAGCATGGAATTCAAGACCATGGAACCAAGAGCTGTGGTAGAGGCCTATTGGCAAGCCATGCAGAGCAACGATTTTGCCAAGGCGGCCAGGTGGCTGTGCGAGGATTATGTCTGTGACTGGCCGCAGTCGGGCGAGCGGATCGCGGGGCGCTGCAACTTCATCGAGATCAATCGCCGCTACCCGGCGGCCGGGCCCTGGAATTTCGACGTCGTCCGGCTGCTGGAGCAGGGGCGGGAGGTGGTGACCGAGGTGTTGATCACCGATGGTCAGGTACAGGCTCGCGCCATCACCTTTCACACTGTGCGCGGGGACGCCATCCTGCACCAGACCGAGTTCTGGCCCGATCTCTACGAAGCACCTCACTGGCGTCGGCCCTGGGTGACCCCGATCCCCCGGGAGTCGCAACTCGCCTGATCCTGTCCCCCAGAGTGAGTCATGCCACCCTGGGGGAATGCTTACTTTGTCTTGTTACCTTGCATTTATCCTCGTTATCCATTATTTCGCTAAATATCCTCACATTTCATTGTTTGGCAATGGAATGGCCCGCGTTATGTTTTGTCCATACCGATAGTCAGCCGGATTAATATGTGATGCTGCAGGTAATGATATTAATCGGCCCACTACGAATTCAGGTTTTGAAAATAATAATTGCATGGCGCCAATATGTTTTATTTGGCAAGCGTTCTGGGTATTTATAAATATAACGAGGTGGATCATGAAAAAAGTACGTTCCCTGTTTTTGCTGGCGGCGCTTCCGCTGGCCCTGATGACATCGGCCGAGGCCCAATCCAGCCTCGTCGCCATTCAGAGTGCCGGGGTGATCAAGATAGGCACGGAAGGGGCCTATCCTCCGTTTACCTACCACGACAAGAGCGGCAAGCTGGTGGGTTTTGATGTTGAGATTGGCGAGCTGATCGCACGCGGTCTCGGGGTGAAGCCCGAGTTTGTCGAAGGCAAGTGGGACGGTCTCATCGCAGGGGTGGATGCCAAGCGATACGATCTGGTGCTCAACGAAGTGGCCATCACTCCAGAGCGGCTGAAGAAGTACGACTTTTCAGACCCCTACATCACCTCCAAGGCAGTGGTGGTGGTGCACAGCGACAACGGCACCATCAAGAGCTTCGCGGATCTGAAGGGCAAGAAATCCTCCCAGTCCCTGACCAGCAACTTCGCCCAGCTGGCCAAAAAATCGGGGGCCGAGGTGGTGGCCACCGAGGGGTTCAACCAGTCCCTTGAACTGGTGTTGACCGGGCGGGTGGATGCCACCATCAATGACAGCCTCTCCTTCCTGGACTTCAAGAAGCAGAAGCCGGATGCCAAGTTGAAGGTGGCGGCGACCGAGCCGAAGGGGGATCAATCGGCCGCCCTGCTCGCCAAGGGACAACCGGAATTGCTGGCCGCCATCAATCAGACGCTGCGCACCGCCAAGCAAGACGGTGCCTATCAGAAGATATCGCTGAAATATTTTGGCACCGACGTTTCGAATTAATAATTCGGCCGAATTATAACAATAAAGGAGAATTAACGTGCCAGCCTGGTTGCAGTTAATGATCGACTCTTTTTGGCCCCTGCTCAGTGCGGGGCTTATTTTTACCGTGCCCTTGACCCTGCTCACCTTCGTATTGGGAATATTGCTCGGTTTCCTGGTGGCGCTAGCGCGATTGTATGGTCCCGCTCCGCTGGTCGCACTGGTCCGTTTCTATGTCTGGCTTATTCGGGGGACGCCGCTGCTGGTGCAGCTCTTTCTGATTTTTTATGGTTTGCCGAGCGCCGGCATAGTGCTGGATGCCTTTACCGCCGCCGTCATCGGTTTCACCCTCAACATCGGCGCCTACAGCTCGGAGATCATCCGCGCCACTTTGGCGGCGATCCCGAAAGGGCAGTGGGAGGCGGCCTACTCCATCGGCATGAACTGGCCCCAGGTGATGTGGCGGGTGATCCTGCCGCAGGCGGCGCGCATCGCTGTGCCACCGCTCTCCAACACCTTCATCTCGCTGGTCAAGGACACCTCGCTGGCGGCGGCGGTGACTGTGCCCGAGCTGTTTCAGGCGGCCCAGCGACTCGCCTCCGTCACCTATGAGCCGCTCATCCTATACATAGAAACGGCCATCATCTACCTGCTGTTCAGCTCTGTGCTCTCCACCCTGCAAGACAGGCTGGAGCGCAGGCTGACCCACAAAGAGACCCGGGAGCTTGCCCTATGATCCGATTGAGCGGCATCGAGAAACAGTTTGGCGGCCAGCGGGTGTTCAAGGGGATAGACCTTGCCATGGCGGCGGGCAGCGTCACCGCCCTGATAGGCCCCTCCGGCAGCGGCAAGAGCACCTTGCTGCGCTGCGTGAACCTGCTGGAGCGACCGGACGCGGGGCAGCTGGTGCTGGGAGGGAGCGAGCTCGACTTTGCCCACCACCTGCCTCGCCAGAGCGTGCTGAGCCTGCGCCAGCAGACCGGCATGGTGTTTCAGAACTTCCAGCTGTTCCCGCACATGACGGTGCTGGAAAACGTGATGGAGGGGTTGGTGACAGTACTGAAGTGGCCCAAGGCGAAAGCGCAGGCGCGTGGCTTGGCGTTGCTCGACAAGGTGGGGCTCAGGCACAAGGCCGAGGCGGTGCCCGCCACCCTCTCCGGCGGCCAGCAGCAGCGGGTCGCCATAGCACGGGCGTTGGCACCGGCGCCCAAGGTGCTGCTCTGTGACGAACCCACCTCGGCGCTGGATCCCGAGCTCGCGCTGGAGGTGGTGGCCGTGCTGCGCCAGCTGGCCCGTGAAGGGACCACCATGCTGATCGCCACCCACGACTTGCGTCTGGCGTCCCAGATAGCGCAACAGGTGATCTTTCTGGAATCCGGCGAGGTGGTGGAGGCGGGCAGTGCGCGCCAGATGTTCACCACTCCCAGGCGGGCCCGCACCTTCGAGTACATCTCCACCCTGACCGAGCGGTTGCCGGAGAGCTGGAGCATCTAGCGGCGCTTGCCCGGACGACAGCCATATAAAAAAACAGCCCCGCATCTGCGGGGCTGTTTGCTTGGGAAAGCCTTGGACGGCCGCTTACACGGCCAGGTAGTCCATGATCCCTTCGGCGGCCTTGCGGCCCTCGTAGATGGCGGTCACCACCAGATCCGAGCCACGCACCGCATCGCCACCGGCGAACACTTTGGGGTTGCTGGTCTGGAAGGCATGTTCGGCCTGCTCGGGGGCTTTGATCCTATCCCGGCTGTCGAGCTCGATACCGTACTCCGCCATCCAGGGCTGGGGGTTGGGCTGGAAGCCGAACGCCATCACCACCGCATCGGCAGCGAGCACCTGCTCGGAGCCTGCGATCACCACCGGATTGCGGCGGCCGTTGGCATCGGGCGCACTGAGTTCAGTGCTCACCACCTTGATGCCGCAGGTACGGCCATGGGCATCGAGTTCGACGCCAACCGGCTGCAGGTTGAACATGAATTCCACCCCTTCTTCCTGGGCGTTCTTCACCTCCCGCTTGGAGCCCGGCATATTCTCGGCGTCGCGGCGGTAGGCGCAGATCACCTTGTCGGCCCCTTGGCGGATGGCGGTACGGACGCAGTCCATGGCGGTATCGCCGCCACCGAGTACCACCACCTGCTTGCCGGCGAAGTCGATGTAATCGGCCTGTGCCTTCTCAAAGCCCAGCAGCCGGTTGGCGTTGGAGACGAGGTAGGGCAGGGCGTCGTACACCCCCGGTGCCTCTTCGTTGGCAAAGCCGCCCTTCATGTATTTGTAGGTGCCGACCCCGAGGAAGACGGCATCAAACTCGCCGAGCAGGTCGGCGAAGGTGACATCCTTGCCCACCTCGGTCTCGAGGCGAAACTCGATCCCCATGTCCTCGAAGATCTGGCGTCGACGCTGCATCACCTCTTTTTCCAGCTTGAAGGAGGGGATGCCGAAGGTGAGCAGGCCGCCGATCTCCGGGTATTTGTCAAACACCACGGCGCTGACACCGCTGCGCGCCAGCACGTCGGCGCAGGCGAGCCCGGCCGGGCCGGCGCCGATGACGGCGACCCGTTTGTCTGTCTTGATCACCTTGGAGAGATCCGGGCGCCAGCCCATCTCGAACGCCTTGTCGGTGATGTATTTCTCGATGTTGCCTATGGTGACGGCGCCGAAGCGATCATTCAGGGTGCAGGCTCCTTCGCAGAGGCGGTCTTGCGGGCAGACCCGGCCGCACACCTCCGGCAGGCTGTTGGTCTGGTGGGAGAGCTCCACCGCCTCCAGGATGCGCCCCTCGTTGGCCAGCTTCAGCCAGTTGGGGATGTAGTTGTGCACCGGACACTTCCACTCGCAATAGGGGTTGCCGCAGTCGAGGCAGCGATCCGCCTGCATGCCGACCTGGGCCTGGTTGAAGGGTTCGTAGATCTCCACGAACTGGATCTTGCGGATCTTGAGCGGCTTCTTGGGCGGGTCGACCCGCTGGACATCGATAAACTGGAATACGTTCTGGCTCATAGGGTTCCCTCCTTATTGCGCCTGGATTCTGAGTTCTGCACTGGAACGGCTGGTGTGGCCAAGCAGGGACTTGACGTCGCTGGACTTGGGTTTGATCAGCCTGAACTTGGGCACATAGGAGTCGAAATTGGCCAGGATCTCCTCGGCGCGTGAGCTGCCTGTCTCGGCCAAGTGCGCCGTGATGATACCGCGCAGGTGCTCCTGGTGGATGGCGAGATCCGCCACGTCCAGCAGTTCCACCAGCTCGGGGTTGGTGCGCTTGGCAAAGTTGCCGCACTCGTCCAGCACGTAGGCAAAACCGCCTGTCATGCCCGCTGCGAAGTTGACGCCCGTGGTGCCGAGTATGGTGACGATGCCGCCTGTCATGTATTCACAGCCGTTGTCGCCAATCCCCTCGACCACCGCCAGGGCGCCGGAGTTGCGCACTGCGAAGCGCTCGCCCGCCGTGCCTGCCGCGTAGAGCTTGCCGCCGGTGGCGCCATAGAGGCAGGTGTTGCCGATGATGGCCGCCTCGTGGGACTTGAACGCCACGCCGACGTGGGGTTTGACCACCAGCTTGCCACCAGTCATGCCCTTGCCCACGTAGTCGTTGGCGTCACCCGTGAGTATCATCTCGAGGCCACCCGCGTTCCAGACACCGAAGCTCTGGCCTGCGGTACCGTTGAAGTGAACCTTCACCGGATCGGCCGCCATGCCCTGGTTGCCGTGGCGTTTGACTATCTCGCCAGACAGGCGCGCACCCACCGAGCGATCCGTGTTGCGGATGTCATAGCGGAATTCACCGCCCGACTTGTACTCGACCGCCTCCAGCAGATCTTCCACCATCTTGAGGTTGAGCGGACCCTTGTCGAAGGTGGGATTGTGCTGCTGGCTGAACAGGCTGGAGCCTGCCGGAGCCACCGGGCTTGCCAGTATGCCGGAGAGATCCAGCTTGGCCTGACGGGCGGTGAGGCCGGGCAGGGCTTCGAGCAAGTCGGTACGACCGATCAGATCCGTCAGCTGGGACACCCCCAGCCGGGCCATCAGCTCGCGCGTCTCCTCCGCGATGAACTGGAAGTAGTTCATCACCATCTCCGGCAGGCCGGTGAAGTGCTCGCGGCGCAGTTTCTCATCCTGGGTGGCGACGCCGGTGGCGCAGTTGTTCAGGTGACAGATACGCAGGTATTTGCAACCGAGCGCCACCATGGGGCCGGTGCCAAAACCGAAGCTTTCGGCGCCGAGGATGGCCGCCTTGATGATGTCCAGACCGGTCTTGAGGCCGCCATCCACCTGCAACCGCACCTTGTGGCGCAGGCCGTTGGCCACCAGAGCTTGCTGGGTTTCGGCCAGGCCAAGCTCCCAGGGGGAGCCGGCATACTTGACCGAACTCAGCGGGCTGGCGCCGGTGCCACCGTCATAACCCGAGACGGTGATAAAGTCGGCATAGGCCTTGGCCACGCCGCAGGCGATGGTACCGACGCCGGGCTCGGAGACCAGTTTGACCGACACCAGACAGTCCGGGTTGATCTGCTTGATGTCGAAGATGAGCTGGGCCAAGTCCTCGATGGAGTAGATGTCGTGGTGCGGCGGCGGCGAGATCAGGGTCACGCCGGGCACGGAATAACGCAGTTTGGCTATCTGGGCCGTCACCTTGTCACCGGGCAGCTGGCCCCCTTCGCCGGGCTTGGCGCCCTGGGCCACCTTGATCTGCACCACGTCGGCGTTCATCAGGTAGTGGGGGGTGACGCCGAAGCGCCCCGAGGCCACCTGCTTGATGCGGGAGTTCTTCTCGGTGCCGAAACGCTTGGGATCTTCGCCACCCTCGCCCGAGTTGCTCTTGCCGCCGAGCCGGTTCATGGCTACCGCCAGCGCCTCGTGGGCCTCAGGCCCCAGCGCGCCGATGGACATGGCTGCGGAGTCGAAACGGGGGAACAGCTTGGCCGCAGGCTCGACTTGATCCAGCGCCACCGGGTTGTCGACCTTCTTCAGGGCGAGCAGATCACGCAAGGTGGAGACAGGGCGTTCATTCACCAGACGCGCGTACTCCTTGTAATCGGCGTAGTCGCCGGAGCGCACCGCGGTTTGCAGGGTCTGCACCACGTCCGGGTTGTAGGTGTGGTACTCGCCGCCGTGGACAAACTTGAGCAGGCCGCCCTGGGTGAGGGACTTGCGCTGTAGCCAGGCCTGGCGGGCCAGATTGAGCTGATCCTGCTGGATGTCGGCAAAATCGGCGCCCTGAATGCGGCTGGAGACGCCCCGGAAGCACATGGCGACCACGGCGCTGGAGAGGCCAACGGCTTCAAACAGCTGGGAGCAGCGGTAGCTGGCGACCGTGCTGATGCCCATCTTGGACATCACCTTGTAGAGCCCCTTGTTGATGCCGTTGCGGTAGTTGAGCATGGCCTGGCGCAGGCTCATTTTGAGCACCCCTTCCTCGACCTGTTTGGCGAGAGTCTCATAGGCCAGATAGGGGTAGATGGCGGTGGCGCCAAAGCCCAGCAACACCGAGAAGTGGTGCGGATCGCGACAGCTGGCGGTCTCCACCAGGATGTTGGCGTCGCAGCGCAGGTTGTTGTCCACCAGGGTGCGTTGCACCGCGCCCACCGCCATGGCGGCTGGAATGGGCAGGGTATTGGCACTGACGTCCCGATCCGACAGCACCAGCAGGACGGTGCCGGCCTGGGCGGCGGCCTTGGCTTCCTCACAGACGCGGTTGAGCGCAGCTTCCAGCCCCTCTTCGGGCGCGAAGTTGAGGCTCAACACTGCATGACGATAGTGTTCCCCTTCCAGCGCCAGCAACTGGTGGAAGTCGGAGTAGAGCAGGATCGGCGACTGGAACAGCACACGGTGGGCGTGGCCGAAGGTTTCGTTGAAGACGTTTTGCTCGCGCCCGATGCAGGTGGCCAGCGACATGACGTGGTTTTCCCGCAGCGGATCGATGGGCGGATTGGTCACCTGGGCGAACATCTGGCGGAAGTAGTCATACAGGGTGCGCTGGCTGGAGGAGAGGACCGCCATCGGGGTGTCATCCCCCATGGAGCCTACCGCTTCCTGGCCGTTCTCGCCGAGAACGCGGATGATCTGATCCAGCTCCTCGTAGGAGTAGCCGAACAGCTTCTGATAGGTCTTGAGCTGGTCGTCCGAGAACTCGCGGGCGCCTGTGCTGGCGTCATCCATCTGCTCGAACGGCACCAGCCGTTTGCAATGCTTGTCCATCCACTGCTTGTAGGTGTGACGGCTCTTGAGATCGTCATCGATCTCGAAGCTGGTCCAGATCTTGCCGTTGCTGGTATCTACCACGAACAGCTCGCCCGGGCCGACCCGGCCCTTCTCCAGCACCTCGTCCGGGGTGTAATCCCAGGTACCTACTTCGGAGGCCAGCGTGATGAACTTGTCCTTGGTGATGACATAGCGGGCCGGACGCAGGCCGTTGCGATCGAGCGCGCAGGTGGCGTAGCGGCCATCTGTCATGACGATGCCGGCCGGGCCATCCCAGGGTTCCATGTGCATGGAGTTGAAGTCATAGAAGGCGCGCAGGTCGTCATCCATGTTCGGGTGTTTTTGCCATGCTGGCGGGATCAGCAGGCGCATGGCACGGAACAGGTCCATGCCACCGGCCAGGAACAGATCCAGCATGTTGTCGAGGCTGGAGGAGTCGGAGCCCGTGGTGTTGACGAAGGGGGCGGCCTCTTGCAGATCCGGGATCAGCGGGGTGGCAAACTTGTAGCTGCGCGCCTTGGCCCACTGACGGTTGCCGGCGATGGTGTTGATCTCGCCGTTGTGTGCCAGGTAGCGGAACGGCTGCGCCAACGGCCAGCGCGGGCTGGTGTTGGTGGAGAAACGCTGGTGGAACACGCAGATGGCGGCCTGCATGCGAATGTCGGCGAGATCCAGATAGAAGCGCGGCAAATCCACCGGCATACACAGTCCCTTGTAGACTGTGACCAAGTTGGAGAGGCTGACCACGTAGAAGTAGTCGTCACTGATGCGTTTCTCAATGCGGCGACGCACTATATAGAGGCGACGCTCGAGATCCTTGTCGACCCAGCCGGGTGGTGCGTTGACAAAGACTTGTTCGATGCTGGGCAGGGAGGCTTTGGCGATGGGACCGAGCACATTGGTATCGATGGGCACCTTGCGCCAACCGACCAGACTCAAGGTCTCTCTTTCCAGCTCCTCGTCGATGATGTCGCGGGTTTTCTGGGCCAACAGGGGGTCCGGATTCAGGAACAGCATGCCGACCGCATAGTTGCGGCCCAGGTGCCATCCTTTCTCTTCGGCGATCGCGCGATAGAAGCTGTCCGGTTTTTGCAGCAGAAGGCCGCAGCCATCGCCGGTCTTGCCGTCGGCGGAGATGCCGCCGCGGTGCTGCATGCGAGCCAAGGCTGACATCGCGAGACGGACAAGCTTGTGGCTGGCTTCCCCTTCCATGTGGGCCAACAGGCCGAAGCCACAGTTATCCCTCTCCAGCTTTGGATCATATAGTGACATTGCATTTCTCCCTTGCTCGGCCTTCCATCGCAAACTGCATAAATTGCGATTGGCTCTTGTGGTTCCGTCCGCCTGAGGTGGCGAATCTCCAAACTAATGGGATTTTTCGGCAAGGTCAATTGGACATCCCGGCTGTTTTAATTATTACAAAGTCATAACAAAATGTCGGGGTGCGGGTGTATATGGGGCCTGGAGTGGCTATTGCTCTGGGTATTTTTATTTTTGCGGGATTTAATACTGATATCTTGGGTTTTGTTGGTTGACTCAGTGGGAGCGGGGATTTGTAGTAATTTTACCAATCTATCCGGCCAGTGAGAGGTGGCGATCACAATTATGTACCCTGTGTCTTGCATTTGTCGCCAATGGGTCTATGAGAAAAATTTCATTGTTCAACAGGTGGTTAGCTGGCCGTTATTGAGCTGTGGCCCGAGCACTGTTTTTAGCTGACGGGTTTCGAAAGCGTCAATAACTACCCACTTGCAGATATTTATCCAAATATTGGTGAATATTTATATGTTTTCTGACTCTCACCTCCCTTGATCCAGCTCAGCGCCCTGTTTATGCAAGCTCGTACAATGGCGCTCCTTTAGCGGAGGTGTCATGCAGTTACACGAACTCGTCAATACATTCGGTCAGGATCTCAAGCAACGCCACGGCCAGAAGATCCACAAACTCTCCATTCACGGCGCCTTCACCTGCCCCAATCGGGATGGCACCCTGGGCCGCGGTGGCTGCACCTTCTGCAATGTCTCCTCTTTTGCCGACGAGTCGGCCCAGCAGCTCTCCGTGGTGCAGCAACTGCTGGCACGCCGGGACGAAGTGACCCGTGCCAAGCGCTATCTCGCCTATTTTCAGGCTTATACCAGCACCTATGCCGAGGTTGAATATCTGCAGCGCATGTATGAAGAGGCGCTCTCGGTCAGCGACATGGTGGGCTTGTGTGTCGGCACTCGCCCCGACTGCGTGCCGGATGCAGTGCTGGACTTGCTGGCGGGCTATCAGGCCCGTGGTTACGAGGTATGGCTGGAGCTGGGGCTGCAGAGCGCCAATGACAAGACCTTGCAGCGCATCAATCGGGGGCACGGCTACGCCGCCTATGACGATGCAGTTGCCCGGGCCCATCGGCGTGGCATCAAGGTCTGCGCTCACCTGATAGTCGGCCTGCCCGGTGAAGTGCCCATGGACAGCCTGAATACGCTGCACCGCATCGTGGAGACGGGCGTAGAGGGGATAAAGCTGCATCCGCTGCACGTGGTTGAGGGGAGCACCCTCGGCAAGGCCTGGCAGGCAGGGCGACTGGAGGTGCTGACTCTGGAGCAATATGTTGAAACGGCGGTGGCCATGATCCAGCACACCCCCCCCGAGGTGGTTTATCACCGCATCTCGGCCTCAGCGCGTCGCCCGACCCTGTTGGCGCCGGTCTGGTGTGAGAATCGTTGGACAGCCATGGCCGGAATTGCTAGTGAACTGGCTCGTTCAGGCGCTCAGGGTCATAGTCTGGGTCGCCCTTTTTCCCTTGCAGGGTCTATTGGGTGAACAAGCAAATTTTGTCAAAAAAACAGAGGGTTATTAGATGAAATTCAGTCTTTGCGGTATAGTTTCGGTAAAATTGTATTGATATAGTATTGGGCTTGAAAAAGATATCATTATCAATAAGCTTGTATTATTTCCAATTTGGGCGGGATATATCGGACATGGCGCCATCTTGTGTCGCTATCGCGAACCGACCATACCGTATCGCCTTTGGGCGTATTGCCTCTCAGGTCTGGCGATGACATTCAGTGTCATTTACCTGTGCTTAACGTTAATCAGGCTGTTGATCTCTTGCCGTGGAGCCGGGGTTCTTTATTCCACGAGATCGCGTTATTCCACGAGATCGCGTTCGCCGGACAGCGATGTGTGACCACCACCGTCGGCCTAATCATGCAGTGACAGGATGCTATGCAAGCAGAAACTAACCGTATTGATGAGTTGTTGGAGTGCCTGGTCTTCCTGACCCGCTTTTATGGCGTGCCCAACAGCCGGGATGCTCTGACCACTGGATTGCCGCTGGTATCCGGCCTGCTGACCCCGAACCTGTTCAGCCGCGCCGCCGAACGGGGGGGACTGTCTGCACGGGAAGTGATTCAGCCGCTTGCCGATATCTCCTCTCTGTTGTTGCCTTGCGTGTTGCAGATGCGTAACGGTGGGGCCTGCATATTGCTGGAATGGAACGAAGACAGAACCCAGGGCAAGGTGATTTTTCCTCAGGCAGGGGATGCGGCCGAGTGGCTCAGCATAGCCCAGTTGGGTGATGAGTATCTGGGCCGGCTCTTCTTCGTCAAAAAGCAGTTCAAGTTTGATGATCGTTCTCCCAAGGTACTGGAGACACGTAATGGACACTGGTTCTGGAGCACCTTGTTTGAATCCCGTGGCATCTATCGGGATGTACTGATCGCCTCCGTCTTGATCAACCTGTTTGCGGTGGCCAGCCCGCTGTTCACCATGAACGTTTATGACAAGATAGTGCCCAACCTGGCGTTCGAGTCGCTTTGGGTGTTGGCGGTAGGCGCCATGGTGGTGTTTACCTTCGATTTCGTGATGCGCCAGTTGCGCAGCTATTTTATCGATATCGCGGGCAAGAAATCGGACGTGTTGCTGTCGGCCAAGATCTTCGCCAAGGTGATGGGCATGCGAATGGAATCGAGACCGGCCTCTACCGGCGCCTTTGCCAAACACCTGCAAGAGTTCGAATCGGTACGAGAGTTTTTCACCTCTGCCACTGTCTCGACCCTCATCGATCTGCCCTTTGCGGTCTTCTTCCTCTTTATCATCTGGATGTTTGCCGGTGTCATGGTGATGGTGCCCATCGTCGCCATGTTGATCCTGGTGGCTTACAGCTTCTATATCCAAGCGCCGCTCAAGCAGTCCATTGAAGAGGGATCGCGGCTCGCTTCCCAGAAAAACGCCAACCTGATCGAGAGTATTTCCGGACTGGAGACGGTCAAAATTTTCGGCGCCGAGAGCATGTTCCAGCATCGCTGGGAACAGGCGGTATCCCATATATCGACTTGGGGCGTGCAGACGCGCCGCATCACCAACTCCATGTCGTCCCTGGCCAGCTACATCCAGCAAGTGGTGACCGTGGGTCTGGTGATCGTCGGTGTTTATCAGATATCGGAAGGGCTGGTCACCATGGGCGGCATGATTGCTGCCGTCATGCTGTCGAGCCGTGCCATCGCCCCCATGGTGCAGCTCTCTGTGCTCTCCACCCGCTACAACCAGGCCAAGTCCGCGCTGGAGATCCTGGAGAAGATCATGATGACGCCGGGGGAGCAGGAGGAGGGCAAGCAGTATATTCATCACCCTGTCATCGCTGGCCGGATCGAATTTGACAATGTGTCGTTCAAGTACCCCGGGATGGAAAGCAGCACACTGCACAACATCAATCTGCGGATCGAGCCGGGCGAGAAGGTGGCCATCATCGGCCGGATCGGGGCGGGCAAGACGACGCTCGAGAAGATCCTGATGGGCCTGTATCGGCCGACTGATGGTTCGGTACGCATCGACGGGTTCGAGTTGGATCAGCTGCCTGCATCGGTGATCCGGCGCAACATAGGGTGCGTGCCGCAAGACGTGACCCTGTTTTTTGGCTCGGTGCGCGACAACATCATGCTGGGCAATCCGCTGGTGGACGATGTGCGGGTCATGCGTGCGGCCAAGCGGGCCGGGGTGACCAACTTCACCAACCGGGACCCGAACGGTCTGGACCGCCAGATAGGCGAGGGGGGGCGCCAGCTCTCCGGTGGTCAGCGTCAGGCAATCCTGTTGGCCCGTGCCCTGCTCAACGATCCTCCCATTCTGGTAATGGATGAGCCCACTTCCAACATGGATAACCAGTCAGAGATGCAGGTCAAGCATGAGCTGGCACGCCTGGGCCCGGAAACGACCCTTATCCTCATCACTCACAAGACTTCCATGCTTGATGTCGCATCAAGGGTCATCGTTGTGGAGCAGGGGCAGATAGTGGCAGATGGACCCAAAGAGGTGGTGTTGCAACAGTTGAAGGAAGGCAAGGTACGTGTGCAGGAGGCGTCCAATGGCTAGATTTGGCCTGTTCAAGAGGTCGCCAGCAGATACCGTGCTGCCAGCTTCCGAGCATCTGGAATTTGTCGATGACGGGGCTGCCGCCGTCCTGTTGACCACTCCTACACGGGCCAGAGCGCTGCTGTGGGCCTGCTTCCTGTTTTTCATGAGCGCCATTGTCTGGGCTGCCTGGGCAAAACTCGATGAAGTAACCGTCGGGCAGGGCAAGGTGATCCCGTCCCGTCAGTTGCAAGTGATCCAGAACCTGGAAGGGGGGATCGTCAAGGAGATCTTCGTCAAGGAGGGTGACATAGTTGAGAAGGGACAGCCGCTGCTGCGTATCGATGACACCCGTTTCCGCTCCGATTTTCGGGAACGGGAACAAGAGCTGGTCACTCTGAAAGGTGACATTGCTCGGCTGCGGGCCGAAATGGCAAGCATCGAGGTAAAAAGCGAGCCAACGTTGGGGTGGC
Source organism: Aeromonas enterica (assembly GCF_054052465.1). Taxonomy (NCBI): domain Bacteria; kingdom Pseudomonadati; phylum Pseudomonadota; class Gammaproteobacteria; order Aeromonadales; family Aeromonadaceae; genus Aeromonas; species Aeromonas enterica. The sequence continues at coordinate 7,126 of NZ_JBSTYL010000035.1, read as the reverse complement.
GTGAGCAGGTCGTAGTGGGGGCTGCGCCGATCCAGTTTCCTGATGGCTATGAAATGGTATTCGCCGAATATGCCAACCGCGAGCGCTCTGTACAAAAGGATCGCCTCGACAACTTGAGAAACCAGCTTTATATCTTGGGCCATCAGATTGAACAGAATGAGCAGGAGCTGATCGAACTGAATGCCAAGATCCGCACCGTAAGCCGCAGTGTGGAGCTTGCCAAACAGGAGCTCAATATCAGTCGTCCCTTGGCGAAAGAGGGGATAGTGCCACAAGTTGAATTGATCAAGCTGGAGCGGCAGGTCAACGAAATGCAAGGGGAGCTTGAGAGCAACCAACTGCTAATCCCGAAACTCAATGCGGTATTGCGCGAGACCATTTCAAAGCGCAATGATATCGCGCTCAAATTCAGGGCCGATTCTCAAACTGAGCTCAATGAGAAACAGGGAAAATTGGGACAGCTATCTGAAGGCCAAGTCGGACTGCAGGACAGGGTCGACAGGACCAGCGTGATCGCGCCGCTTAAAGGCACCATCAAGAAGCTCAAGATCAATACCTTGGGTGGCGTGGTGCAACCAGGCATGGATTTGATGGAAATTGTTCCGCTGGAAGACACCCTGCTGGTCGAGGCCAAGGTTTCCCCGAAAGACATTGCATTCTTGCGACCAGGGCTGGATGCGGTGGTCAAGATCACGGCCTATGACTTCACTATTTATGGTGGGTTACATGGCAAAGTTGAACAGATAAGTGCTGATTCTATCCAGGATGAAGATGGTAATTCCTTCTATCTGGTACGGGTCCGCACCGAGAAAAGTTACTTGGGCGATGAGCTTAACGCACTTCCCATCATCCCCGGTATGTTAGCCAGTGCAGATATTATTACTGGTAAAAAAAGTGTCCTAGACTATTTGCTTAAGCCGATTTTACGGGCAAAGCAGTCGGCACTGAGAGAACGATAAGCCAACAATCTAAAAACAACATGACTGGAGATAACATGAAGAAGACGATTGTTGCCATGTTAGTAAGTGGCGCCGTGCTGTTCCCGGGCCTCACCCAGGCCCAAACGCTGGAACAGTCAGTGGCACAGTCACTGGCTACCCATCCCAAAATCAAGGAGGCTTTTGATCTCTATCAGGCTCGACTGTACCAGCATGATGGCGCCAAAGGCGGTTATTACCCCACCATAGATCTGCGCGGTGGTGTCGGTTATGAAAAGACCGACAGCCCGTCTACCCGTGCAGCAAGTCCGAACTCGACCACCATCGATGATTCGATGACTCGCAAAGAGGCCGGGATCAGCCTGCGTCAGATGCTGTTTGACGGCTTCAATGTCAGTAGCAACGTGGCCCGGACCGATGCCGAAGCGAATGCCCAGCGTCTGGCCATGATCTCCGAGGCGGAGAACACCGCACTGCGTGTGGCCGAGGTTTACCTCAACATGCTGCGCCAGCAGGAGATTCTGGAGCTGTCCAAACAAAACCTGGAAACCCATGAGCAGATCCGCAGCGATATCAGCAAGCGGACCGATTCAGGTCTGGGCTCTACCGCTGACCAGACCCAGATCGATGGTCGTGTCGCCCGGGCCTATGCCAATCAGGCGGCTGCCGAGAACAATTATCGCGATGCTGAAAGCGAGTTCATTCGTGTTGTCAACGAGGTGCCAAAGGATCTGGTGCAACCTGTTCCCAATGGAGAACTGATTCCTGCCAGTCTGGATGCTGCATTGAAAACGGCCACCGAAGTGCACCCGACTCTACTCTCCTCCTTGCAGGATATAGAAGCTGCCAAGTATCAGCATGAAGGGTCAAAATCTGATTTCTATCCGAATGTTTCGTTCGAGGTGGATCAGAATTGGAACGAAGACATCGATGCGGTCAAGGGCCGTAACGACGATCTGACTGCCATGGTGCGCATGCGTTACAACCTGTTCCGTGGTGGTTCCGATCTGGCACAAAGCAACGCCACGTCGGCTCTTTACTCTCAAGCGAAAGATATTCATATGAATGCCTTCCGTCAGGTCGAAGAGGGTACCCGTCTGGCTTGGAACGCTAAAGAGTCTCTGACCAAACAGAAGACGTTCCTGAAAGAGCACGTTGATGCCAGCTATGACACAGTACAGGCGTACAAGAAGCAGTTTGGCCTGGGTCAGCGTACCTTGTTGGACGTGTTGAACACCGAAAACGAACTGTTTGAAGCGCGTCGCAGCTATATCACCGCGGAGTATGATTCCCTGCTGGCGGATTATCGTATCCTCAACGCCACGGGCAGTTTGCTCAACGCTTTCAATGTGCAACAGCCGGCCGATTGGCAAGCAAAACAGTAATGGAAAACGCATCAGGCTTGATGCGAGTAAAAGAGATGGTTGCAGCAATGCTGCCACCATCTCTTGTCTCTGGTAGCCATATTTGGCTGGTGTAGTGAGAGCCATTTGATGCATTTAACGGCGCGGTGCAAGATAAGCTGTGATGGTATGGCGTCAGCCTACAGGCTGACATCACTCTTACGTGTACGTTGGCTACGTTACTCATTGTGGCTACTGCTGGTTTTACTGCCGCTTCTTCTTTCTGCCAGTCAGCCCTTGTCACCCGAAGATCTCAAGTTGGTGCAGCGGGCTCAAGAAACCTACGGCGTCAGGGCGGGCAAGCGCGTGACGACTTGGCGAACACTGGTCATGCAAAATCGTGCTGCTGGGCTGAGTGAGCGCCAGAAGCTGGAGAAGGTAAACCAGTTTTTCAACCAAATGCGCTTCATCGATGACATCAAGTTGTGGCGCAAAAAAGATTACTGGGCCACCCCACTGGAGTTTTTAGGGGCGGCAGGTGGTGATTGCGAAGACTTCAGTATTTCCAAATATTTTACTCTGCTGGAGCTGGGTATTCCGGATGAAAAAATGCGGATGGTGTATGTCAAAGCATTGGATTACAACCAGTTCCATATGGTTGTTGCTTACTATGACACGCCCTCTTCCGTGCCAGTGATTTTGGATAATTTGATTGGCTCCATCCGACCTGCCAGCCAGCGCAGGGATTTGATGCCTATATACAGTTTTAATGGTAGTCACTTGTGGTTGATGAAGGCGCGTGGTCAAGGGGAACTTGCCGGACAGTCGTCACGCTTGGGATTATGGAGTGATTTACGCAATCGCATGACTTCAGGGCGATTGGCTCGGCCTGTGGTGAATTTGGATGATTAACCTATGACGCTCTACAGACAATTATTGGCAACCATGTTGATCCTGTTCGGATTGTTGTTTGCGGCCACTTATTGGGTGCAATTCAATTCGACTCGGACTTACCTGGCGCAGCAACAGGAAACTACGGTCATCAATACCGCCACGTCATTGGGACTGGCGCTTACCCCGTATTTGGAAAATGGTGACAAGGTAGGTGCTGAATCAGTGATACAGGCCATCTTTGATGGTGGCTATTACCGGTTGGTCCGGCTGGATCTGCTGGCTTCCAAGGATGTCATCGAGCAAGAGAACACCAGCAATATTCAGGGGGTACCCCAATGGTTCATTGATTTGGGCCTGTTTCCCGAGGTATCCAATGAGTCAATTTTGACGTCTGGCTGGCTGCAACTGGGCAAATTGAAAGTAGTGGGTCACCCGGGTCAGGCGTATTACGAACTGTGGCGAGGGATGAGTGAACTGGCAAGCTGGTTTCTGATCGGTTTTTTGATCACCACCATTTTGTTGATGAGAGCACTGAATTATCTGCTCAAGCCGCTCAAACAGATCTGTGAGCAGGCGGTGGAGATTGAACTGCACCACTTTGGCCATGCCATTCCAGAGCCCAAGACCCACGAATTGAAACAGGTGGTACAGGCCATCAACACCCTCTCCAGCAAGTTGGCTTTGCAGTTTAAAGAGCAAGCGGAAGAAGCCGAGACATTGCGGGAGCGTGTCTATGTGGACGCTGTTTCCGGCTTGGGTAATCGTGCCTATTTTGTCGGGCAGGTCAATGCATGGATTGCCGAGGCGGGACAAGGCGGTGTCATGCTGGTGGCGGTCGATATGCTCGATGATTTGTACCGTGAAGAGGGTTTTGCCGCGCGGGACAACATGGTCAAGTCAATAGCACAAGCCTTGAAAGAGCAGCTGAAAGGGTGGGATGGTTCGGCAGTGGCACGGATTTCTGCAACAGAATATGCGCTGTTGTGTCCTACCGATGATCTGGCTCAGTTGAAGGAGCTTGCTGAAGCCATCAACGCTCGTATTGCCGACCTGGTCGTGAATCCCATGGGGGAAGGGGATGCCCTCTCGGTTATTGGTATTGCGGGACGTGACGGTAATGACGATCTTTCTGCCTTGCTGACCAAGGCTGACAACGCTCTGGGCAAGGCGCGTAATGAGCGCCGTGGTGCCGTGGTAATGGAAGGCGGTACCGATCAGGGCTTGATGGGGCGTTTGGCTTGGCGTGACCTGGTGCAAGATGCGATTGTACGGCACTTGTGGCGCTTCAAGGCTCAGCCCGCTTGCCGATTCGACAATGGAGTACGGCTGCATGCCGAGTTGTTTGCCTCTATTTCACGTGACGGTACCGATTATTTTGCCGGTCAATTCTTGCCAGCCATCGAGCAGTTCAAGCTGGGCAGCGAATTTGATCAGGCGGTACTGGATGCTTGCGTGCCCTTGCTTGAACAGCAATCAGATTTGGTGCTGGCCATCAATATCACGGCAGGCTCCCTCTGTTCTGATGAGTTTCTGACTTGGCTGACAGGGTATCTGTCGGCTCACGTCGAGTTGAAGGACAGGTTGTTGTTTGAGATACCGGAGGCCGCCATCATGAAGCACAAGGGGAATGTGACCGCCTTGGTGAGCACCTTGCAGGAGCATGGGTTCCAGTGGGGCGTTGATCATTATGGTCGTCACTTCCAGTCTCTGGGTTATCTGGAGGAGCTGGCGCCAGCCTATGTCAAGGTTGACCATGGTTATACCAGCCAGGTCATGGAGCCGGGGGCCGATACCTCTTTCCTGGCCGCAGTTTGCCGTGCCGCTCACAATGCAGGGGTAACGACCATTGCAACCCGTGTTGAGGATCAGCATCAGGTCGAGTTGCTTTCCAAGTTGCATATCGATGGTTATCAGGGCTTCGTACACCCGGCTTTCCCTTTGTCCTGAGCCACCAGTACACCAATCGGGCCCCATCGGGGCCCTTTTTTATGCGAAATCAAAATAAGTATTAAGACTTTTAGCTGAGAGAGCCCGTAAGGCCTTACTCGAATCCCAATTAAGTGACTGATTAAACAATATAAAAAAAGATCCTTCGATTTAATGCGTAGCATTGCTTCCGGTTTGAACCAATCTTGTACATTTTTGCAACGGAAGTGAGACGGACAGACATCTATGGTGTAGGCATCGAGATCTGTCATGTTGGAGCAATGGATATGCGTACCCAAGTAATCGACAAAACCGTGGTGGTTTCTTCTGTTGAAGGCAGCGTTCAAATATTGTTGGCCGATGGCAGCAGTCGCCCTCTGCAGAAAGGTGAAATTCTTCAACCCGGCGCCAAGCTCAATATCGCAGATGACGCCAAGCTGGTGTTGGCGCCCTATGATGACTCCCCAGCAGTTGCTACGTCAGACGCCACGGCCCCGGATGCTCCAGTGCCGGGACAACCGCAAGCTCCGGATGCAGGGAATGCCACTTCTCCCGATATTGCCGCACTGCAAAAATCGATCTTGCAAGGGGTAGACCCGACACAAAACTTTGAGGCTTCTGCCGCTGGTGGGGCACCTGCTGCCGGTGGTGGTGGAATTGGTGGAGTCGCCGGTGCCAGTGGTAATGGAGGCTTTGTCACCATCGACAGAATCGGTGATGCCACGATTGCCGCAGCCGGGTTTGACACCACTTACCAGACTGAGCCTGTCGTCGATACTCAACAGTTGGTAGAACCATTGCTGACCAATGAGCTGGCGGATCAAGGCGAGCAGTTGACCGTACCCGAAGATGGGGTACTGGATGGCAATGTTCTCACCAACACAGTCAATACTGATGGTCCTGATGCTGCGTCTGTGTTGCTCTTCAGTTGGGGAGATAACATCAACGTTGCTGCGGGTACCAGTATCACGATTGATGGTGTCGGCAGCCTTGTCATTAACGCTGACGGCAGTTTCACCTTCACACCAGCCCCCAACTATGATGGTGCAGTACCTCCTGCCACTTACAGCGTCACCGATGGCACTGACACGGTACAGTCCACACTGGAACTGACCATTACGCCTGCCAATGATCTCTCCGATCAGAACGAGAGTGTTGTTGTGACAGAAGACACCGCCATATCGGGCAACTTGCTGACCAATACCGTCGACAATGATGGGCCACAGGCTCCGTCTGTTACCGGGTTTAGCTGGGGCACCATCATCAATCCGGCATTGGGCACGCCAGTCACCTTGACTGGGGTGGGAACCCTCTTGGTCAATTCCGATGGAAGCTATCAGTTCACACCGGCATCTAATTACGATGGGCCGGTTCCGACAGTGAACTATACCGTCACAGACGGTACAGACACGGTTCAGTCCACTCTCTCTATTGCTATCACTCCGGTTGATGAGCCTGTTGAGCTGGCTGGTTTGCAGTTGGAAGGTGGTGAGTTGACGTTAAATGAAGCTGCTTTGACAGATGGCAGCAACCCGAATGCAACTGCTCTCACACAAAGTGGCGCGTTCACCTTCAATGCGGCAGATGGCGTACAGAGTTTGACTCTGGGCGGTGTCACACTGATCAGTAATGGGCAAGCCATTACGGCGTTCCCTCAGGCGATTCCCAGCCCACTGGGTAATCAGCTGGTCGTAACCGGCATCAATTACAACCCTGTTACTGGGTTAGGCAGTGTTAATTACAGCTACACCCTGAGCGACAATGAAAATCATACCAAGCCTGTCAATGATGCGGCTCTGGGTGAGAGTTTCGGTGTGGTACTGGTGGACACAGATGGTGATAGCACCAGTGGCAGTTTGGATGTGGTGATCTTGGATGATGTGCCGAGTGTCACGTTGACCTCTGAGCCGGAAGGTGTAGGCCGTGTGTCCGTAGATGAAAGCCTGGTCAGCCTGGGTGGCGCCGGCAGCGACGGGGTGGCCAGTGCCAGCCTGAGCGCGGCCAATGTACAGGCCCAGTTCAATC
>NZ_JBSTYL010000034.1:0-39188 GCF_054052465.1 Aeromonas enterica | reverse complement strand
CGTTACGGAAGGGGAGTAAATATCAAAGCGTGTTTGCATGAGGCGCTGGGGCACCCCATGCAACACGTAATTGGGACATAGCCTAAAAAAACCGGTAATCGCTTGCCGGTTTTTTCTATTCAAGCGCCTTGGCTGGCGAGGCTTATACCACGCCCTGAGTGCGTAGGTAATCCTCGTAGGTACCGCCGAAGTCGCGGATGCCGTTCTCGGTCAGCTCCATGATGCGGGTCGCCAGGGACGACACGAACTCACGGTCGTGGGAGACGAAGATCAGGGTGCCCTGATACATCTCCAGTGCCAGGTTCAAGGATTCGATGGATTCCATGTCCAGGTGGTTGGTCGGCTCATCCATGATCAGGATGTTGGGACGCTGCATCATCAGCTTGCCGAACAGCATGCGACCCTGCTCACCACCGGAGAGTACCTTGACCGGCTTTTTGATGTCGTCCTGGGTGAACAGCAGGCGACCCAGCACGGAGCGTACCGCCTGCTCGTCTTCGTTGGCCTGTTTCCACTGGGCCATCCAGTCGAACACGTTGAGATCGGTGTCGAAATCGTCGGCGTGATCCTGAGCGTAGTAGCCTATCTGGGCGTTCTCGGACCACTTGATGGTGCCGCTGTCCGGTGCCAGCTCGCCCATGAGGGTCTTGATCAGGGTGGATTTACCGATGCCGTTGGTACCCAGAATGGCGACCTTCTCGCCCACTTCCAGCATCATGCTCAGGCCCTTGAACAGCGGCGCCTCACCATAACCCTTGGACACCCCTTCCACTTCCAGGATGTTGCGGTACAGCTTCTTCTCCTGCTCGAAGCGGATGAAGGGGTTCTGACGGCTGGAGACCTTCACTTCCTCAATCTTGATCTTGTCGATCTGCTTGAGGCGGGAGGTAGCCTGGCTGGATTTGGAGGCGTTGGCGCTGAAACGGGAGACGAAGGATTGCAGATCGGCGATCTGGGCCTTCTTCTTGGCGTTGTCGGAGATCAGACGCTCGCGGGCCTGGGTAGCCGCTGTCATGTAGTCGTCGTAGTTGCCCGGGTAGACGCGCAGCTCGCCATAGTCCAGATCTGCCATGTGGGTACAGACGGAGTTCAGGAAGTGACGGTCGTGAGAGATGATGATCATGGTACTTTCACGATCGTTGAGCACCTGCTCCAGCCAGCGAATGGTGTTGATGTCCAGGTTGTTGGTCGGTTCGTCCAGCAGCAGGATGTCGGGGTTGGAGAACAGCGCCTGTGCCAGCAGCACCCGCAGCTTCCAGCCCGGTGCCACTTCGCTCATGGGGCCGTTGTGCAGCTCGATGGGAATGCCGGCACCCAGCAGCAGCTCGCCTGCGCGGGCCTCGGCGGTGTAGCCGTCATACTCGGCGACCAGACCTTCCAGCTCGGCGGCCTTCATGTAGTCGTCGTCGGTGGCTTCCAGGTTGGCGTAGATGGCATCGCGCTCGGCGATGGCGGCCCACAGCTCGTTGTGGCCCATCATGACCACGTCCAGTACGCGCATCTCTTCATAGGCGAACTGATCCTGGCGCAGCTTACCGATGCGCTCATTGACGTCCAGGCTCACATTACCGCCAGTGGGCTCAAGGTCGCCACCGAGGATCTTCATGAAGGTGGACTTGCCACAGCCGTTTGCGCCAATCAGGCCATAGCGGTTGCCGCCGCCAAACTTGACGTTGATGTTCTCGAACAGCGGCTTGGCGCCGAATTGCATGGTGATGTTATTGCTGCTTAACAAAGGATGTGTCCTGGGTTGTCTGCCAAATGGCGCGCATTATGGCACAGATCCCTCGAAAGTTTTAGCAAGAACTGTGATCTGCCCCCATTGCACACAGGTTACCGCTCATGATGGGCGATCATGCAAAAAGCCGGCACTGGGCCGGCTTGCAAAAGGGAGCTGCGCTTAGTGGGCGCTGGCGCTGGAGGCACCGAACCCGGTTTGTGAACGGATGAACTGGGGCAGGAACTTGGCGTGCTCGTCGGCCGCATTCTGCGACTTGTCGGTGACCGAGAACAGCCAGATCCCGATGAAGGCCACTGCCATGGAGAAGAGGGCAGGGTACTCGTAGGGGAAGATGGCCTGGGCATGGCCCAGCACTTTCACCCACACGGTCGGGCCCAGGATCATCAGGCTGACAGCACTGATCAACCCGAGCCAGCCACCGTAGACGGCGCCACGGGTGGTCAGACGGGACCAGAACATGGAGAGGAACAGCACCGGGAAGTTGCAGCTGGCCGCGATGGAGAAGGCCAGGCCCACCATGAAGGCGATGTTCTGCTTCTCGAACAGGATCCCCAGACCGATGGCGACCACCCCGAGCACCACAGTGGTGTACTTGGAGACGCGCAGCTCGTCGGTCTCGTTGGCCTTGCCCTTCTTGATGACGCTGGCATAGAGGTCGTGGGAGACCGCCGAGGCGCCCGCCAGGGTCAGGCCCGAGACCACCGCCAGTATGGTGGCGAACGCGACGGCCGAAATGAAGCCGAGGAACAGGCTGCCGCCGACCGCATTGGCCAGGTGAATGGCCGCCATGTTGGTGCCGCCCAGCAACGCGCCGGTGGCATCTTTGAAGGCCGGGTTGGTGCTGACCAGCAGGATGGCACCAAAGCCGATGATGAAGGTCAGTATGTAAAAGTAACCGATGAAGCCGGTGGCGTAGAACACGCTCTTGCGGGCTTCCTTGGCATCGCTCACGGTGAAGAAGCGCATCAGGATGTGGGGCAGGCCGGCGGTGCCGAACATCAGGGCCAGACCGAGCGAGATGGCGGAGATGGGATCGGCCACCAGACCACCCGGGCTCATGATGGCAATGCCCTTTTCATGCACTTTGACCGCTTCGCTGAACAGAGCGCCTATGTCGAAGTTGACGGATTTCATCACCATGATGGCCATGAAGCTGGCACCGGAAAGCAGCATGACCGCCTTGATGATCTGCACCCAGGTGGTGGCCAGCATGCCGCCGAACAGCACGTAGAGCACCATCAGTATGCCGACCAGTACCACGGCGACGTGATATTGCAGGCCGAACAGCAGCTCGATGAGCTTGCCTGCCCCCACCATCTGGGCGATCAGGTAGAGCGCCACCACCACCAGGGAGCCGCTGGCGGAGAGGGTGCGCACCTCGGTCTGCTTGAGACGGTAGGAGGCTACGTCGGCAAAGGTATATTTGCCGAGGTTGCGCAGCCGCTCCGCGATCAGGAACAGTATGATGGGCCAGCCCACCAGGAAGCCGATGGAGTAGATGAGACCATCGTAGCCCGAGGTGTAGACCAGGGCCGAGATGCCGAGGAAGGAGGCGGCGGACATGTAGTCGCCGGCGATGGCCAGCCCGTTCTGGAAGCCGGTGATGCGACCGCCGGCAGCATAGTAATCGGAGGCCGAGCGGTTGCGCTTGGAGGCCCAGTAGGTAATGAACAGGGTGCCCGCCACGAAGATCACGAACATCACGATGGCCGAAATGTTGAGGGGTTGGCGATGGACTTCACCGGTCAGCGCGTCGGCCGCCAGCAGGGGGGAAGAGGCCAGCGAGGCCAGCAACAGCAGAGACTTGCCTTTCATGATTGCACTCCCTTGAGGATCTTCTGGTTCAACTCGTCAAATTCGCCATTGGCCCGGAACACGTAGATGCCGGTCAGCACGAAGGAGGCGAGGATCAGCCCCACCCCGACCGGGATGCCACGAGTGATGGTGGAACCTTCGCTCAAAGGGGTGCCGAGCCAGCCGGGGGCAAAGGCGATGAGCAGGATGAAGGCCAGGTAGAGCCCCAGCATCAGGATGGAGAGGGTCCAGGCGAAGCGCTGACGCTTGGCGATCAGCTCCTGGAAGTTGGGATCTTGCTGGATCCGAAGATAAGGTTGCTGTTCCATTGCAGTTCTCCATGACATTGAGTGTCAGCGGTGGATGAAGGGAGGTCCCTACCGAGCAGCAGTCCTGCTCATGTAAGTGAAATGTGAATTAAATGTTATTTTTGGGCAATTAGACTTTGGGATAAGCCAATGGCCCGCCTTGGGTCAGGCGCAGGTAGATGAAGCCGGCCGTGATGGCGTCACTCAGGGCGTCGTGAAGGGGCAGGGGAGGCAATGCCAGATGCTGGCAGATGGCGGCCAGATGCAAGTCGATGGCGGCGTCGGGATAGCGCCGATAGAGGCTGTCGTGATAGAGGCGGCTCACCTCTATGCCCCGCTGGGGCAGGGTCAGCCCCCACAGTTTTTGACAGGTCAGGTTGAGAATGCGCAGGTCGTAGGCGATGTGATAGCCCACCAGTTCGCGCGGGCCGATGAAGTCGAGCAGCAGGCGCAGCGCGGCGTCCAGCGTCAATCCTTGTTTCAGATCCTGATGGCGCAGGCCGTGGATCACCACCGACTGCGCGTTCAGACTGGCGGGTGGCTGCACCTTGATGGAGAGCGCCTCACCGGTCAGCAAGCGGTTGTTCTGGATGCGCACGGCGCCGATGGAGACTATCTCCGCCCGTTCGGGATCTAGGCTGGTGGTCTCGAAATCGAGGGCGATCCGCTCATCGCCCGGCGGTGGGGCGAAGAGCGGGGCAAACTCACCAGTGCGGAAAGCGCGGCCATACCAGTAGCGTCGAGCGCGGCTCAACATGGCTATTGTCTCAGACGAAAGTGCAAGGTGAGCCACTGCTGAAACTTCTTCACCTGATGCAGGGCCTGGCGCAGCAGATCACGCTCGCCGTGACTGAGATCGCTTATCTGCACCCGGCTGTCGCCCCCCTTGAGCTGGCTGCGCAAGCGCAAGCGGGTAAAGAGCCGGAACGCCTCCGCCAGGTTGGCGCCATAGGTGGCGCTGAGCCGATCGCACGCGACCAGGGCCTCGATGCGCCCCAGGGTGGAGGTCTCCATAATGGTCGCCTCCAGCGCCATCATGCGGATGCCGTGTACCAGCGGGAAGAGGCCACCCCGCTTGAGATCCAGCCCCTCTGCTGAGCGCTCAAGCCGGCCAAACAGGGTCAGCGGCGCATGAAAGGCCACCGCCGGCCGCACCATCTCCGCCAGCAGATCCCGCCGATCGGCCAGTTGCTCCCGCAGCTTGCGGGCGATGGGTGGCAGCAGGCTGCGATCCCCGGCGATGGGATGGGCATCGGCCAGGGTGGCGAGCCAGAGCAAATCGGCTTCACTCGCGTTGACGCAGGCCCGCTCAATCTCTTTTTTCCACTCGTTGACCTCTTTCACCCAGCTCGGGTTGTTGACCATCACCTGGCCGGGGCAGGGTGGATAACCGAGCCGCTCCAGCAAAGCGCTGAAGGCGGCCAAGTCCGCCTGCTGATTCGGCCAGTGCAGGCCGGCAGGCAGGATCAGGGCATTGTCCTGATCGGTTTTCTGGATCTGCTCGCCGCGCCCCTCCGAGCCCAGCATCAGCAGACACACCTTGTCCTGTACCTCGGGCGGGATCACCAGGGCAAAGGCTTTGGCGATCAACTGTTCGTTGATGGTGGCGATGAGCCTCATCAGAAAGGCGGTGTGGATCCCCTGGCCAAACAGGGATCGGGTCAGCTGTTGCTGCTCGCGGGCCACAGCCTCCAGCGCGGGCTGGGTGTCTGCCCGGGCGATGCGCAGGGTCAGCACGTGGGAGTGGGTGGAGAAGAGCCCCAGCACCTGGGTCAGCTGCAATATGCCCGCCACCTCGCCTTGTTGCCAGATGACCAGCCGTTTGATGCGATGACGGGTCATCAATAACAGGGCATCGAACAGGTAACTGCCCAGCGGCAGGCCAAGCAGCGGGGTGGGGGTCAACACCGAGAGGGGGGCCGTCAGCGGCAGTCCCTTGAGGGTCAGGGCGTGCAGCAAGGTCTTGCGGGTCGCCAGGGTCAGGCTGCCATTCGGCGCCGGGTAGAGCAGACAATCCGTGCCCTTGGCCACCATGGCCTCGGTGGCTGCCAGCAGGCTGAGCCGGTTTTCGACAATAAGCGGCGCCTGCAGATGGCCGGGTTCGATGCGGGTCAGGATAAATTCCGCCAGATTCTTCTGGCCCAGCTGTTCCCGTTGCTCCTGCTGTTGCTGCCGCTCTACCAGATTGGCGGTGAAGTAGCTGGCCAGCGCCGGCGCCTGCTCGCAGAGGGCCAGAAAGGTGTGGCGGGGGATCAGCTGGCAGAGGGTATCTTCCAGCGCCGTGAAGCTGTGGCGACAGCGGCCGTCAAACTGGGCCCGCACGTCGAACAGATCATCGACGCCGTAGTCACCGAAGTGGTGGTGAGGCGCCGACTCCTCCACTGCCCCCTTGATGACGAGGTAGAGGCCGGGCGGAACATCGCCGGCGTTGAGCACCACCTGGCCCGCGCGGAAATAGCAGATGGAGAGGCTCTGCGCGAGCTGCTGGCGCTCCTCGGTGCTCAGGCTGTCAAACGGCGGGCGGGCAAAGTTGAACAGGGTGGTCATGGCAATCCTTGGCCGGTGGCGTCAGATCAGTCTGACAAAGCGGTGGCGTGTGAGCCAGCCGACTTTAGTCGCACGGGTATCTGTAACGGGAAACGGACCTCCTCGCTGTACCTGACAATAACACTCTGATAACGTAGTGGTATGACCAGTAAAGGCTCAGGAGAGGACAGAGGACAATGGAAAAACCAAGGGTCAAATGCGAGATCCGGGACGGCATCGCCGAAGTGATGCTGGCGCGGGGGGACAAACTCAATGCGCTGGATAGAAGCATGTTCGGCGCCATCGACGAGACGCTGACGCAGCTTGCGCAGCACAAGGGCTTGCGGGCAGTGATCCTGCACGGTGAGGGGCGTGCCTTCTGCGCCGGGCTGGACGTGAAATCCATGCTCAAGCAGCCGGTGGCAGCGCTCGACATCCTCAAGCGCGAAGCGGATGAGGCGACCAACCTGGCCCAGAGAGTGGCCTACGGCTGGCACCAGCTGCCGGTGCCCGTGATCGTGGTGACCCAGGGGGTCTGTTTTGGCGGTGGGCTGCAAATTGCGTTGGGAGCCGATTTTCGGTTCAGTACCCCCGATTGCCGCTTCTCGGTGATGGAGATCAAGTGGGGCATCATTCCCGACATGAGCGGCAGTGTCACTCTGCGCAACCTGATGGGGGTGGATACAGCCATGGAGCTGGCCATGAGCGGACGGGAGCTGGATGCCGTCGAGGGCAAATCTCTCGGGCTGGTGAGCCGGGTCTGCACCGATCCGCTGGCAGAGGCGCGAGAGTTTGCCAAGACCCTCATCACCAAGTCGCCGGATGCGCTGGCGGGGATCAAGCAGCTCTATCATCAGGCCTGGGCCCGCAGTGATGAGGTGATGCTCAAGGAAGAGACCCGTTTGCAGAGACAGATCCTGGGGCGGCCCAATCAGTGGCGCGCCACCCTCAACAGCCTGTTTCGCTGGCACTTGCCATTCGGGCCGAGGCGCAACACGCTCTGAGTGGCCAACCGTACCCTTGATTGATGCAGAACAAATAAAAATGGCAGCCGAGGCTGCCATTTTTATTGGGGGTAAGGATCAGGATATTTTACGGTCCTGATCCAGTTCGAACGGATGGCCCGATCTCTCCAGCTCCAGATTGTCTTCGGAGCGGTGGCCCATCCAGTAGTCGGCATTCTTGATGCCGAGTTTCTCCGGGTGGAACACGGGATCCAGCCCCTTGGCTTGCTGGGCTTCATAATCCCGCAGGCAGGCGAAGGCGGTCTTTTGCAGCAGCAGGATGGCAATGATGTTGAGCCAGGCCATCAGGCCGACTCCGATATCACCCAGACCCCAGGCCAGATCGGCGGTCTTGACTGTGCCGTAGACGGTGGAGGCCATCAGCGTCAGCTTGAGCACGAAGGTCAGCCAGGGACGGTTCACCTTGCGGTTGATGTAGGCGATGTTGGTCTCGGCGATGTAGTAGTAAGCGACTATGGTGGTAAACGCGAAGAAGAACAGTGCGATGGCCACGAACATGCTGCCAAAGCCGGGCATCATGCTCTCCATGGCGGTTTGCACATAGCCAGGCCCTGCGGCGATGCCGGCGATCCCCGTGTAGAGGGCGGCACCATCCGGTCCCTGCACGTTGTAGAGGCCGGTGATGAGCAGCATGAAACCGGTGGCCGAGCAGACGAACAGGGTGTCGATATAGACGGAAAACGCCTGTACCAGACCCTGCTTGGCCGGGTGACTCACCGCAGCGGCGGAGGAGGCGTGCGGCCCCGTCCCCTGGCCCGCTTCGTTGGAGTAAACCCCGCGCTTGACGCCCCACATGATGGCTAGACCCAGAATGGCGCCAAAGCCGGCATCAAAGCCGAAGGCACTCTTCCAGATCAACAGGATCACGCCCGGCAGGGCCGTGATGTTGAGGGCTATGATGACACAGGCCACTATGATGTAGCCCAGCGCCATGAAGGGCACCACTGTGCTGGCGAAGCTGGCGATCCGCTTCACACCGCCGAAGATGATGAAGCCGAGCAGCAGCGCCAGACCGGCGGCAGTCACGTTCGGATCGATATCAAAGGCGGTCTGCAGGCTGGAACCGATGGAGTTGGCCTGCACCCCCGGCAGCAGCACGCCGCAGGCGAAGATGGTGGCGATGGCGAAGGTCCAGGCATACCACTTCATGCCGAGCCCTTTTTCTATGTAGAAGGCTGGGCCACCGCGGTATTCGCCGTTGATCTTCTCCTTGTAGACCTGACCCAGAGTGGACTCCACGAAGGCGGAGCTGGCGCCGAGGAAGGCGACCATCCACATCCAGAACAGGGCGCCCGGGCCACCGAAGGTGATGGCGGTGGCGACACCGGCTATGTTGCCGGTACCGACCCGGCCGGCCAGGGTCATGGCCAGTGCCTGGAAGGAGGAGACACCGGCATCCGTGCTCTTGCCATCAAACATCAGCCGGATCATCTCCTTGATGTGACGCAGTTGCAGGAAGCGGCTGCGCAGGGAGAAGTAGAGGCCTACTCCCAGACACAGAAAGATGAGCGCTGGGCTCCAAATCACCCCATTGATGGCATTGACGATCTCATTCATGTACAACAACTCCTTTGTCGTGCTGTCTTGGCGGGGTCTGCGCCCCGCTCCCTTAAAATAGTGGGTGACCAAAGGGGTCACTCAATGGTGTGCGGAATGTTCAACTGCCAAGTCCGCGGGTTTTAACATATCCATTTGTGCAAGGGCTTCCCAGCGAAATATGTTGTCATGTTGTTAATTTGTGAATTGACATTAACAAATGGTCGGTTTGGCTGGACACAATACGGTGAACCCCCCTTATCATCGCCGCTTGCACTCTGGGTGGGTTGGGGTGGCTCAAGCAGAGCAAAATGGAGGCCAAAAATGAAGATGGAAAACGACGAGTGGGTGATCCGGTGTGCCGGGCAGGGCGATGCCGATGCCATGGCGCAGCTGTTCGGGCAGCTTGGTTATCCGGCCAGCCCGGCCGAGATTGGCGAGCGCTGGGGGAGGCAGGATCCCGCTAGCGAGGTGCTGCTTGCGTGTGATGGGGCTGTTGTGGCGGGTGTGCTGGTGTGGCACCGCCTGTGCCCCTTGCATGTTGCACCAGACTGGGGCCTGATCTCGGCGCTGGTCGTCGATGAAGGTGCAAGAGGACGCGGCGTTGGGGCAGCCTTGCTGGCGGCGGCAGAGAGTCGAGCCCTGGCACAGGGTTGCAGCCAGCTGGAGTTGTCCAGCAGCCTCAAGCGTGAGGGGGCCCATCGCTTCTATTTGGCGCAGGGCTATCTTGAACGCCCGAAACGGTTCGTGAAATCATTCTGATCAGCAAGAGGAGTCTGCGTGTTCTGGTCCAGATTATGGAGTCTGTTTGGTGGTGCATCCCGGCAGGAAGAGAATGCCCCGGGGGCGTTGGAGTGGCAACAGGCGCTGGCGGCGGTGCCCATTTTGCAAGGATTTACCCACAGTGATCAGCTGCGGCTGGTTGCGCTGGCGCAGCAGTTTCTAGCGCGCAAGACGCTCACCCAGATTGGCGTCGAGCTCACCCCTCGCCAGCAGGCGGTGCTGGCCCTGCAGGCCGTGCTGCCCATTTTGCATCTGGGGCTCGACTGGTATCGCGGTTTTCACGAAATCATCCTGATCCCCGAGCCGGTGACTCGCCGTCAGGAGGTGCAGGATGAGTTCGGTCTGGTGAGCGAACGGGAAGAGGAGAATGTCGGAGAGTCCTGGCCGCAGGGACCGCTGGTGCTGGCCTGGAGCGAGCTGCAGCAGGACGGGGACTGGGATGGTTTCAACCTGGTGATCCACGAGCTGTCCCACAAGCTTGACATGCTGGGAGGGGAGGCCGACGGTGCGCCGCCACTGCCGGCAGGCATGGATCCGCGCCAGTGGACCCAGGCGTTGCAGGGGGCGTTCGATGCCATGAATACCCAGCTGGCCCGCCATGAAGTGACCGCCATCGACCCTTATGCCGCCGAGCACCCGGCCGAGTTCTTTGCAGTGTGCAGCGAGTGTTTCTTTACCGATCCGCTGCGCCTGCGTGACACCTATCCCGCCGTGTATGAGCAGTTCGTGCTCTTCTTCGGCCAGCAGCCGGCGACGCGTTTTCCGGCTACCCGCTTGTTGGCAGGGGGGGCAGAACTGCAGGAGTGACGCGCCATGGCTTGCCAAGTGCAGATAAACAGAAGGCACCCCTGAGGGTGCCTTTTTGCATGGGCGCGAGCGCTTGGGGCGGCGTTTATGCGGCGGCTTTCAGCTGCACGGCAGCGGCTTTCTTGTGATCGCCAATCGGCAGCACTGTGCGGCCAAATTGCTCGTTGATCACGGTGGCCATGGCCAGGTAGATGGCACTGGCGCCGCAGATGATGCCTTCGAAACCGGCGATGGTACCGATCAGGGTGCTGCCGGTGAAGTCACGGGCGGCCAGCAGGAAGAACAGCACTGTCAGGGAGGCGAACACGAACTGCTTCACGCGCGGGTAGTTGACGGTGCCAATCAGCATGAACAGGGTGAACATGCCCCACATCAGCAGGTACCAGCCCATGTAGGCGTGGGGAGTGGCTTCGGCCAGACCCATGGTCGGCATCACCAGCAGAAACACCAGGCTCCACCAGAAGGTGCCGTAGGAGATGAAAGCGGTGACACCGAAGGTGTTGCCACGCTTGAACTCCATGATACCGGCGATGATCTGGGCCAGACCGCCATAACACAGGCCCATGGCCAGGATCATGGCGCTGATGGGGAAGAAACCTGCGTTATGGATGTTCAGCAGAATGGTGGTCATACCGAAACCCATCAGACCCAGAGGGGCAGGGTTGGCCAATTTTTCGCTCACGTGGCGTTCTCCAAAAATAGAGGTGGGGGTTGATAAAAGACGCGCGATTTTAGGCAGGCTCTTGGCCACGGGCAAGAGGGGAAACCGAAGAAATGGTAAAAAAACTACACGAAATTTTACCCTATGGACCATTCGTGCCATTCAGGTAGATGGCTGGTGAATGAATAGCGCCGGTAAGGTTGATTTTTTGTATGAAAAACGCGTTTTGTGAAAGTGAGCAACATAGGATGTGGGCTTGTTTGGCTGTCACGCCTTGCTCCTCTTTTTATTGCCAGAGTGGCGCTATCGGATCGAAAAATAGCCTCATATGCCATCAGGCAAGTGTGTGCCACCACCATATGAGGTTGAGACAGATCTCAGCTTATTGTGGGCGTCTGCCTGTTTGGCAAACGTCCCGAGCAGGGAAGGCATGATTGCTAACGGGCTAACGGGCTAACGGGCTAACAAGACAACGGGAGCATCAGGGGAAGGGGCACGGAGAGTCGCACCGGCGCTATCAGCCGGCGGGTGTGATGGTCGCCGTGGGCAAGGCGGGACGATGCGAAAAGACACTCGGCATGGTGAGCAAAAGGGGAACCCTGTCGGTTCCCCTTGTTGGTCAATCATCCAGAGTCAGGATGACCTTGGCTTCCTTGTCCGCTTCCCGCACCTGACTGTCGAGCACAAACAGCCGCTCCGGTGCTATCCCCTGGGTATCCACCAGATACTCCTTGGTGTTCTGGGCGCGGCGCATGGCCAGATTGCGCAGGGATTTGGCGGTGATCAGCTGCTGGTCCCGCAGCAGGATCTCCGCCTGGCTGCGCAGGGCCGGGCTCGACTCATCCAGTTTCAGCCGATCGGCCAGATCCCCAAGATCCTCGTTGAAGCGCGCCTCATAGGCTTCTGCCAGCGCCGCTTGCAGGGCGGGATCCTGCTCCAGCAGAGCGAGGTCGACCGGTGCGCCCGTGATCTTGGCCAGCGCCCGCTCCAGCTTCTGGCGCTGCAAGATGGGGCGCTCCTCGTTGAAGTTGACCTTGCCGCGAATATTCATGCTGAGCTTGGGCCTCTCCTTGAGGGCCTGCGCCAGCTTGGCCAGCTTATCCTGCTGGGTAGGGGTGAGATCCGGCTCACCGGGCAGGAAGGGCAGCTCGTCCAGATCCTCGCTGCCGCCCGCCAGAGAGGCGAGCAGGGAGAAGGGGGAGGTGATGGCCTTGCTCAGGGTGTTGCTCAGCACATCCCAGAAGATGTTGCCCAGGCTGAAATCCGGCTGATCCAGATTGCCCTTCACCTTGAGATTCATCTGGATGACGCCATTGGCGTCGCTGAGCAGGGCGACCGCCAGCCCCAGCGGCAGATCCTTTGCCTGCTCGCTCTTCACCTTTTCCCCCAGCTGCAATTTCTTGATGGTGATGTCGTTGTCCCCCTCCAGCCGGTTGCCTTGCAGCTTGTAGTTGAGCTTCATGGAGAGCTGCCCCTTGTCGATGGCATAGCCCGCATAAGTGCTGGAATAGGGGGTGAAAGTGGTGAGCTCCAGATTGCTGAAAGTGACAGCCACGTCCAGCACCGGTTGCTCGATCAGCAAATTGGTGCCGCCGCGAATGGTCACGGGGGCGTAGCGGTCCACCTTGCCGTTGAAAGCCAGCTCGGAGCGCTGGCCAGGGATATTGCTGATGTGGCGGCTCTGGCCGCTGAGAGAGGCAATGTCCACCACGAACTCCGGGCTCAGGCTGCGATCGGCAAAGCGCAGGTTGCCCTGTTCGGTGCGTATCTGGGCGATGCTGACGCGAGGGGCAGGGCCGCTGCTGGCGGGCTTGGCCGTGGCGGGTTGCGGCAGCAGCAGTTGCTGGACGTTGGTGACTCTGTCCTCGTTGATCTCGATGCGGGCAAAGGGCTTGCGCAGCAGGATGTCGTCGATCTTCACCTGCTGGCTGATGCCGTCGTAGTGCAGTCCGCTCAACTGCAGGTGCTCTATCTGCAGTAGCCGCTGATTGTCTGCCCGATCCAGCACATTGAGGCGCTCGATGTCGAGCCCGCCGCTCAGTTCCAGCTTGCTCAAGGCCCCCTTGGCATCGGTGGCCAGGGCCAGTTTGGTGCGGCTGGCGAGCAGGCCATCGCGCACGCTGATGCGCAGCAGATCCTGCAGGTAGGGTTGGGCCCAGGTGAGTGGCAAGCCTTGCTGTTTGATCTCGCCGTTGAGGCTGAAAGGGGCCAGCGCAAAGTCGCCGTCAAAGCCCAGCGTGCTCTGGGCATTGAGGATGGCATTGAAGTTGAGCGGACTGCGCTGACCTGCCTGGTTGCTCAGGGTGCCGAGGGCCAGCGTCAGTCCGGAGAGCTCACGCAGTTGCGGCTTGCCGCTGCTCGATTCGGTCAGCTTGAGCTGGCCTTGCTCGATACGGGTCTGCTTGAGGTTCCAGCGCCAGGGTTTGCCCGGTGCGGACGGTTTCATGGCCTTGTCCGCCTTGGCTGGCGGCTGCGGGATCAGCAGGGTCGCCAGATCCAGCTGCTGCTTGGCATCGAGCACCGCGGTGACGGCCGGGGCCTTGAGCGCTATCTTGTCGATCTGGATCGACTGCTTGCCGCCATCCATGGCGATGCCGGTCAGTGACAGTTGTTTGAAGCGGGCAAACTCGCCGCCCTTGCTGCGCTGGAGCTGCCAGTCATTGAGGGTTAGCTTGCCCCTGGACAGCTGCCAGCTCAGTCCCTGCTTGCCGTCGGCGATCTGATAGGCGATCTCGGCGTTGGCCTCGCCCTTGGCCAGCTTGATATCAAGATAAGGGGCCCAGAGCGGGGCGAAGGGTGAGAGCGTCAGCTTGTCCAGGCTGATCTTGCCTTTGCCTGCTCCCGTCATGATGTCGAGCTCGCCACTGGCCTTGAGCGGGCTGTGCTGGTTGAGGGTGGCGCTCAAATGAAATTGGTTGGTGCGGGTTGGCGCCGTGGTGAAATCCGGCAGCTGCAGGTCGAGCCCGCTCAGGGTGAGCGGTGGTACCCAGCCCGGGCTGCTGTTCTTGCGACTGTCCTGATAGCGGAGATGCCCCGTGGTGGCGGCCAGCCTGGTTATCTGTACCAGGGGCGGTTCGCCGCCGGCAGGGGCGGGTGTCTGTGTCGGGACCAGCAAGCGGGCCAGGGCGTCGGTCAGGTTGAAACGGATGACACCCTTGTTGTCCGGGAGCCGAACAAGCTGCACCGTCGGCCGGGTGAGGGTGGCCTCACTCAATATGATGGCCTTCTGCCGCCAGCTTTCGCCAAGTGCGGGGATAACCTGCAAGCGCTCGAAGGCGATGATGGGTTGCTGTTTTTCATCAAGCAGCGCCGAGGGGCCGATGGCGAGGGAAGGGTGACGCAGACCGACGTTTATCTCCCCCAGCGTCAGGCGCAGGCCGTAATGCTTGGCCAGCCAGCCCGGCAGGTGGCGCTGGGTGAGGGTGGGGGCTTGCCATAACAGGATTAACAGGGAGATGAGCAATACGGCGCAGGAGTAAAGGACGTAGCGCAGCAGGCGGGCACGCAGGGGCTTGGGCATGGGGGTCTCCAATTGATGCGCATAGGGTACCAAAATATCAGGGCATGATCATGGTGCCACTTGATGCTGTACGCCGTACTTTGTCCAAAGGCGTGCCAGTCTTCCGCTTCTTTGCAACTCGGTCAGCCAGGTTTCCAGCTGGCTGGTCGAGACACCTGCCGTCGGACTGAGCAGTGCCCTTAGCTCGTATTGCTGATCCCACTTGTCAGATTGCAGCAGGCGGGCGGCCTGCTGCGGATACTGCTTGCTGAACTCATTCAGATAAGAGAGGTTGAGGATCGCCACTTCGCCGCGCCCTTTGAACAACCCCTGCAGGACACTGATGTTGTCCTTGACCAGGGTGATGGTGAAGTGCCGTTTCAGCTCGTCCGGCGTGGCGTTGAAATTGGCAATCCCGTAGTGGTAGCCGTTAACCCCGATCAGCTGGCGTTGATC
Organism: Aeromonas enterica; assembly: GCF_054052465.1. Taxonomy (NCBI): domain Bacteria; kingdom Pseudomonadati; phylum Pseudomonadota; class Gammaproteobacteria; order Aeromonadales; family Aeromonadaceae; genus Aeromonas; species Aeromonas enterica. The sequence goes on along the minus strand of NZ_JBSTYL010000034.1, from coordinate 24,052 downwards.
AAGCTCATCGAAGAAGGATTGATCACGGCCCGGTGCCTTGAGAGCAACGTAACGCTCGCCGCCCAGCAGCAGCGGCCGGGTCATGCGCACCTGATCCGCGTTCCAGTCCCAGCGAATGTCTTCAAACAGCATGAGGGAGAAGCGGCCGAGTGCCAGCGCCTGATAGCGATGGGGGGCCGAGGTGGGCACGAACACGAAACGCACATCCTGCTGAATCGCGTTGAGCTCATCAATGAGATCCAGCGTCAGCCCTTGATAACTGTTTTCCCCCTCCTTGACCACGAAGGGAGCATAGGGGTAACCCCCGACCTTGATCAGGGGATGGCTCCATGCAGTGGAGCAGAGCAAGAGCAACAAGCAACACCAGCGTTTCATGGAGGCACCAAGGCGGTGAGATGATTCCAGATTCGGTTAATCTGCGCTGGTTTTCAAGCTGTTAAGGGAATTTGCACAGCGCTGCTCGGCGGCCTCCAGTTCCGCCATCACCATCTGGATGTCTTCCAGTTGCTGGCGCAGGGATTGGCGCTTGGCGTCGATGAGCTGGATCATGGAGTGAAGCTGGGTTTTGCTCGATCTGTCCGTGTCATACATGTCAAACAGCTCGCGGATCTCCGCCAGGCTGAAGCCGAGCCGCTTGCCGCGCAGGGTCAACTTCAGCCGGATCTTGTCCTTGTGGCTGTAGATGCGGGTCTGCCCCTCCCGAGTCGGGGTGATCAGGCCTTCATCCTCGTAGTAGCGGATGGTGCGCGGCGTGATGTCGAATTCGTGGGCCAGCTCGGAGATGCTGTAGGTGATCTCCTTGCCGGGCAGGGGGTTAGAGATCATGTTGTGCTCCCGTTGACAGTGAGGTTCGAAGCCGCATGGCATTGGCGTGCAGGGCCTGGCCGACCCGGGAGCCGTTGGGACGACCGAGTTGCTTGCTCACCCACTGACCGGTGGCGGCCAATTTATCAAGATTCACCCCTGTGCTCATGCCAAGGCCGTGCAACAGGTAGACCACCTCCTCCGAGGCGACGTTGCCGGAGGCCCCCGGCGCATAGGGGCAACCGCCCAGCCCGGCCACCGAGCAGTCTATGGTGCGGATGCCGCGCTCCAGCGCCGGCAGCAGGTTGGCCAGTCCCTGGCCAAAGGTGTCGTGAAAATGCACCGCGAGCCGGCCTGCGGGGATCTCGTGCAGCACCGCATCCAGCATGGGCGCCACCGTGCCCGGGGTGCCGACCCCTATGGTGTCACCCAGTGAGATCTCGTGACAGCCGAGATCCAGCAGTCGCTCGGCCATGGCCGCGACCCGCTTGGGACGGGTCGGACCGTCGAACGGGCAGGCGATGACGGTGGAGAGATAGCCGCGCACCTTGATGCCGAGACGGCGTGCCTCCAGCACCAGCGGGGCAAAGCGCACCAGGGACTCCTCCACTCCGATGCCGATATTGGCGCGGGTAAAGCCATCGGAGCAGGCGGTGAAGAGGCCAATTTCGTCGGCCCGGGCGGCAATGGCTGCCTGCAAGCCCTGCAGATTGGGCACCAGAGCGCCGTAGCGGGTTGACACCTTGCGCGGCAGGGCGTTAAAAAGTTCGGCGGAGTCCGCCATCTGCGGCACTCTTTTGGGCGAGACGAAGGCCCCCACCTCGATACGTTGCAGACCGCTCTCGGCGAGGCGCTGAACAAGCTCCAACCGCTGGACGAGCGGCAGGGTACGGGCCTCGTTTTGCAGGCCGTCGCGCGGGCCCATCTCCACCAGACTCACCTTGTCATCCTGCATTCCTGATTCTCTCTTCATGACCCGCTCGCTTGTTGGACTAAGGCATCGGCAAAGCGCACCAGTATGGTCCCCTGGCTCACTTGTTCCCCTTGTTTGCATTGCAGGGTCTCGATCACCCCATCCCGGTCGGCTTTCAAGACGTGCTCCATCTTCATCGCCTCCAGCACCAGCAGGGACTGGCCCTTGGTGACGTGTTGTCCAACCTCGACCAGCAGCGCCACAACGATGCCGTGCATGGGTGCCGTTGCGCCCTGTGCGGTGCGGGTGTCCTGATCATGATGCAGCTGATGGTGTTGATCATCGGTGCAGAAGCGGATGCGCTGGCCATCGAGCAGCAACACGCACTCGGTGGCGGTCAGCGTCTGGACCGGGTAGCGCTGCCAGCGCCCTGCCTGCTGCAGGCGGATATGATCGGCGCCCAGCTCGCAGATGATCTCCTCACCCTGCCAGAGCAGGGCGCCGGTCCGCTCGGCGAGGGTTAGCACCCGTGCCTCCTCGCCGATGCGCACCGCTGCGGTAAAGCTGCGGGCGCGGCCCAGCCGAAAGCCGCGGGCCTGTTGCCAGGGAGAGGCATCGGCACTGCGGCTGGCGAGCCAGAGGGTGGCCAGTGGCCAGGCAAGCTCAGGGATGGCTTGCGGCTCGGTGGGGATAGGCCACTGGGTATGGTGGCGCATGGCCAGCACGTCCGGCTCCTGACACAGGCGCAGCAGCAGCGCCCCATTGTGTATCAGGGGGCCCAGTTCCAGCGCCGCCAGCGCGTCGGCCAGGCAGGCAAAGGCCTCGGCACGGCTCTGGCCGTGGGCGATGAGCTTGGCAATCATGGGATCGTAATAGGGACTGACGTCGGGGCCGGGGGCGACGCCGGTATCGATGCGCACCCCCTTGGGCCAGCTGAGCCAGGCGATGGGGCCGCTGGCGGGCAGGAAACCGGCCCCCACATCCTCGGCGTAGAGGCGCGCCTCCACCGCGTGCCCGCGCAGTACCACCTCATCCTGGGTGAGCGGCAGCGGCTTGCCTTCGGCCACCGCCAACTGCCAGGCCACCAGATCCTGTCCGGTGACGCACTCGGTGACCGGATGCTCCACCTGCAGGCGGGTGTTCATCTCCATGAAGAAGAACTCATCCCCGCACAGCAGAAACTCTATGGTGCCTGCGCCTCGATAGTCGATGGCTCTGGCGGCGGCAACGGCCGCCTCGCCCATGGCGCGGCGCAGGACAGGCGCTATGTTCGGCGCAGGGGCCTCTTCGATCACTTTCTGGTGGCGGCGCTGCAAGGAGCAATCCCTGTCCCCCAGGTAGATGGCGTTGCCGAGGCTATCGGCAAACACCTGCACCTCCACGTGGCGGGCGCGGGCCAGATAGCGCTCAAGCAGCACATGATCATCCCCGAAGGCGGCCAGCGCTTCGCGCTTGACCGCCGCCAGCGCCGCGTCGAATTCATCGATCCGATCGACCCGGCGCATCCCCTTGCCACCGCCGCCGCTAGCGGCCTTGATAAGGAGCGGGAAGCCGGTCAGCAAGGCCTGCTCGCGCAGCCACTCGGGGCGCTGATCCGCATCGTGATAGCCGGGCAGCACGGGCACACCTGCCGCCAGCATCAGCGCCTTGGCCCCCGACTTGTCGCCCATGGCGAGAATGGCGGCGCCGCTTGGGCCTATGAAACGCAGGCCGCGCTGTTCGCAAGCGGTGGCAAAGTCGCTGTTCTCCGACAAAAAGCCGTAACCGGGATGGATGGCGTCGGCCTTGGCCTGCTGGGCGATGCGCAGCACCTTGGCGGCGTCGAGGTAGCTCTCCCGTGCGGGAGCCGGCCCCAGATACCAGGCTTCGTCGGCTTCTCGCACATGCATGGCGCAGGCGTCAGCGTCCGAGTAGAGGGCGATGGTGTGGATGCCGAGGCGGCGGGCCGTCTTGATGATACGCACGGCGATCTCGCCTCTATTGGCGATCAGCAGGCGCTTGATGGGAGCCTGATGGGTCATTTTTGCGCCTCGCTCATAAAAGTACACAGGGGCCTGATGTGTTGATCCGCACTGCGGTTATCCTCGCCACTGTGGGCGATCAGCCGGTGCGTGATGGGGTGATCTTGGGTCATGCTTCATCCTTGAAACGGGGGCGCCAGGCGGGGGGGCGTTTGTCGAAGAAGGCCTGCATCCCCTCCTGGGCCTCGAGTCCGACCCGCACCCGGGCTATGGTCTCGACGGTTTTCTCTTCGTGCAGGCTGGCAGTGTGGCTCTCGATGGCGGCCAGCAGCCGTTTGGTCTCCTTCATTGCCTCCGGGCCGTTGCGACACAGGCGCAGGGCCAGCGTGCGCCCTTCGGCCAGCAACTGCTCCGGTTTGGTCAGCTGGTGCGCCACATTGAGACGGCAGGCGGTGATGGCATCAAAGGGTTCGGCGCTCAGCATGTAGCGGCGTGCCTGGCGCATGCCCATGGCGCGCACCACATAGGGGCTGATCACCGCAGGCACCAGTCCCAGACTCACCTCGGAGAGACAGAAGCGGGCATCCTCGCTCGCCAGCACCAGATCGCAGGCGCAGACAAGGCCGAGCGCCCCGCCAAAGGCCGCGCCTTGCACCAGCGCCACCGTGGGGAAGGGCAGCTCGTCCAGGGTTTGCATCAGCCGCGCCAGCACCCGGGCATCTTCCCGGTTGTGCTCGAAATCGGCGTGGGCCAGGTTGCGCATCCAGTTGAGATCGGCGCCGGCGCAAAAGTGCCTGCCCTCTGCCCGCAGCAAGAGGGCATGAGGCCGCTCGGCAAGCGCGTGGCCGTGGCGATGGACCAGATCGTCGAGGCAATCGAGCAGCCCCAGCATGAGGTCGGCATCGAAGGCGTTGTGGCAGGCTGGGCGCGAAAGCACCAGCTCGGCCAGCGGACCGTGACGCTCCAGACGAAATCCTTGCTGAGCACCGCTGAAAAGTGGATCGGACATGTCGAACTCCTTACATCCGGAAGATGCCGTACTGTTCCGGGCCTGTCTCGGCCCCCTGACAAGCGGCCAGCGCCAGCGCCAGTACGGTGCGGCTCTGGGCTGGATCTATGACGCCATCATCCCACAGCCGGGCGCTGGCGTAGTAGGGATGACCCTGCCGTTCATACTGGGCGATCACGGGCGTGCGGATGGCGTCCGCCTCCTGCTCGCTCAACGGCTTGCCCTCGGCGGCCAGTTTGTCGCGGCGCACCTGTACCAGCACACCGGCGGCCTGCTCGCCCCCCATCACCGAGATGCGGCTGTTGGGCCAGCTGAACAGAAAATCGGGGTCGTAGGCGCGGCCGCACATGCCGTAGTTGCCGGCACCGAAGCTGCCACCGACGATGAGCGTTACCTTGGGTACCCGGCTGCAGGCCACGGCGGTGACCAGTTTGGCCCCATGTTTGGCGATACCTTCCCGCTCGGCGGTACTGCCCACCATAAAGCCGGTGATATTTTGCAGGAACAGCAGGGGAATTGAGCGCCTATTGCAGAGCTGGATAAAGTGGGCACCTTTCTGGGCGCTGTCGCTGTGCAGCACGCCATTGTTGGCGAGGATCCCCACCTGCATGCCCTCGATCCGGGCAAAGCCGGTGACGAGCGTAGTGCCAAACAGTGCCTTGAATTCGTCAAACTCGGAACCGTCCACCAGGCGGGCGATGAGCTCGCGGGCGTCATAGGCGCGCTTGAGGCTGGTCCCCACCAGGCCGTAGAGCTCTTCAATGGGGTAAAGGGGGGCGTCATAGGCTGGGGTGGATGGAGTGGCGTGTTCTCCCAGGTTGCCAACTAACGTGCGGGCTATGGCCAGCGCATGGGCATCGTCGCGGGCCAGGTGATCCGCCACGCCTGAGTGAGCGCAGTGCACCTCGGCGCCGCCGAGGGCCTCGGCGCTGATCTCCTCGCCCGTGGCCGCCTTGACCAGCGGTGGGCCGGCCAGAAAGATGGTGGCCTGGTTCTTGACCATGATGGATTCATCCGCCATGGCGGGCACATAGGCGCCGCCAGCGGTGCACAGCCCCATCACTACCGCCAGCTGGGGGATGTTCCGGGCCGACATGCGCGCCTGGTTGTAGAAGATGCGGCCAAAATGTTCCCGGTCGGGAAATACCTCATCCTGCATGGGCAGGAAGGCGCCGCCGGAATCCACCAGATAGAGGCAGGGCAGGCGCAGCCGCTCGGCGATGGCCTGGGCGCGCAGATGCTTTTTCACCGTGAGCGGGTAGTAGGTGCCCCCCTTGACGGTGGCATCGTTCACCACCAGCAGGCAGAGCCTGCCCGCAATCTGGCCGAGCCCGGTGATGATGCCGGCGGCGGGCACAGGCTCGTCATAGACCTGCCAGGCGGCCAGCGCCGAGAGTTCGAGAAAGGGGGAGCCCGGGTCCAGCAGCTGGTTGATGCGCTCGCGGGGCAGCAGCTTGCCACGGGCCTGATGGCGGGTGTTGTTGGCCTCGCCGCCCCCCAGGGCTATCTCGTCGAGACGGGCATTGAGATCCTCGACCAGTGCCTGCATGGCCGAGTGGCGCTCGGCAAATTCTGGGCTCGCCGTGTCGAGGCGGGAGTGGATCCGGCTCATGCGTCTTCCCCCATCAGTGCGTTGCTGCCGATATCAGGGCATAAAAGGAGAGACCTCATACATTCTCTCCCATCAGCTCGCGGCCGATGAGCCAGCGGCGAATTTCCGAGGTGCCGGCGCCTATCTCGTAGAGCTTGGCGTCCCGCAGCAGGCGACCTGTGGGGTATTCATTGATGTAGCCGTTACCCCCCAACAGCTGAATGGCATCCAGCGCCATCTGGGTAGCATTTTCGGCGGCAAACAGGATGGCGGCGGCGCAATCCTTGCGGCTGGTGCGGCCCTGATCGCAGGCGCTCGCCACCGAATAGACCAAAGCGCGGCTGCTGGCCAGACGGGTGTACATGTCCGCCAGCTTGCCCTGCACCAGCTGGAACTCGCCGATGGCCTGACCGAACTGTTTGCGCTCGCGCACATAGGGCAGCACCACGTCCATGCAGGCCTGCATGATGCCGAGGGGGCCCGCCGCCAGCACCACCCGCTCGTAATCCAGCCCGCTCATCAGTACCTTGACGCCGCCATGCAGGGTGCCGAGCAGGTTCTGTTGCGGGACGCGGCAGTTGTCGAACACCAGCTCACAGGTGCTGGATCCGCGCATGCCGAGCTTGTCGAGCTTCTGGGCCGTGGTGAAACCGGGCGTGCCCGCCTCGACGATAAAGGCCGATATCCCCTTAGGCCCGGCCTTGGCATCCGTCTTGGCATAGATGACGAAGGTATCGGCGTCAGGGCCGTTGGTGATCCACATCTTGGTGCCGTTCAGCACGAAGTGATCGCCCTCTTTATCTGCGGTCAGCCGCATGCTGACCACGTCGGAGCCGGCGCCCGGCTCGCTCATGGCCAGGGCCCCCACGTGCTTGCCACTGACGAGGGCGGGCAGATAGCGCGCCTTCTGATCAGGGGTGCCGTGACGGTGGATCTGGTTGATGCAGAGGTTGGAGTGGGCGCCGTAGGAGAGACCGACCGAGGCGCTGGCGCGGCTCACCTGCTCCATCACCAGCACATGGGCCAGATAGCCGAGGCTGACACCGTCATACTCCTCTGCCACCGTGATGCCGTGCAACCCGAGTTCGCCCATTTGCGGCCAGAGATCGCGCGGGAAGGCGTTGCTGTGATCGATCTCGGCGGCGCGCGGCGCTATCACTTTCTGGCAGAAGGCCTCGACCTGCTCGGTCAGGGCGCGGAGGGTCTCATCCATCACTGCGTGCATCCTTGCTCTCCTTATTACGTTGGAAACCATTTGCTCCCCTTGTACGGAAGGTGGGGATGCAAACTGGTCAGTCCATTTGCGAGTTGAGTTTACGTTAGCGTAAACGTAAATTGATTGTTAGTCTAAGGTAAATTGTCGGGTGGCGGTTGCAAGGCGGCTCGTCTCCCTCCATCAACCGAACTCAAGGAGTGAGCTGCATGACCAGCCAGTACCCATTACAGCCTGCCGGCAAGGAGAGCAGGGCATGAGCAACCATCAGACCCAGTACGGCGATGTACCGCTTTATATCGGTGGCGAGGCGTGTGCTTCCACGAGCGAGGCGTGGATCGAGGTGACCAATCCGGCGGATCAAAGCCTGCTGGCGCGCGTGCCGAGGGCTACCCCGGCCGAGGTTGAGCGAGCGGTGCGCTGCGCCCACGACGCCTATCTGCTGTGGCGGGATGTGCCGGCCCCCGAGCGGGCACGGGTCATGTTCAATTACCAGCATCTGCTCAAAGCCCATCACGATGAGCTGGCCTCCCTGCTGGCCCAGGAGACCGGCAAGAATCTGGCGGACGCCAGAGGGGATGTGTGGCGCGGCATCGAGGTGGTGGAGCAGGCCTGCGGCGTTGCCAGCCAGACCATGGGGGAGACCATGGGCAACGTGGCGCGCCGGGTCGATGGTCACTCCTGGGTGCAGCCGCTGGGGGTCTGTGTCGGCATCACGCCGTTCAACTTTCCCGCCATGATACCGCTGTGGATGTTCCCGCTGGCGGTGGCCTGCGGCAACGGCTTCGTGCTCAAGCCTTCCGAACAGGATCCGCTCACCCCCATGCGGCTGGCCGAGCTGTTCACCGAGGCGGGGGCTCCCAAGGGTATCCTCTCCGTTGTACATGGTGGCGCCGAGCAGGTGGATGCACTGTTGTGTCATCCCGATGTGAAGGCGGTCAGCTTTGTCGGATCTGCCCGGGTCGGGGCGCATGTCTATCGCACCGCCACCGAACACCTCAAGCGGGCCCAGTGTTTCGTCGGTGCCAAGAATCACATGGTGATCATGCCGGATGCCAACAAGGGGCAGGTGCTGAGCAATCTGGTGGGAGCCGGTGTCGGCGCGGCCGGGCAACGCTGCATGGCCATCAGTGTGGCGGTGTTCGTGGGCTCCGCCCGCGACTGGATCCCCGAGCTCGCCGCCGAGTTTGCCAAGGTGAAACCCGGGGTCTGGCACGATCCCGAGGCAGCTTATGGTCCCCTCATCAGCCCGGAGGCGAAAGTCAGGGTAGAGGGTCTCATCGAGGCGGGGATCACCGAGGGGGCCGAGTGCCTGCTCGATGGCCGCTTCTGCGATGTGGCGGGCTATCCGGTGGGCAACTGGGTGGGGCCGACCCTGTTTCGCGGTGTGACCCCGGAGATGCGGATTTATAAAGAGGAGATCTTCGGCCCCGTGCTCGCTTGTCTGGAGGTGGAGAGCCTGGACGAGGCGCTGACCCTCATCAACACCAACCCCTACGGCAACGGCACCGCCATCTTCACCGGCTGCGGCGCGGCTGCCCGCAAGTTTCGTCACGAGGTTGCCGTGGGTCAGGTGGGGATCAATGTGCCCATCCCGGTGCCGCTGCCATTTTTCTCCTTCACCGGCTGGCGTGGCTCCTTCTACGGGGATCTGCACGCCTACGGCAAGCAGGCGGTGCGCTTCTACACCGAGACCAAGACGGTGACCGAACGCTGGTTCGACGAGGACATCCCCACAGGCCCCAACATGACCATCAGTCTGCGTTAAGGGGAAAAAGACACAGGATCGGGCAATGCCGACCGGCGCGAACCTGACCATCAGCCTGCGTTGCGCGTGGGCCAGAGAGACAACAGACAAAGGGCACAAGGAAAAGGACAAGATGGATTTTACCCTGACCGAGGATCAACAGGCTTATGTCGAGGCGGCCACCGCCTTTGCCAATGAGGCGCTCAAACCCCATGCCGCCCGCTGGGACAGAGATCACGAGTTTCCCGTCCCCACCATCAAGCAGGCGGCGGCGCTGGGCTTTTGCGGCCTCTATACCCCGGAGCAGTATGGCGGGCTCGGCCTGCCACGGCTTGATGCCAGCCTCATCTTCGAGCGCCTCGCCATGGGTTGTACCTCCACCACGGCTTACCTGACCATCCACAACATGGTGAGCTGGATGCTGGGCAGCTGGCTGCCTGGTGATGTCGCCGAGCAGTGGGTGCCGAGGCTCGCCAGTGGTGAACTATTGGGCTCTTATTGCCTTACCGAGCCGGGGGCAGGCTCAGATGCTGCGGCCCTCAAGACCCGTGCGGTACGTGACGGCGAGGATTACCTCATTTACGGCAGCAAAGTGTTCATCTCAGGGGCAGGCAGCACCCAGGTACTGGTGGTGATGGCCCGCACCGGAGGCGACGGGGCCAAGGGGATCTCTGCCTTCATGGTGCCCGCCGATAGTGAAGGGATTGTCTACGGCAAGGCGGAGGAGAAGATGGGCTGGAACAGCCAGCCGACCCGGGAGGTGATCTTCAACGGGGTGCGCATTCCCGCCAGCTATCGGCTGGGGCAGGAGGGGGAAGGGTTCAAGTTTGCCATGCAGGCGCTGGATGGCGGGCGCATCAACATCGCCACCTGCTCTGTGGGCACCGCCCAGCAGGCGCTGGACGATGCCCTGGCCCATGTGCAGCAGCGCCAGCAGTTTGGCCACCCCATCAGCGAATTCCAGAGCGTGCAGTTTCGTCTCGCCGACATGGCCACCGAGCTGGCGGCGGCTCGGCTGATGGTACGTCAGGCGGCCGACAAGCTGGACAGAGGCAGCCCGGACAAGAGCGCCTGGTGCGCCATGGCCAAGCGTTTCGCCACCGACGTGGGGTATCGCGTCTGTGACGAGGCTCTGCAACTCTTTGGCGGCTATGGTTATATCCGCGAGTATCCGCTGGAGCGTTACCTGCGCGATACCCGGGTCCACCGCATTCTGGAAGGTACCAACGAGGTGATGCGGCTGATCATAGCCCGCCGCCTGCTGGCAGACTCAGGTCTGTCGCTGGAGTAAGGGGATGGGCACCATAGCCTGGACGACGCCAGGGCGGGTGATGGGATGGCGCATCGTCTGCTGCTTGTTGGCGCGGCCCGGCCTGTCGCTGGCATAACATATTATCTGCCCCTGAGCCGTCGCCAGGCTTTGTGAGCCAGCCGAAGGTCGGCTCCATTCAACCCTGTCATCATGAGGCAGGTTTTTGACAAGGACAACGCAATGACAAGGATCAGGCTCGAATATCACGGTCACGTGGCCTACATCACCCTCGACCATCCGCCCGCCAACACCTGGACCCTGGCCAGCCTGCAGGCCTTCTTGCAGATGATGGTGGAGCTGGACAGCCGCCCCGACGTGGTGGCCCTGGTTATCCGCGGGGCGGGGGACAAGTTCTTCTGCGCCGGCGCCGATCTCAAGATGTTTGCCGACGGCGATCTGGATCATGCTCGCGAGGTGGCCGAGGCCTTTGGTCGCGCCTTCGAGGCGCTGGCCGGTTTCCACGGCGTCAGCATAGCCGCCATCAATGGTTATGCCATGGGTGGCGGGCTGGAGGTGGCGCTGGCCTGCGACATCCGCATCGCCGAGCAGCAGGCCAAGCTGGGGCTGCCGGAGGCCTCCGTGGGCTTGCTGCCCTGCGCCGGTGGCACCCAGCGTCTCACCGAGCTGGTGGGCCCGGGCTGGGCCAAGCGGATGATCCTCTGTGGCGAGAAGGTGAGTGCCACCCTGGCCTACGAGATGGGGCTGGTGGAGGAGGTGGTAAAGGAGGGGCATGCCTGGGACGTGGCGCACCAGATGGCCCAGCTGGTGGAGCGTCAGAGCCCGAGCGCCCTGCGCGCCTGCAAGCGCCTTATCAATCAGGGACGCAGCGGCCATCGGGACGCGGCGTTGCCGCTGGAGCGCAGCCTGTTCCTTGAGCTGTTTGCAGACGCCAACCAGCGTGAAGGGGTGGCAGCCTTCCTGGAGAAGCGGCCACCGCGCTGGCAATACGAGGCATCTGCCAGGCAGGGGGATGAGGCATGAGTGAATCGGTACGCGTCACAACCCACCCCACGGCGGACGGCCATCATATCGGCGTGCTGACCCTGGACAGCCCAACCTCCCTCAACGCCCTGAGCCTTGAGATGATCCAGCTGTTGCAGGCTGCGCTGACCCGCTGGGAGCAGGACCCGGCCATCGTTTGCGTGTTGTTGCATGGGGCCGGCGAGAAGGCATTTTGCGCCGGCGGCGACATCCGATCCTTCTATTACCGCCAGCAGGAGGAGAGCGAGCAGGCGCTGTTTGGTTATGCGCGGGATTTTTTTGAGCAGGAGTATCGGCTTGACCACCATATTCACCGTTATGCCAAACCACTCATCTGTGTGGTGGATGGCATCTGCATGGGGGGCGGCATAGGCCTGTTCGCCGGTGCCGACTTTCGGGTGGTGACCGATAAGAGTTTGTTCGCCATGCCGGAGGTGACCATAGGTCTCTACCCGGACGTGGGGGCCAGCTGGTTTTTAAGCCGCATGCCGGGGCGACTCGGGCTCTGGCTTGGGCTGACCGGCGCCCGTTTCAACGGCGCGGATGCCATCGGCCTGGGGCTGGCGGATCACGCCATCGCCAGCAGTGAGCGTGCTGCCTTGTTGCCGCGGCTGGCTGCGCTGGAGTGGGGGGCAAAGGCCGCGCCGCGCGAGCAGATCGAACGGTTGCTGAGCGGCTTGCAGGCAGAGGCGGACCAGCCGCTGCCAGCGCCTGTGCTCTTGCCCCATCAGGCCAGGATCGATGCCCTGCTGGCTGGGTGTACCCTGCAAGGGGTGTTGGATCGGTTATACGATGCCGTCTTCGATCCCGAGCTTGGCGAAGGGAGCCTGGCGCAGGCCCGTGACACATGCTGCAGTGGCAGCCCCATCAGTCGCGCCATCCTCTGGCGTCAGTACTGGCAGGCGCGCCGCCAGTCGCTGACCGAGGTGTTTGCCGATGAGCTGGCACTCTCGGTCAACTGCGTGCTGAAAGGGGATTTTGTGGAAGGGGTGCGGGCACTGCTCATCGACAAGGACAGGTCCCCGCGCTGGCAGGCGCCGCAACCCGGCACTGACTGGCTGGATGCCTTCTATCGCTGGCCCGAGGGGAAAAATCCCCTGGCACCTTGAGCCTTCAAGTAGAAGGCGTCAGGGGATCAACAGACACAGGTTGCTGGATAGCCAGCACGGCAAGGAGCAGACGAGATGACAAGGATTGGGTTTATCGGGCTGGGCAACATGGGGGGCCCCATGGCCGCCAACCTGGCCAGGGCGGGGCACGGGGTCCGGGTGTTTGACTTGATGCCGGAGAGTGTCGCCAAGGCGATCGCCGCCGGTTGCATCGCCGCCGGGGATGCCCGCGAAACGGTGGCCGATTGCGACGTGGTCATCAGCATGCTGCCCGCCGGTGAGCACGTGCGCGGGCTCTGGCTCGGCGAGAGTGCCGGACAGGATCTGCTGGCAGCCTTGCCCGCGGGGGCCCTGGTGATCGACTGCTCCACCATAGACGTGGCCTCGGCCCGCCAGGTGGGGGAGGCGGCACGAGCCCGGGGGATCCGCTTTATCGATGCCCCCGTCTCGGGTGGCGTCGCCGGGGCGGCGGCGGGGACCCTCACCTTTATCGTCGGCGGCGAACTGGCGGATTTCGAGGCAGCCAAACCCGTGCTCGCCTGCATGGGGCAGAACCTGTTTCATGCCGGGGCGCTTGGAGCGGGCCAGATCGCCAAGATGTGCAACAACATGTTGCTCGCCATCCACATGGCGGGCACCGCCGAGGCGCTGGCGCTCGGGGTGAAGGAGGGGTTGGATCCGGGCGTGCTCTCCACCATCATGGGCAAGAGCTCAGGTAACAACTGGAGCCTGGAGCGCTACAACCCCTGGCCTGGCGTGATGGCGAACGTACCTGCCGCCCGCAACTATCAGGGGGGCTTCATGACCCGATTGATGGTTAAAGACTTGGGGTTGGCCATGGCCCTGGCCGAACATGCCCACAGCGCCGTGCCCATGGGGGCCCTGGCCCGCAACCTGTTCAACCTGCACGCAAGCCAGGGTCAGGAGAGCAAGGATTTTTCCAGTATCGTCGAGCTCTATCTGGATAAAACGCAGGACCCGTCACAGGCCGGTTAGTCTGCGGCAGTTTGCTCATCACCTCATCAAGCGGGCTGCAACTCAGTTAACAACAAGGAGTACCCATGGATATCAAGCAGAAAGTCATCGCCATCACGGGGGCGGGCAGGGGGCTCGGCCGCGCCATCGCCCTGAGCCTGGCCAGTCAGGGCGCCGTGCTGGCGTTGATCGATGTGAATCGTACCGATCTGGAGGTGACCGAAGCCGAGCTGCGCAGCCGTGATGGCCAGTGCGCCCTGTTCGTCTGCAACGTGGCGAGTGAAGCCGAGGTGGAGGCGACCTTTGCCGCGATTAAAGAGCAATGTGGTGCCCTGCATGGCCTCATCAACTGCGCCGGGATCCTGCGGGACGGCATGCTCATCAAGGTGAAAGAGGGTGAACTGGTGGAGAAGATGAGTCTGGCCCAGTGGCAGGCCGTCATCGACGTCAACCTGACCGGCACCTTCCTCTGTGGTCGCGAAGGGGCGGCCCTGATGGCCAGGGGCGGACAAGGCGGCGTCATCGTCAACATATCCTCCATCGCCCGTGCGGGCAACATAGGCCAGAGCAACTATGCCGCCAGCAAGGCGGGGGTTGCCTCCCTGGTGGTGACCTGGGCGCGGGAACTGGCCCGCCACGGCATTCGGGTCATGGGCATAGCCCCGGGGGTGTTTGCCACCGACATGACGGCGGCGATGAAACCGGAGGCGATGGCGCGCATGCAGCAGGCCATCCCGGTCGGCAGCCTGGGGGAGGCGCACCAGCTGGCCGAAACCGTGCATTTTATTCTCGCCAATGACTATCTGTCCGGGCGCATGATAGAGCTCGACGGTGGCTTGCGACTCTGAGTGTATCGGCGGTGAAGACGCTGCCCCTGGCCTCTGGCACAGGGGCATTTTTATTGAAGTATTTATCAACAAGCCAGCGTCATGCCCCCATCGACAAATTGAATACTCATGCAGGTCTGATCCGAAAAACGGGGGCGAAGTCATGGAAAAATGTGAAATATCAACGGGTCTTTCTTAATTTGAGCCAGCTCACAGGCGCTTGAGGTCAGTGCTGTAGAATTGCGCGCGGTCAAGACGGCGCATGATTGACGGTACGAGGGATTGCGGTCGGAATAGTCATGCAATATAGTTGCCGCCTTTTTCACGGGGTACGGATTTTTCGCCCCTCCCATATTGCGCGCAGTATGAATACGGATGCTCTGCCGCCGCCTAATCAAACAGGATTGAGATGGACAAGAAACTAGGGCTTGGCGCCCTCATCTCGCTGGTGATCGGCTCCATGGTCGGCGCCGGGGTCTTCAGTCTGCCACAAAATATTGCCGCTCATGCCAGCGCCGGGGCCGTTGCCCTGGGGTGGGCCATCACTGGTCTTGGCATGATCTGTCTCGCGCTGGTTTACCAGAATCTCTCCATGCGCCGCCCGGATCTCGATGGCGGTATCTTCAGTTATGCCAAGGCCGGCTTCGGCGATTTCATCGGCTTCAACGCCGCCTGGGGTTACTGGCTCTGTCAGCTGCTGGCCAACGTCTCCTACGCCATCGTGGTGTTCAGCGCCCTGAGCTACTTCTTCGATACCCCGGACAATGTCATCTTCGGCGACGGCAACACGCCCGTGGCCATCACGCTCGCCTCCCTCCTCATCTGGTCGGTGCATGCCCTGGTGCTGCGCGGGATCCAGGTCGCGGCCCTGGTGAACATAGTCACCACCATCGCCAAGATGGTGCCGCTCATCGTGTTCTGCGTTGCCATCCTGCTTGCCTTCAACATGCAGACTTTCACGCTGGATATCTGGGGCCACGACAACGTGGAGCTGGGATCCGTGATGGATCAGGTCAAGTCCACCATGAAGGTGACGCTCTGGGTCTTCATCGGCATCGAAGGGGCCGTGGTGGTCTCCGCCCGTGCCCGTCATCGCAAGGACGTGGGTCGTGCCACCGTGCTGGCGCTGCTTGGCGCGTTGGCGCTCTACGTCATGGTGACCCTGTTCTCCCTGGGGGTCATGAGTCAGCCGCAGCTGGCCGCCCTCAAGAATCCGTCCACCGCCATGATCCTGGAAGCCGTCGTGGGCCCCTGGGGTGCCTGGCTCATCAACATCGGTCTGGTGATCTCGGTGATGGGGGCCCTGCTGAGCTGGACTGTGCTGGCGGCGGAAGTGCCCTATATCGCGGGCAAGACGGGGGTTTTCCCTGGCTGGTTTGCCAAGGAGAACAAGAATGGCTCGCCCAAGGTATCGCTCTGGTGTTCTACCTGCCTGGTGCAAACCTTTCTCATCATCATCTACTTTCAGAGCAGCACCTATCTGGCGCTGGTCAACATCGCCACCTCGGCGGCGCTGGTGCCCTATGTCTTCTCCGGTGCCTATGGCCTCAAACTGGCGCTGAAAGGGGAGACCTACGAGGGTCAGCCTCATCAGCGCAAGCGCGACCTGCTGCTGGCACTGATTGCCACCCTCTATGGCTGCTGGCTGGTCTATGCCGCCGGTGTCGAGTATCTGCTGCTGGTGGCGCTGCTCTACAGCCCCGGCATCTTCATCTACTGGAAGGCACGTCAGCATCACGGGCTGCGCGGCCTCAACCGGCTGGAGCAGGGGATGACGGCGGCCCTGCTCGGTTGCGCCGTGCTGGCCTTCTACAAGGTGATGGACGGTACCATTCCCTTGAGTTAACCGGCACAATGAAGAGATGGCCCAAGGGCCATCTCTTTTTTATGTGCGCTCTGGTCTGGATGGTCAGGCGCCACCTGGGAAGGAATTTTTATGCTGTTTATGGGTTATCTGCTGCTGGGTGCTTTTGCGGGCATGTTGGCGGGGCTGTTCGGGATCGGCGGTGGTCTCATCATAGTGCCCGTGCTGGTACTCAGCTTTCACGCTCAGGGGGTGGCCCCCGATATCATTACCCATCTGGCGCTGGGAACCTCGCTGCCCACCATGATCTTCACCGGTTTCAGCTCATTGCGGGCACATCAGGAGGCTGGCGCGGTCGACTGGGTGGTGATCCGCCGATTGGGGGCCGGCATGCTGATCGGCGCCTGGCTTGGCGGCATGACCGCGAATCTGCTCAGCGCCAACACCCTCAACATCATCATCGGCTGCTTCGCCTGGACCATGGCGCTGCAGATGGGGCTCAACCTCAAGCCCAAGGCGGAGCGGCACCTGCCGGGACCTGTCGGCACCGGCATAGCAGGTACCGTCATCGGCTGGATGTCGGCGCTGTTTGGCATCGGTGGCGGCTCGCTCACCGTGCCCTATCTCAGCTGGAACAGCGTGCCGATGCGCAATGCGGTGGCGGCCTCCGCCGCCTGCAGCATGCCCATTGCGCTGGCGGGCAGTCTCAGCTACCTCTATGCCGGCTGGGGTCATGCCGATCTGCCTGAGTGGAGTGTTGGCTTCATCTACCTGCCTGCCCTGCTCGGCATAGTACTCACCAGCACCCAATTTGCCCGTGTGGGGGCAAAGCTTGCCCATAAACTTTCCCCGCAACGGCTCAAGCAGGCGTTCGCCCTGCTGATGTTGCTGGTGGGGGCCAAGTTCATGCTGTTTAGCTGATTCATTGGGCAGATTGTTGAAAAATAAGGCGAACGGTTCGTCCCTCGGCAGAAAGCCATTGCAATGAAACGGGACTTTGCTATTCTCCTCGCCGGTGGTCCCATTGGTCCTCTCGCATTGATAACTCGTCAACCTGGTCAGGACCGGAAGGTAGCAGCCAAGGCGGGGGACTCGAGTGCCGGGATGTGGCTGGTGGGGCCACCACCTGTTTCTGCAAATCCCGTTTAAGATCAGTAACTTAGCTTGTTGAAGGCAAGCTGTTTGTGTATCACTGTCACACAAACTGGCACACAATCCTCATAGGGGGTGCCATATGTTTCTGTTGAATAGAAATGGGATCTACTACTACCAACGAGTGACCATGTGTAATGGTCGTCGTCAGACCTTCCGTAAATCCCTCAAAACAAGAGACAAGGCACAAGCCCAGCTCTTGGCACTTCAAATTCACTTCAATCATTCCAGCCCTGATGTGCAGCAAGCTGTATGCATCTCCGATGCTGCTTGCCGTGATGTCATGTCTAAACCCGTTGGGTTTGAAGCTGAAGCATCAACGACACAACATCCCCCGCTAAACGGGCACGTTCACATCCCTGCTTGCACCGGCAGCCCCTCTGGGGTCGAGTCCCCCGTTGTACCTTCCGAACACAATCAAAACGAACTAGACCAAGGCTCAGCATCTGTAGATATGCTGGCTCGATATGTAGAGTCCTACATTGCGGAAAAGCAATTGTCATGGGCTCCCAAAGAGACCAAGAACCAGCAAAACTACATCAACACCTTTATTGAACACATTGGCGACAAATGTCTGTCTGAGTACACAAAGACTGATGCTGTCTCGTTCAAAACTTGGCTGTTGGGTTCTGGCAAGTCTCCGACCACAATCAATAAGTACATTCAAAAACTGAGTTTGTTGTTTAGTTGGCTATCAGACCATACAGAGCAAACAACAGACATCTTTAAAGGCTTGAAGCTGAAGAGGGTCAAAGAGGTCAACGTCAGATCCGGCTACACAGATCCAGAGCTTAAACAGTTCGATGTATGGGCCAAGGAGCAAGAGCCGTGGCGCATGTTCATCGCCATGATAGGGCGATACCACGGATTGCGTTCTAATGAAGCCTGCCAGCTCTACAGCGACGATATAGAGCAAGTTAATGGTGTCTGGTGCTTCAACATTCGAGCCATACGGAAAGATCAGAGCCTCAAGACAGAAGCAAGCCAACGGCTTGTCCCAATCCATGGCAAATTGTTGGCTGCTGGATTCTTGGAGTTTGTAGCAAGCAGGAAAGGGGGTAGGTTGTTCAAAGAGCTACCATACCGGAACAACTGCTATAGCCATCTGTTTGGGCAATGGTTCAGCCGTAACAGGCCGGTTGATAAAGATTTTCATAGCCTGCGGCACACGGTAGCCAGCAAGCTGAAAGCTGCGGGCATCCCTTTGCAGTATGCTGCTGCAATCTTGGGCCACACCAACAAAGCTATCAGTTATGACAGGTACGGTGGTGATGTTCCATTAGACAAGCTCAAAGAAGCGTTGGAGATTGCACTATGAACACAAAAATACTTTTAATGTTATCTCTCACGCTATCAACATTTGTCTATGGTGCAGCATATGACACATATCGCCTTGAGTCACAGGAGATAAAGGGAAAGAATCGTATTTGCTATTATGAAAATGTAAGAGGCGAGGGGCATACCATCACACAACCCAAAGCTAAACAGTGTAAACAACATATAAAATTGAATTGAATATCAACTTGTGATGTAAGTCATTGACACACAACATATTAATATATAGCCTCTTGGAGTCCT
Source organism: Aeromonas enterica (assembly GCF_054052465.1). Lineage (NCBI taxonomy): Bacteria > Pseudomonadati > Pseudomonadota > Gammaproteobacteria > Aeromonadales > Aeromonadaceae > Aeromonas > Aeromonas enterica. The sequence goes on along the minus strand of NZ_JBSTYL010000034.1, from coordinate 5,076 downwards.
TCGGGACTCCTTTTGTTTAATTGTGAGCAAAGGGGAACACAATGCAAGAGGTAATTAATGAATAAAAAATACTTGTTTACGTATAAAGTTAAAGATGCGCAGGGTCATATTGGTCTTCATGTTCACCTCACTAATGATGTTATACAATATCCAGAGGACGGCTGCATTTTTATTCAAGCACACCACCCTGAAATTATTAAATCAAAAATTGAAGTAGAAAGGGTTTCTTCTATACCTTTGCATGATAAATACGACAGTGATAAACGAGAGAACAGAGAAGCCATTATATACGAGAAGATAAACGATTTTATGAGTAAAAATAACATTGTAGGATTCATATGGGAGAATCCTGAAGACGGAAACAGTGTTAAATATCCAGAGTTTTTCTCTAAGTGAGCCATTATGCAGCTAATTACAATAGAGATTTACTATGATGGCACAGTAAAAAATAAAATAATAATTGAAGATTATTGGTATATAGACAACACTGATGTTTACGATAGTATATTTAATACAATGGGGTGGAATTTACCAAACCCATCTATAATCCCTCAATGTCGTAGAGGCGATAGTTACACAGGCGACTCTTATTCAAAGGCTGATAAATACCACAAAGCAATTAAAGTTCAGGCTCCAGATGTTATCAAAATTGATTATTATTTAGATGATAAGGAATCTGAAAGGACTATTATATTCATAGCATAATGAAATCGGCGATCTCAATGGTCGCCTTTTGCTTTTAAATTTATGGGGGATGAAATGGCGGGAAGTGATAAGAAAAGTATGAAAACAATTTACTTCGTCGGAGGAATGATATTGCTGTCAATGTATCTATCTCGTGGAAAGGAACCAACTAGCAATGTTACCCAACATAACGAGTCACCAATCCACCTATCTGAAGGGGATTACAATGGCATATGTATCGGTGTTGTAAGCGCAGAAAAAGGCATAGATCCGAGCGATTTATTTTTTCAAAAATTTTATCTTCCATCCACTCCAGCAGTTCAAGTGTCAAATGGAAAGAAGATGTATGAATGCCAATTTCCTGATACCTTTGTTAATATTAGAGTCTCAGATGATCAAGGGAAAACATTCTCTGAGCTGAGTTCACAGAATAAATATAGGTATAAAGGAGATGGCATAGAACAATCAGGCTATTTCATAATGCAAAATGCCAACGGTGGAGAAGAATTATTCAAATTTCATAAAATAACTAGTGCTAATATAAATATCGGAGCGAAGCTGATAAGCAATACAGAGCTAAATAAAGTCTGCCAACAAGCAATTGCCATTGAATTTGGCAAAAAGCCTAACTTGATTAATGTTAAAGAACCGCTTGTTGTTGGTGGCGACACGATCAAAGTTGGTTATGTAAGACCACAAGATAAGACAGTATGGAACTATGAATGCAAAGTTAATATGAATGAGAATGGAATCGTTTGGAGAGGCCTGCCTGGGACAAATATCGATCACGTAGGCAGATGGCGTGATGGTTCAAATGGCTTTGAAGGTGAGGACTCTACTATTAATTTCAATGTATTAAAGAATGATATTAAAATTGCAGTGAAATATAGTGATGGTAGCAGAAGCACTGGAAACATAAAGAGATAATCCAAAATAGTAACGCACCCGTGTGCGAGACTAGGTGACGCAGATATGTGCGTAGGTAGTGACGTACACGGGTGCGTAAGGGTCACGCAGATATGTGCGTCGTAAAAGAAGAGATATAATAAAAGACTAAAAGAAAAGATATTAAAATAATATATGGGCTCGCCCTGTCTGTTGTCGCTTATGCTCCAACCTCCAATGTCGCCAACCGCTTCGCTTGTGGTCGCCCTAAACACAGTCATGGAATGATAATGTAATGATTGTGTTATCTATTATTCTTTATTTAATTTGATAAGACAAATAACCACTAACAATACATTCGTTAACACTCATTCCTTGTTGTGGTTCATAAGAATAGACAACACAAATATTATGTTCGTGTGCCACTCACTCCATACTTGTGTTTAAGGAACACATGGAATGATAATGTAATGGGTTTCTTGTTTTTCTTATAATATATAGAGTAATAGTTAACAAACTCAATGCGCTAACGCTCCATGAGTCTGTTACTCACCACTAAAACACATAATTATATGTTGTGTTATATATCTGAACAGATATTGTATGGGGGCTCAGCGATAGCTAATGTTGTTGTGTGATAATAATATAGTGTGGTTCAGATGGCCTCATGCCATTAATGTGCAATAGAATAGTACAAAATCGCTCTATTTTAAATTGTTGTGTGTTGACAGGGTGTTTATATAGGTAGAGTGTTGGAATTGAAATTTGATATGTTTTGGTGGGTCTAAGGGTATGTTTCGCAAATAGACATACATGTCAAATTTATTTTTTAAAAGTATTGAGTTTTTAGGAATAAATGATAAACTAGATATTATGAAGTGAGAAATTAAAGAAGTAATTACCTTTCCTTCATACCCACATCAATATTAATTGGCCTCCTGTTTCCTAATACAACAGGTTTGGCCTTTTTGCATTTAAATTTTATACGAGGATATCTATGGCATATTGGAATGTCGCAGAGGCTGTTGCAGAGTACATTGAGAAATATCAAGATTTAAAAATCGCAATTCAGCGAGCACAAACCCTGAAGCTAAGCTCACGAACAAAGAAACGTTCAGATTTCTGGTTGGCTGTTGAGCTTTCATTGAAGGAGCTGAAGCCCACCAAGCAACTAAAAACACGATACAAAGAGGAATAAATAATGCAACTAAATATCCCGCGTGACCTGTTGCGATATGTTATGGCAGAAAGCCAGAAACAGCGAGTAAGCGCACAGACAGTAATAATCCGAATGATCGACCAACATAAAAAATCCAATGATACTAATGATAATGAGGAACTAAATGAATCAGAAGAAAAACGAATCTAGCTTTTTCCGTGCATTCGATGAAATTTATAAAATTAAAAAAATCAAAGGCTATACCTTCAATCTAAACCACAAATCTGTTTATTGCTTCCTTCTTAATTATCAGATGATGAGTGGTAAGGTTTTTCCGTCCTATAAGCATATCCAAGATAATTTAGGGATCGGCAGCGATAACACTGTCAAAAAGTATCTTGATGAGCTTGAGGAGATGGGGCTGGTAAAGGCTACCTCCCGTAAAGGAACCTCGAAGCTCTATGAGCTTGTGACATTGGAAGGATTCAATGAATTAGATACAGAAGAACAGCAGACAAGAAAGCAGCCGAACAAGAATCTACATATTAAATCTGTTGTGAAGCCAGTAGGGCAACCCGAACCTAAAGGGCCTGAACCAGTAAGTAAACAAGACGACTTGCCTGACCCATTCCTTGATGATTGTGGTATATCTCATGATGATATGTTCGAGGAATTTATCCAAGCTAAACCCACAAAATATTCCTTCCGTCACGAACCTGGAAGATTATGTGATAAGTGTTTCAGGGATAGAAATGGTGAATGGGATTGTAGTGATGAATTTTGTCGAAATTGCATTCCTTTCTGAGGCCTACATGAACAGTAACAATAAAAAATTACAGATGTTTCGTGTATGGCTAAAGTTGCAACTTCTAATTTTAAAAATGGATGCATTATGAGACGTAGACATAAATTATGGTATTTCTTGAAAAATAAAACTAAACAAACTGGAGAATAAATGAGTATTACAACTGAACACCTAACCCACCTTGGAAGCATGATTAGCAAAAGCAATATTACCCAAAATGATAAATATGAAATTCTAGAATTCCTTGACGAAATCATTCATGCTCAAAAACTAAAGGATCATTTCATTTTGAATTTGGCTGTCATGTTCGACCAAAACGATATGCAAGAAATGGGATCCGAGTGTCGTAAATTTGTATTTGAATAAATTAAAACCATAATAATAAGAGGGAAAATGAAACTAAATATAACGGTCAAGGAATTTAAGAATCTAGATATTAATGATAAGTTAAATATTTTTGAATCAAGAACAAAAAGAAAAACAAGCAAAGTGCGCAGTTTAATTTATGGTGTTGGCTGTCTTGACGTAAGCTTTCCTGTAGCGATTAAGACAGAAGGGCGAGTTTTCTATCACCCAGCTTATCAGTGTTGGGCTAATATGCTGCGTAGAACTTACTATAATAAAAATAGTGTTAAATATAATCCTTGTATTGTCTGTGATGAATGGCATTCTTTTTCAAATTTTCATATGTGGTGGAAAGAGAACTTCATCGAAGGCTTTGAATTAGATAAAGATCAAGAAAGCATTATTCAATCGCTGCCAATAGCCACGTACAGTCCAGATACTTGTAGATTGTACAGATCTAGTTATCACCTGACACCGGCCTCAAACCGGTGTCTTATTTACGCTACTTTAGTGCGCACGTCCTTCGGTATCAATTTCATTCAGACCCTTCTTGAACATGCTGTAGGGAGTCTGTCCCTCCATCATCCTGCCCTGATGTGGTCGCTGGGTGTTGTAGTGTTCCAGGTAGCTATCCAGGTCTGTCTGCATCTGCTCTACCGACTCATACCAAGTCGTTCTCCCCTTGATACGGAAGTGTTCATCCAGCAAGGTTCGATGCAGTCGTTCGATAAAGCCGTTGCTCTGCGGCCTGCGTACCTTGGTGGTCCGGTGCTCAATCCCTCCAGTTGCAGGAATAGCTCGTAGGGATGGTGGTCAGGGCGCCCACAGAACTCGCGCCCATTGTCCGACAGGATGGTATAGACCCGTGCCTCGTGGGCCTCGAAAAATGGCAGCACCGTTTCATTGAGCACATGAACCGAGGTCACCGGCAGCTTGCTGGTGTAGAGCCGTCCCCAAGCGTGGCGGCTATAGCAGTCCAGCACGGTTTGCAGATACACCTTGCCAACCCCCTTGAGCGCGCCGACGAAGAAGGTGTCGACTGCCACCAGTTCTCCGGTGTAGTGAACCTCAATCTGGCGTTCGCGGAACTCGGGGCTGAAGCGTTCAAGCAGGCGAATTTGCTCGTCATTGAGCTCAATGGTCTGCTCCCGGTGAGTTTTCTCGAGGCGCAACAAGCGGTCGTGTTTGGAGAGCAAAT
>NZ_JBSTYL010000033.1:0-46618 GCF_054052465.1 Aeromonas enterica | reverse complement strand
CCACCTGATCCCATGCCGAACTCAGAAGTGAAACGCGGTAGCGCCGATGGTAGTGTGGCATTCGCCATGCGAGAGTAGGACACTGCCAGGCTCCCAACATTGAAAGCCCGCTCATCTGAGCGGGCTTTTTTATTGTCTGAAATCAGTTACTTATAAGCGATAAACTGTTGACTCCCCTTCTTCATTGGCCCTGACTGGCACAGGGTAACTCCATATTGACCACCCCATCTTCCAGCTGAATATCGATCTTGAAGCCAAGCCGCCTGGCCAGATTGATCATGCCGCGATTGCTGGGCATGGTCATGCCCGATAGCTGGCCAATGCCCCGTTCTCTGGCGTAGCGCACTATCTTCTCCATCATCAGCTTGCCGAGCCCGAGTCCTTTCAGGTCGGAACGTACCAGAATGGCAAATTCTGCATCGGATAGGTCCGGGTTGGAAATGGCCCGCACCACCCCGAGGATCTGCTGACTGAGAGCGCCGTCCTGCCCGACGGCAACGAAGGCCATCTCCCGGTCGTAGTCAATCTGGGTCATGCGGGCCAGTTCTTCGTGACCCAGTTCACCCACATCGGCAAAGAAGCGTTTGTACCTGTCTTCATCCGATACCTTGAGCACAAACTGCTTGTGGGCGGGTTCATCCTCCGGCCGGATCGGGCGCAGCAGCACATGGTTCTGATCCTTGAGCCAGGCTCCCTCTTCCAGTTCGGTGGGATAGGGGCGTATGGCCAGCGTATTGAGTCCCTGCACCACAGGCATCAGTGTCAGGCTGGCATCCAGAATGACCATCTCGGCCCCGCATGCCTGCAACGGATGCAGGTCCAGCTCCTGGATTTCGGGGAAGGCCAGCAGCAGCTCCGACAGCTGGCACAGCACCTGACCCAGAGCGTCAATATCGAGTTTTTCGGGCGTGGCCTGCTCGCGGATCTTGCGACTCTTGAGGGCACCAATGATCTGGTAACGTGCCAACGCCTGGTTCAACGGCGGCAGGGCCGCCATCATCTCCTGCGGTTCGGCGCCTGATTCACCGAGCAGGATGACGGGGCCGAATATGGGGTCTTGTTGCAGCCGGATCCGCAGCTCTAGCCCCCCACTGCGGCGCGCCATGCGCTGCACCAGCAGGCCTTCGATGCGGGCGCCGGGATCGTGCTGTCTGACCCGATCCAGAATGGCATCCGCAGCCTGGGCGACTTCGGCCGAGGTACGCAGGTTGAGCATGACGCCGTGTACCGCCGACTTGTGAAGGATGTCCGGCGAGCGCAGCTTGACCGCGACCGGATAACCGATCTGCTCTGCGGTCAGGGTAGCCTCAATGGCATCGGAGACGATCCAGGTCGGCAACGTAGAGAGCCCGGCGGCTTGCAGTATGGGGTGCACCAGGTGGGTATCGAGCGTGAGCTGTTTGCGCTCCAATGCTTGGCGGATCAACTGCTGACACAGCTCGACGTTGAGCTTGTCACCCTGCAGGGAGGCTGGCGTTTCCATCAGCTGCTTCTGGTTGCGGCGGTATTCCACCATGTGCATGAAGGCGGCGACGGCGCTCTCCGGGGTACGATAGGTAGGAAATCCTGCCTCGCTGAACAGACGACGCCCCTCCTGCGCCGAGTATTCTCCTGCCCAGTTGGTCAGGATATTGAAACGCCTGGCCCTGGGATGTTGTTTGACGTAGTCGATCAGGCTGCGGGCCAGTTCGGCTCCGCGCGCCGTGAGGGACGGGGCGTGAATGAGCAGGATGGCGTCGGCTTCATCCCCTTGCAGCAAGGTCTCCAGCGCCTGCCGATAGGCGGCAATATCGGCATCACTGCCAATGTCCCGTGGTGGCATGGCCAGTTTGCCGCCCCGTTCCAGCAATTTGTCGATCGCCATGTTGGCCAGTCCACGGCCGTTGGAGATGATGGCCAGTCTTTCCCCCTTGAGGGTGAGGGAGTGGCTCAGAGTCTCGACTGCGGCAAACAGCTCGTGGGTATCTCGTACCCGCAGCATGCCTGCGCGCCGAATGGCTGCATCGTAGACGTTGTCGAGGCCATTTGCCGGATCGTGACGGCCGCTCTTGAGCACCAGGATGGGCTTGTTGCGTGAGGCCGCCCGTGCTGCCGAGAGGAAGTGGCGGGCATCGTGCAGCTTGTCCATGTAGAGCAGGATGGCGCGCGTGGTGCCATCGCGAGAGAGCTGATCCAGCAACTGGCCGAAGTCGATATCACAGTGATCGCCGAGGGAGATGAAGGCGGAGAAACCCAGCTCATGTTGCTTGGCCCAATCGAGGATAGTGGTGCTGACGGCGGCTGACTGGGAGAGAAACGCCACCTGGCCCGGTTTGGCCGCGATGGGGGAAAAACTGGCGTTGATGCCTTGACCCGGCAACAGCATGCCCATGCTATTGGGGCCGAGCAGGCGAATACCGTATTGGCGACTCAGCTGTTGTAGCTGCGCTCTCTCCTGCATGGAGAAGTCGGCAGCCAGTATGATGGCCGCTCCGGCGTTTTTCTTGCCCAACTCCTCGATGAGTGGCAGTACACGTTCGCGTTTGGTACATATGATGGCGAGATCGGGGGAAACCGGCAGGCTGCTGATATCGGGATAGGCCAGTACGCCGGCGATGGCCCTGTTGTGTGGGCTGACTGGTAGTATGGGGCCCTTGAACTGGCCCGCGAGCAAGTGCCTGATCACCACATGACCCGCTTTCTGCGGGTTGGTCGAGGCACCGATGACGGCGATTGACTGGGGTTTGAAGAGCCGATCCAGGCCGCTTTGTTTCATGGGCACTCCCGTGGGTGGCGGATGGTGCCAGTGTAATACGCTTTGACTGCCTGTTCTGTGACCGGTTGCGGATCACTGTTTGGTGAGGGCACTGGCTCGCAGATAAAACTTCATCTTGCCCTGGATTTGGCGCACCGCCGCCAGATGGCGTTCCTGCAGATAGATATCTTGCTCCCGATCCAGCGGGGTTTGCGGTATCCCCAGGCTCTGCAGGTACTCTTCAAACAATTGTGAGCTGTTGATTTCGATCAGATGACGCATCATGGCGAGGCTCCTTCCATTCAGGCTGAACATAGAGTCTAGTCTGTGACCGCCATCTCGTTATGGCCATTGTCAGATTTGACACGAAGCAGCTCACACATCTGCGGGGTCAGGCTCAGGTACCGGGCGTGCACGCATTATAGTGAGTGCATGAAGCGCTGAGGGGCGAGGGATATGATCAGGATCTGGCTATGGTGCATCACATTATTTACTGGCAGTGTCTTGGCTGCCGAGTCGAACATTCGGGTCTGGAACTTGCTGCTGGATCATCCCAATCCGGCCGTGGCCAGTCTGCTGCGCCTCTCCCTCGATCTCACCATTCCCGAATATGGCCCCTATCGCCTGATTGCCAGCCCGCCGATGGAGCAGGGGCGAGCCGTCAAGGAGTTGCGGGGGGGCGAGCTGGTGCAGGTCGGGGTATTCGCGCCCGACGAGGAGCGGGAACGCACCCTGCTGGCTATCCATATTCCGCTGGCGAAGGGCCTACTGGGCTGGCGGGTTTGCCTCATCCGTCCGGGGGATGAGGGACGGTTTGCCAGGATTCACTCCTTGGCTGACTGGTATCACTCCGGGCTTACCATAGGTCAGCACAGATCCTGGCCCGATACCCGCCTGCTCAAGACGAATGGCCTCAGAGTCGTGGTGGGCAGTCTGTATGAAGCCTTGTTCAACATGCTGCGCAAGCAGCGTTTCGACTGCTTCCTGCGCTCGGTCATTGAGATCGAGGATGAACTCAAGCAGCATCCGGATCTGGCCATCGAGCCTCATCTGGTGTTCCGTTATCCGTTGGCGCTGCTGTTTTTTGTCTCACCCAAATATCCCGAGCTGGCGCAACGCATCAAGCTGGGGTTGCAGCGTGCGCACCAATCGGGTGCCTTCGAGCGGGTTTTTGGGGAGGGATTCGGCAGCACGATTCGTCGTCTGAAGCTGGATGAGCGGGCCATGCTGGAGTTGGATAACCCGGATCTGCCCGCCAGCAGCCGCGCCATGATGGCCGACCCAACTCTCATCTATGTCCCGGTCTCAGTCAGCTCGTCAGCGCAGTGACCCCTGGCCGCGCGCTGTATCCCAGAAGGCGCGGATCAGCGGCTCTTCCAGCCGCTTCTTGAGCACAGCGATGCCGACATCAAACGGCTTGAGCGCTGGCTTGGGCAGGGCGATGCGTACCTTCTCGCCCATAGGGCTGTGGTCGATCACCGCCGCCGGCACCAGCCCCACTCCGAAGCCGAGGGCCACCATGGCGACTATGCCCTCGTTGCCGGCTACCTCCGCGTAAATATTGGGGGCGATCCCTTTGTTGCGAAACCACTGGTCACAGCGCTTTCTCGCCAGCCCTTGCTCGGAGAGGATCAGCGGCAGCCGCTCCCAGTCAGGCTCTCCCTGCAAGAACCACTGGTTGGGTTGAGGCGGGTTGCGTGGGGCGATGAACACCAACGGTACCTGTTGCAGGCTGGCAAATTCCAGTTTGGCGGAGAGTGCATCCGGCCGCGCGGCTATGGCGAGATCGGCCTCGTCGGCCAGGACCTTGTCCACCGCCAGCGCCGGATCGCCGGTCTCCAGCTTGATCTCCAGCTGGGGATAGCGGCGACGAAAGCGCTCCAGCACCTCGGGCAGCAGAAAGTAGCTGGCGGTGACCGAGCAGAACACCCGCAGCCGCCCTTGCAGCGGTTCGTCGCTGCGTTTGAGCTCCAACTTGAGCTGGCGCCACTCCTGCAACAGGCCGCCACCGAACTCCCGCAGCTTCTCGCCAGCGGGGGTTAATCGCACCGAGCGGTTGTCCCGATCGAACAGCACGCAGCCGGTTTCTTGCTCCAGTCGCTGGATGGCACGGCTCAGGGTGGAGGGGCTGACCGCCATGGCATCGGCGCTTTTGCCGAAGTGGAGTGAGTCGGCGAGGTGGAGAAACAGCTCGAGATTGCGAAGGTCCATCTTTCAATTCCTGCCGCGGCGCGTTTGCCGATCTGGGATGACACTGGGTGAGATCGCCAAGAATAATCTTTCAATTCTTGCAACATACTGTTTCGAATATATCAGTTCAGGCAATAAGTGTCCCGCGCTATAGTGGTTCAGACAACGCCGTTACCCGGCATGGAATCAATCGAACGGAGCAATCACCATGGCTAACTATTTCAACACCTTGAACCTGCGTCAGCAGTTGGCCCAGCTGGGCAAGTGTCGTTTCATGCAGCGGGCGGAATTCGCCGACGGTTGCGACGTGCTGAAGGGCAAGAAGGTGGTGATTGTGGGCTGTGGTGCCCAGGGGCTGAACCAGGGTCTGAACATGCGCGACTCCGGGCTGGATATCTCCTACGCCCTGCGCAAGGCAGCCATCACCGAGAAGCGCGCCTCCTGGCAGAAGGCCACCGACAACGGCTTTGCGGTCGGTACCTATGAAGAGCTGATCCCGAGCGCCGATCTGGTATTGAACCTGACCCCGGACAAGCAGCACTCCGACGTGGTGAAAACCGTGATGCCGCTGATGAAACAGGGCGCCGCGCTGGGCTACTCCCACGGCTTCAACGTGGTGGAAGAGGGGCAGCAGATCCGCTCAGACATCACTGTCGTGATGGTAGCGCCGAAGTGCCCGGGTACCGAGGTGCGTGAAGAGTACAAGCGTGGTTTCGGCGTACCGACCCTGATCGCCGTTCACCCGGAGAACGATCCCAAAGGCGAGGGCATGGCCATCGCCAAGGCATGGGCCTCCGCTACCGGCGGCGACCGTGCCGGCGTACTGGAATCCTCCTTCGTGGCGGAAGTGAAATCTGACCTGATGGGTGAGCAGACCATCCTCTGTGGCATGCTGCAGGCCGGTTCCCTGCTCTGCTACGACAAGCTGGTTGCCGAAGGGACCGACAAGGCCTACGCCGGCAAACTGATCCAGTTCGGCTGGGAAACCATCACCGAAGCCCTCAAGCAGGGCGGCATCAGTCTGATGATGGACCGTCTCTCCAACCCGGCCAAGCTGCGCGCCTTCGATCTGTCCGAGCAACTGCGTACCCTGATGCGTCCGCTGTTCGAGAAGCATATGGATGACATCATCGCCGGTGAGTTCTCTCGCGGCATGATGGCCGACTGGGTCGAGGATGATGCCAAGCTGTTCGGCTGGCGCGAAGAGACCGGCAAGTCCGCCTTCGAAAACGCGCCGGCGTTCGCTGGCAAGATCGCCGAGCAGGAGTACTTCGACAATGGCGTGGTCATGGTGGCCATGGTCAAGGCGGGCGTCGAGCTGGCGTTCGAAACCATGGTGGCTTCCGGTATCTACGAGGAGTCTGCCTACTACGAATCCCTGCACGAGCTGCCGCTGATCGCCAACACAGTTGCTCGCAAGCGTCTGTATGAGATGAACGTGGTCATCTCCGACACCGCCGAGTACGGCAACTACCTGTTCGCCAACGCCGCAGTACCCTTGCTGCGTGAGCACTTCATGCCGACTCTGAAGGCCGGCGATCTGGGTGCCAGCAAGGCGGAAGGGCAGAGCGTGGACAACCTGGCACTGCTGGCGGCCAACGAAGCGACCCGCAACCACCCCATCGAAGCGATCGGTCAGGTACTACGTGGCTACATGAAGGATATGAAGCGCATCGCCGTCGGCGGTTAAGCAGGCATCGGGCAGGATGATGAAGGTGCGGGGATGACGATCCCCGTCGCCGCTCGGACTGGACACCCGATCGGCCAGAGTCCTAACCTGACCAAGCATAAAAAAGCCCCGCTCATTGAGCGGGGCTTTTGCATTTAGAAATGCCTGATAAATCAGGCTTTCCACGCTTTCCAGGTGTTGATCAGACCGTTGGTGGAGCAGTCGTGGCTGGTGACAGCCACATCGGTGTTGAGCTCCGGCAGGATCTTGTTGGCCAGCTGTTTGCCCAGCTCCACGCCCCACTGGTCGAAGGAGAAGATGTTCCAGATTGCGCCCTGTACGAAGATCTTGTGCTCGTACATGGCGATCAGGGCACCCAAGGTTTTCGGGGTCAGGCTCTTGAACAGTATGCTGTTGGTCGGGCGGTTGCCTTCGAACACCTTGAACGGCACCAGATCCTTGACCTGCTCCAGGGTTTTACCGGCGGCCAGGAACTCGGCTTCGACCTGTTCTTTGCTTTTGCCGAAGGCCAGCGCTTCGGTCTGGGCGAAGAAGTTGGCCAGCAGTTTCGGATGGTGGTCACCGATCGGGTTGTGGCTGATGGCCGGTGCCAGGAAGTCACAGGGGATCAGCTTGGTGCCTTGGTGGATCAGCTGGTAGAAGGCGTGCTGGCCGTTGGTGCCCGGCTCACCCCAGATGATGGGGCCGGTCTGGTAGTCAACCGGCTTGCCGTTGCGATCCACCTGCTTGCCGTTGGATTCCATGTTGCCCTGCTGGAAGTAGGCAGGGAAGCGGTGCATGTACTGGTCGTACGGCAGAATGGCTTCGGACTCGGCACCATGGAAGTTGTTGTACCACAGTCCGATCAGCGCCAGCAGCACAGGCACGTTCTGCTCATAGGAGGCAGTGGCGAAGTGCATGTCCATCTCGAAGGCGCCTTGCAGCAGGGCTTCGAAGTTTTCGAAACCGACGGACAGGGCGATGGGCATGCCGATGGCAGACCAGGAGGAGTAGCGACCGCCAACCCAGTCCCAGAACTCGAACATGTTGTTGGTGTCGATGCCGAACTCGGCCACGGCCTTGCCATTGGTGGAGAGGGCAGCGAAGTGCTTGGCAACGTGGGCCTTGTCACCGGCGATCTTGATGAACCAGTCGCGGGCGGTCAGGGCGTTGGTCATGGTCTCCTGAGTGGTGAAGGTCTTGGAGGCCACCAGGAACAGGGTGGTTTCCGGATCGATCTTCTTCAGGGTTTCGGCGATGTGGGTGCCATCGACGTTGGAGACGAAGTGCATCTGCAGGTGGTTTTTGTAGGGGCGCAGCGCCTCGGTGATCATCACTGGGCCGAGATCCGAGCCACCGATACCTATGTTGACCACGTGCTGGATCGCCTTGCCGGTGTAGCCTTTCCACTCGCCGGAAATGATCTTCTCGCAGAAGCCCTTCATCTTGGCCAGCACGGCGTTCACTTCCGGCATTACATCCTTGCCGTCGCACTCGATGGGACGGTCGGAGCGGTTGCGCAGGGCCACGTGCAGTACCGAGCGGCCTTCGGTCATGTTGATCTTCTCGCCATTGAACATGGCATCGATCGCGCTGCGAAGATCGGTCTCTTTGGCCAGATCAACCAGCAACTTGAGGGTTTCCTCGGTGATCAGGTTCTTGGAGTAGTCGACCAGAATGTCGCCGCCAAAGGTGAGGGAGAACTTGTCAAAGCGCTTCGGGTCCTGCGCGAACAGATCCTTGAGCCGGGTCTCTTTGTTAGCTGCAAAATGGGCTTCCAGCGCCTGCCAGGCCTGGGTCTGGGTTGGATTGATATTTTTCATAGGATTACCGATCTTCCAAGTTGTGTTTGAACCTTGCAGGCAAGGCTCCCGCCAAACCTTATTATTCGAGCACTCTATCGGGCCCATTATACCGAGCACATAGTGCGGCTCGTGTAACAGAGCTTTACCAATTGTCTGCCATCGACCGAGTTTACAACCAAAACGCTGCGATTATGAGTCACTCATGGCCAGGGGATCTTGAGTTTGCTCATACTTCACCCGGCTTGCGCAGGCTGAAAGGGCTTTCATCTATGGCTGGCTGCGGCTTGCTGCCTGGCAAGTGCGTGTTACAGCTAAAGGGGTATCTGATAGCCGCTTTTCGGCTCATTTTATGAGCAAACGCAAATTGTCGGGGTTGGGCCTTGGCTAGCATATGAGCCGAATGGACGAGATCTCCCAGGGATGGCCACTGTCTGGAATGAGGAGATCGATATGAAACACGTATTATCCCTGTTTGCCCTGAGCCTGATCGCCACCGGTCTCATCGGCCTGTTGACCATGGTGCTGACCAGTGCGGCGCCGACTCTGGAGATACGGGTGCTGGCCGTGATCGGCGCCATACTGGGGGGCTATGTGCTGGTGCAGCCGTTGCTAAACCGGATCGCTCGTCGACTGGTCTGAGGGGACAAGCCGGCCTGCCCGTATGGATGGGCGTGTCGGCCCATGATGATTGCTGAGCAATTTCCGGCCCCGGTGGCCGGATTTTTTATGCCTGCGGTGTGCGCATGAGGCCCAGAAACGACCATGCCAGCCCGGAGGCTGGCATGGTGGCATTCAAATCCAGATTCAGATCTGGGGTTTTTGCATGTGCATGACCATCTGCGGGAAGGGGATCTCGACACCTTCGGCGTCGAAAGTCAGCTTCACCTTCTCGTGAAAGTCGAACCAGACACCCCAGTAATCGGCGGTCTTGACCCAGGGGCGTACCACGATATTGACCGAGGAGTCTGCCAGGGCCGCGACGGCGATGGTAGCGGCAGGATCCTTCAGGATGCGTGGCTCTTCATTCACCAGGCGTTCCAGGATCTGTTTGGCCTTGCGCAGGTCCGAGCCGTAGCCGATGCCGAAGGTCATGTCGACGCGACGGGTATCCATGCGGGAGTAGTTGACTATGGTGCCGTTGAGGATGGCGGAGTTGGGCACCACCACCATCTTGTTGTCACCCGAAGTGAGGGTGGTGGTAAACAGCTGCACCGACTGCACGACGCCCGCAGTGCCCGCCACTTCGATAAACTCGCCCGCCTTGATGGGGCGGAAAATGATCAGCAGGAAGCCGGCGGCGAAGTTGGAGAGCGAGCCTTGCAGCGCCAGACCAATGGCCAGACCGGCGGCACCTATGATGGCGACGAAGGACGCGGTCTGTACCCCGACCCGACCGAGGGCGGCGATCACCACGAACACCAAAATGGTGTACTTGAGGATGCTGCCGACGAAATGAGTGACTGTGGTATCCAGCTTGCGGGCCTGCATCACCTTGACCACTGCGCTGCTGAGGAGGTTGGCGGCGATGTAACCGACCAGTAAGGTGATCAGGGCGGCCGCGATGTTGACGGCATACTCGAGCAGCAGGCCCTGGTTATTGACCAGCCATGTCTGCGCTTCGGTAATGATTTCGGGTTCCATAGGGTGTCCTGTCAGGCAGTAAAGGTTTATGACGCGTGAATCTAACACTGGAATGCGACAATCCGGGTCGTATCTGGTGCTCATCCCCTCTTTTTTGCCACAAAAAACAAGGGAGGCCAAGGCCTCCCTGTTTGTACCACCCCGTCTGGTTCAGCTTTGTAGCAGCTGGCTGCGGATGAATAGCCATTGATCCTCGAAGCCGGCGGTGGGCTTGAGTTTGAACTCGGAGCGAACGCATTGGCCGATCCGCCCCATCTGGTTCAGCTTTGTAGCAGCTGGCTGCGGATGAACAGCCATTGATCCTCGAAGCCGGCGGTGGGCTTGAGTTTGAACTCGGAGCGAACGCATTGGCCGATCCGCCCCGTCTGGTTCAGCTTTGTAGCAGCTGGCTGCGGATGAACAGCCATTGATCCTCGAAGCCGGCGGTGGGCTTGAGTTTGAACTCGGAGCGAACAAACTGGCTGATGCGCCCCTCGGTATAGGCCAGCAGCAGATTGGCCAGCATGGTCTCGTCAAGCTGGAAGCCCTGGCCTTCCCGCAGCCGCTTTTCCCGCAGTACCTGCTTGATCTGGGTCTCCAGCTTGTCGAACAGGATGCTGATGCGATCCCGCAGCCGGTCGTGTTCGCCGAGCAGAGCGTCGCCGTTGAGGATGCGGGTGATGCCGGGGTTGCGCTCGGCGAACACCAGCAGCAGCTGGAGGATGTGATGGCAGCGGGCCATGGTGTCCTTCTCTTCGGCCATGATCAGGTTGACCCGTGACAGCAGGGAATCCTCGATAAAGTCGATCAGCCCCTCGAACATCCGCGCCTTGCTGGGAAAATGTCGATAGAGGGCGGCCTCAGAGACACCCACCTCGGCTGCCAGACGTGCCGTGGTAATACGCTGGCCAGGACTGGTCTCCAGCATATGGGCGAGTGCTTGCAGGATCTGATCGCGCCGACTCTGTTTCTGATTACTGCTTGCCATGGATTCCCCTAAAAAAACAATGGCTTGATTCTATTATTAGGCACGGCCACAAGGGCCTGTGTGGTCTGTTATTGGCGACCAGAAGAACCAAAACCGCCTTCACCCCGTTCACTCTGATTGAACTCATCGACCAGTTGGAAGCTGGCCTGCACCACCGGCATGATCACCAGCTGGGCGATGCGCTCGCCGGGCTGCATGGTGAAGCTGTCGTTGCCACGGTTCCAGACCGAGACCATCAGCTGGCCCTGGTAATCGGAATCGATGAGGCCGACCAGATTGCCCAGCACTATGCCGTGCTTATGGCCGAGGCCGGAACGGGGCAGAATGGTGGCACACAGGCCGGGATCCTGGATATGGATAGCCAGACCGGTCGGTACCAGAATGGTGTCACCCGGCGCCAGAGTGATGGGCGCATCCAGCAGGGCGCGCAGATCCATGCCAGCAGAGCCCGGTGTGGCGTAAGCAGGCAGCGGGTACTCGGTGCCGATGCGGGCATCCAGAATCTTCAATTCAATTTGTGTTGTCATGGATAGTTCGTTTTTCAATGAGTGCTTGTATGGACGCCCAGCATGGCCAATGCAGTCTGTGTCGTCGTGAGTCGTTCGCCTGCCGGGTGCTAGCCCCGGTAGTGACGTGCAATCAGGGCGATGAGGTGACGGGCCAGCGTCAGCTTATCGGCCAGCGGCAGAGGGGCTTGACCCCCTTGCCAGAAGACGGTCAGGGCGTTGTCATCGGCATTGAAGCCCTGGCCTGCGCGGGACACGTCGTTGGCGGCGATCATGTCCAGCCGCTTACGCTGCAGTTTATCGAGGGCGTATTGTTCCACATCCACGGTTTCGGCGGCAAATCCAACGGTGAAGGGCTTGTCTGATAGCGCCCCCACAGCGGCGATGATGTCGGGATTCTTGACCAGGGTCAGCACCATCTGGTCGTTGTCGCCGGTCTTCTTGATCTTCTGGCTGGCCACCTGCTCGGGCCGATAGTCGGCCACGGCGGCACACCCGATGAAGAGATCGCAGTCGGCCACCCGGCTCATCACCGCCTGATGCATCTGCTCGGCGCTCTCCACATCGATTCGTGCTACCCCGCCCGGTGTCGGCAGAGCGACCGGGCCGCTTACCAGCGTCACCTCGGCCCCCGCCTCACGGGCGGCGCGGGCGATGGCGTAACCCATCTTGCCGGAGCTGTGGTTGCTGATGTAGCGCACCGGATCCAGCGGCTCGCGGGTCGGCCCTGCGGTGAGCAGCAGTCTGACGCCCGCCAGCAGCGGCTCGGCGGCCAGTTGCTGGCAGCAGCGCTCAACCAGTTCGAGGGGATCCAGCATACGGCCCGGGCCCACGTCACCACAGGCCTGGCTGCCGGAATCCGGGCCCCACAGCAGGATACCGCGACTGGCCAGGGTCTTGAGATTGGCCTGGGTGGCAGCGTTGAGATACATCTGCTGGTTCATGGCCGGGGCCAGTGCTACCGGTGCCGGTGTCGCCAGACAGAGGGTGGTGAGCAGCTCGTCGGCCATGCCTGCGGCCATGCGGGCCATCAGATTGGCGCTGGCCGGGGCGATCAGCACCAGATCCGCCCACTTGGCCAGTTCGATGTGGCCCATGCCCGCCTCGGCGGCGGGATCCAGCAAGCTGTCGGCCACCGGATGGCCGGAGACGGCCTGCAGGGTCAGCGGGGTGATGAACTCCTTGGCGGAGCGGGTCATCACAACCCGTACCTCGGCTCCCTGATCTTTCAGGCGGCGTACCAGTTCGGCACTCTTGTAGGCGGCGATCCCGCCACTGACACCCAAGAGGATGCGTTTATCGGCCAATCTCATCTGCTGCTTCTCTTCCGGCTCACTCTGACTGGTCGGCTAAGATACCACAGGCAAGGGATGACGACAGAGGCTGACATGGGGGACTTGTGGTCGGGCTCCCGTGATTTTTTGCTATGTTTTCTCTCAATAGGCATGCGGGAGAGACAAATGAGCATCAAGGAGTGGCCAGAGGATGAGCGTCCCCGAGAGAAGCTGTTGCGCCAGGGGCCCGGCGCCTTGTCCGATGCCGAGTTGCTGGCGATCTTCCTGCGCACCGGCGTCAACGGGCTGAGCGCGGTGGATCTCTCGCGCCAGCTGTTGCAGCAGTTTGGATCCTTGCGGGCGCTGCTCGGGGCCGATCAGTCGGCCTTCTGCGATGCTCATGGGCTGGGTCCGGCCAAATACGCCCAGCTGCAGGCGGTGCTGGAGATGGGCAAGCGCCATCTGGCCGAGCAGTTGCAACGGGGCGATGCTCTCACCTCGCCCCAGTTGACCCGGGATTATCTGCAGGCCCAGCTGCGGGATCGGCCGCGCGAAGTGTTCGCCTTGTTGCTCCTGGACAACCAGCACAGAGTGATTCAATTCGTTGAACTTTTTTACGGAACCCTCGACTCGGCGAGCGTCTGGCCCAGAGAAATCGTGCAGATCGCGCTCAAACATAATGCAGCCGCCGTGATTCTGGCGCATAATCACCCGTCCGGCGTGGCCGAGCCCAGTCGGGCCGACCGCCAGATCACGGATCGGATCTTGGCCGCCTTGGCCCTGATCGATATCAGAGTGCTGGATCACTTGGTGATCGGTGATGGCATCACGGTTTCTTTCGCAGAGCGTGGTTGGTTGTAACTGGGCTCTGGCACTGTATTAGTTGATCTTTGATCACGGATGCTGTATAAAATGCCGCCTTCTGTTTGCCCCGCAATCGAAGGCCAGCGGGGCAGATATTTGCTCGAGCAATAATGAAGTAAGATTTGGAGAGACTGACATGTCTAGAGTATGCCAAGTAACCGGCAAGCGCCCGGCAGTTGGTAACAACCGTTCGCACGCTAACAACGCGACCAAGCGTCGTTTCCTGCCGAACCTGCACACTCACCGTTTTTGGGTTGAGAGTGAAAAACGCTTCGTAAGCCTGCGCGTATCCGCAAAAGGCATGCGTATCATCGACAAGCGCGGCGTTGAAGTGGTTCTGGCTGAACTGCGTGCCAGCGGCGTTAAGGTATAAGGAATTAGATCATGGCTAAAGGTATTCGCGATAAGATTCGTCTGAACTCCAGCGCCGGTACTGGTCACTTCTATACCACTACCAAGAACAAGCGCACCATGCCCGAAAAAATGGAGATCAAGAAATTTGATCCCGTTATTCGTCAGCATGTGATCTACAAAGAAGGCAAAATCAAGTAATCTCTTGGTTTTGTCGCAAAAACCCGGCCTTGTGCCGGGTTTTTTTATGGCTGGAATTCAGTACACTGCCGGTTCTAAGGGGGGCTTGCCATGTTCAGATTGAGCCGAAAAGGCTGGAATAACGTGATCATAGTGGCCGTGCTGGCGGTGATCACCCTGCTGCACCGGCTGGAGACAGCCCAGCAGGAGAACAGCGCCCAGCGCGCCCGTCCCCTGTTGCCGGACAGTGCCGTCGTGCTCACCTGGCAGGGACCGAGCTGGCAGATCGAGCGCATTGGTCAGGGCTGGCGCAGCGGGCCGGATCTTGGGCTCAGCAGTGCCCAGCTGGCCGCTCACATCGAAAGCTGGCAGGGGTGGTTGTTGCCACCGGGTGGCGCAGTGCGGGGCACGCCTGTCACCCTCAAGATATGGATCGCCGGTCAGAGCGACCCGATTGAAGTGGGGCTCTATCAGGACAGCGGCAAGTTTGCCGCCCTGCTATCCCCTTCGACCTGGCTCAGCCTGAGCCAGGAGCAGTACCGCAGTCTGCTGCGTCCCGCTCCCTAACCCCTTTTTCAGCGTCAGCACGAGGATCCTATGCCTGAATTACCGGAAGTCGAAGTCAGCCGCCAGGGCATCTCCCCCTGGCTCACCGGCATCAAGGTCACTCGCGTCGTGGTGCGGGATGGTCGGCTGCGCTGGCCGGTGCCGGGCGAAATTCAGGAGCTGGTGGATCTCACCATTCACAGGGTCAGCCGCCGCGCCAAGTATCTGCTGCTGGAGACCGACTTCGGCACCGCCATCCTGCATCTGGGCATGTCGGGCAGCCTGCGGGTGCTGGATATCGGCACCCCGGCCGAGAAGCACGATCACGTGGATATAGAACTCGCCAACGGCAAGCTGTTGCGACTCAATGATCCGCGCCGCTTCGGCGCCCTGCTGTGGACCCGTGAACCGGCCGAGGCGCACGCCCTGCTGGTCAAGCTGGGACCGGAGCCGCTGACCGATGCCTTCAACGCCGACTACCTGCAGGCGCGTGCCAAGGGGCGCAGCACCGCCATCAAGACCTTCCTGATGGACAATCAGGTGGTGGTCGGGGTGGGCAACATCTACGCCAACGAGGCGCTCTATGCCGCCGGCATTCATCCCAAGCGGGCAGCGGGCAACATCAGTGCCGAGCGACTGGCGACTCTGGTGGCCGAGATCAAGCGGGTGCTGGCCGAGGCCATCAAGCAGGGCGGCACTACCCTCAAGGATTTCACCAGCGCCGATGGCAAACCGGGCTATTTCGTGCAGCAGTTGCAGGTCTATGGGCGAGGTGGCCAGCCCTGTTTTCATTGCCACATCCTGCTCAGTGAAATCCGGCTGGGGCAGAGAACCACGGTGTTTTGCTCCCACTGCCAGCGCTGAATGGCCGTTATTTCGGTCTGAAACGGCCAAGTTGTAAGAGAGTATTTCCAGTCTGTTGAAGATTTGCGCGCCCGTCACTAGTATCTCGACCGTTCAGGCAGTTTGAGAATATAAAATGACAGCTAAATCAATAGACTGGGACCATTTATCCCGGCAGGGGCACTATTGTGCCCAAAAAATGGCCCGCTTCCTCTATCCCGATGACAGCGCCCGCAAGACCTTCAATCGCGCCAAGTTCGTGTTGCGCAGCCTGCTCTATCGGCAGCAGCTGAGCCGGGTGTTCGAGCTGTTTCAGGCCGAACCCCTCAAAGCTCTGCCTGCCCACTATCCCGAGCTGCTCGACAAGCCGATGCGGCCCTATCGTTTTGCCGGCTCTACCGCGACCGAACGGGTCGAGATGCTGGAAAACCACTACCGGCTGCTGCTGGCCCGTTATCCTGCACTGATCGATCCACTCTATCTGGGGGAAGGCATAGCGCTCGGTCACTATCCCGAGAGCGAGTGCCGCATCGTGCTGCGTCATGATGGCACCTTTCGCCGCGAGGCGGAGCTGGCGCTTTCCATTGTCGATCGGCAGGGCAAGCGTCTCTACAGCTGTGCCTTCTCGATGGCGGGCACTCCCAGCAAGCTGGCCCTGGTGATTGGTTCTGTGCAGGGGCCCGAGCCTTGCGTCGAGCAGGCGCAGGACAAGGTGCGGGCGCTGACCAAGGAAGGCCAGGGTCTGAGGCCCAAATCACTGGTGGTGATGCTGGTGATGCAGCTGGCCGAAGCGATGGGCGCCGAGCATATTTCGGCGGTGCGAATGAAGGCGCACATCTATCAGGCCAGGCGCTACAGCAAGAAGAAGAAAGCCTGTCTGCAGGCAGATTATGACGAACTGTGGCAGGAGTTTGGTGCCATCGATCAGGATGAAAACTTCGTGCGGTTGCAGCCTGCCCAGCGCAAGCCGCTGGAGGAGATCGCCTCCAAGAAGCGGGCCATGTACCGGCGTCGCTACGCGTGGCTCGACACGTTGGCGCTCTCCTGCCAGCAGGTGCTGGCTCGCTAGGCAGGCTGACGACCAATGCCGGCGGGATGAATGTGCTCCTCAAGAAACAGGCTACCTTCGGGTAGCCTGTTTTTGATCACTTGCCTTGTTTGGCGGCGATGGCCTTGGCGACGATCGGATCGACAAACTGGCGTATGTCCCCCCCGTGCAGGGCGACTTCCTTTACCAGGGTGGAGGAGATGAAGGAGTTCTCCTCCGCCGGGGTGAGGAAGACGCTCTCCAGCTCCGGCATCAGGCGGCGGTTCATGTTGGCCAGCTGGAATTCGTATTCAAAGTCGGAGACGGCGCGCAGGCCGCGGATCAGCACGTTGGCCTGCTGCTCTTTGGCGAAATCCACCAGCAGGCCGGAGAAGCCCACCACCTTGACGTTGGGCAGGTGGGCGGTCACTTGCTGGGCAAGCAGGACACGTTCTGCCAGATCGAACAGCGGGCGCTTGCTCGGGCTGTTGGCGACGCCGACCACCACTTCATCAAACAGTCTGGCGGCCCGGCCAATGAGGTCGGTGTGGCCATTGGTGATGGGGTCGAAGGTGCCGGGATAAATTACCTTGTTGGTCATGTTGTTGATTCCTGCAACCTGGGAATTTGGTCGCATTATAGGGTCTGTTGGCGTTTTGTCGCGACCGGGATGGGGTGAGTGCCGGGGCGAGGCGCTAAGTTTGGTCGTTCAAATCGCTGTCGCCTGGCGTCTTCGCTTGAGAATAGCCCTGCATCAGGCAAGAATACCCGCACCGCGCATCAAGCCTCCTTGCATTGGTGACAGGGAGCAAAGGGATTTTTTATGAAACGTATTCTGGTAGTACGCAATGACAAGATTGGTGACTTCATGCTGGCCTGGCCGAGCTTTGCCATGCTCAAGCACTCCATGGAGTGTCATGTGACTGCCCTGGTTCCTGCCTACACGGCGCCGTTGGCCCGCCTCTGTCCCTGGATCGACGAAATCATCCTGGATCCGGGTTCACGGGCCGACAAGGAACAGCAACGTGCCTTGCAGGCGCGCATCAAGGCGGCCGCCTTCGATGCCTCCATCTGCCTCTTCTCCAACTCTCGCAACGCCATGCTGGTGTGGAAGGCGCACATCCCTTACCGGCTGGCCCCTGCCACCAAGCTGGCCCAGGTGCTCTACAACCAGCGCCTGATCCAGCGCCGCTCCCGCTCCCAGAAGCCGGAGTACGAATACAACCTGGATCTGGTGCGCCGTTTCCTTGCCGACCAGCAGGTGAGCGCGGTGGAGCCGCAGGGCCCTTACCTCAGCTTCGATGCCGAGAACCTGCAACAGGTGCGCGAGCAGGTTGCCACCCGCTTGAAGCTGGATGCCAGCCGCCCTTGGCTGATGGTGCATGCCGGCAGCGGCGGCTCGGCCAACAACCTCTCCATCGAGCAGTACGCCCGTCTCATCATCAAGCTCAATCAGGCCTGCCCTGAGTTGCAGTGCATACTGACGGCGGGGCCGGGGGAGGAGAAGATCGCCGAACAGCTGGCGGCCGAGTTGCTGGCCCACGGCGGTAACGGCTGGATCTACCGTTCCGACGAGGGGCTGCCCAAGTTCTGCCAGGTGATGGCCAATGCCGCCCTGTTCGTGGCGGGCAGCACGGGGCCGCTGCACATAGCCGCGGCGCTGGATGTGCCTACCATAGGCTTCTTCCCGGCGCACCGCTCGGCCACGCCGCTGCGCTGGCGTCCGCTCAACAGCGAGGGGCGCCACCTGGCGTTCAGCCCGCCGGAAGACAGCGATCATCCGGAAGACATGAGCCAGCTCGATCCCAAAACCATGGCGGCGGCGATCGCCCGCTGGGCACCACCCTTCTGGCGGACAGAGAGCTGATAGATGCAGACAGGGCCCCTCGGGGCCCTGTCTCGTATGGGGGACTGCTGGCGGCTTACTTGTCAGCCTGATCCGGCGCCTGCGGCTGCTGGCGGATCCAGAGGTCGGCGTACTTCACGAAGGTGGAGTGGGCCGATAGGATGGCCAGCAAGAGCCCCTGTTTGCCATCGAGGAAACCCGCCTTGAGCAGGTACATCTTGAGGAAGCAACCCAGCGCATGCACCAGCCCCTGGCTGAGGGAGCCCTTCTTGCCACGGGCGGTGCGTTGATCGGCCCAAGCGCGGGCATAGCCAGCGGATTTGACCAGGTAGTGCTCCAGATCCCGATAGGTGAAGTGGAGCAGGTCGCCGTGCAGGTTGACGATCTTCATGTTGGCGCGCACCTCCACCTTCTCGTGCACCAGCACCTCGTTGTAGCTGGTGAGCGCTTTGGGGTAGAGGCGCAGCACCCGATCCGGATACCAGCCGCTGTGACGGATGAAGCGGCCAAACACCCAGGAGAGGCGCGGGATCGAGTAGATGGTATCGCTGGCCGGGTTGGCCATGACGGTGGCGATGGCCGCTTTCAGCTCGGGAGTGAGCCGCTCGTCGGCATCCAGCCACAGCACCCACTCTGACTGGACATGGGACTGGGCGAGGCGGCGCTGGCGACCGAAGCCCGGCCATACCGGGTTGACGAAGAAGCGGGCGCCGAATTCGGCGGCGATGGCAGGGGTTTCGTCCTGGCTGCCTGAGTCCATGATGACGATCTCGTCCACCAGGCCATCGAGGGAGGCGAGGCAGGCTCTCAGGTTTTCGGCTTCATTCTTGACGATCAGGACGGCCGCCAGGGTCGGTTTTTTCACGGATTAAGGGCTCTTGTTGGCGCCCGGCTGGCGGGCCATGCTCGAATTGGCGCCCATTCTAGCCTAAAACGGCAGGCGGGGCATGGTTCCGGCGCCTATGGTGCGTCAGTTTCAAATGGCTTCTTTTTTGGCATGAGAGCGGGTGGTACGGGGATCTTCTGTTATTTCTCGGGCCATTCTTGGGGCATAATCTCGGCCAGCAACGATTAACCGCAGGGCTTGGCCCCAAGAGACGCGTGAGATGAAGATATTGGTGATCGGCCCCTCCTGGGTCGGCGACATGGTGATGTCCCAGAGCCTCTACAAGGCGATCAAGGCCAATCACCCCGACAGCGAGTTGCATGTGATGGCGCCCGCCTGGTGTGGCGCCCTGCTGGAGCGGATGCCCGAGGTGGACAAGGCGATCCCCATGCCGCTCGGCCACGGCGACTTCAAGCTGAGCGCCCGTCGTCGGCTCGGCAAGCAGCTGGCGGCGGAGAAGTACGATCAGGCCATCATACAGCCGAACTCCATGAAGTCGGCGTTGATCCCCTGGTTTGCCAGGATCCCGGTACGCACCGGCTGGAAGGGGGAGCACCGCTTCGGCCTGCTCAACGACATGCGCAGCAACAAGTCCGCCTTCCCGCTGATGGTAGAAGCCTATCTGGCGCTGGCCTATCCCAAGGCGCAGATGAAGAGCCGGGCCGACATTCCCGCCATTCCTCATCCGTCGCTCAACGTCGATCTCATCAATCAGGGCAAGGCGCTGGATCGGCTCGGTCTGGATCGCGCCCGCCCCGTGCTGGTGCTCTGCCCGGGGGCCGAGTTCGGCCCGGCCAAGCGCTGGCCGGAAGGGCACTACGCCGTGGTGGCGCAGAAGCATCTGGATGAGGGCTGGCAGGTGTGGATCTTCGGCTCCGGCAAGGATGTGCCCGTGGCCAACACCATTCGCGACCGGATCAATCCCCTGTCGCGCCCCAACTGCCACGTGCTGGCGGGCAAGACCAGCCTGTACGAGGCGATCGACCTGATGGCGCTGGCTGGACGGGTCATCGCCAACGACTCCGGCCTGATGCATATAGCTGCCGCCCTCAACCGGCCGCTGATCGGGGTCTATGGCTCCACCTCGCCGCTCTACACGCCGCCGCTGGCGGACAGGGTCGAGATCGTCCACACCGACATCGAGTGCCGCCCCTGCTTCAAGCGCACCTGCAAGTTCGGTCACCTCAAGTGCCTGATCGAGCTGATGCCGGAGCAGGTGATAGAGGCGGGCAGGCGACTGGAGTGCGGCGAATCGCCGGCTCAACCGATCGTGCTGCAAGTGGGTGAGCCGCCGCGCTTCGTCTCCGATCCTGGCAAGCGATCGGAGCCGAAATAGCATGGGCTATCGGCTGCTCTACAACCTGCTGATCCACCTGGGCTTGCCGCTGGCGCTACTGGCGCTCTACAAGCCGAGGAAGGGCAAGCCCGGCTTTGGCGCACGCTGGGCCGAGCATCTGGGGCGAACGCCCGCCAGCGGGCAGGAGGCGCCGCTCTGGATCCATGCAGTGAGTGTCGGCGAGACGCTGGCCATCACGCCCCTTATCCGGGCCCTCAAGGCCGAGCGGCCGGACTTGCCGATCCTGCTCACCACCACCACTCGCACCGGCGCCGAACAGGCGGCCAGACTCGGCGATCTGGTGGTGCATCGCTACGCGCCGCTCGACTACCCCTGGGCGGTGGCCGCCTTCCTCAAGCGCATCAAGCCGCGCGCCCTCTGGGTGATGGAGACAGAGCTGTGGCCGAACTGGCTGGCGGCCTGCGAGGCGCGCCACCTGCCGGTGACCATCATCAATGCCCGCCTCTCGGAGCGCTCCTGCCAGCGCTATGCCCGTTTCCAGGGGGCGTTTGATGCCCTCAGCCGGCCGCTGACCCACTTGCTGTGCCAGCATCAGGACGACGCCGACCGTTTCGCCCGTCTTGGCATCGGTCGCAAGCGGCTGGCGGTGACCGGCTCCATCAAGTTCGATATCCAGTTTGGTGACGAGGTGCAGGCCAGAGGGCGTGCCCTGCGCCAGCGTCTGGGACAGGACAGGCCGATCTGGATCGCCGCCAGCACCCATCAGGGGGAGGACGAGCAGGTGCTGGCCGCCTTCGATCTGCTGCTCATACGCCATCCCGACGCGCTGTTGATCCTGGTGCCGCGTCATCCCGAGCGGTTCGACCGGGTGGCCGAGCTGTGCGCGCCCTATGGTTGTGTGCGGCGCACCGGCGACGCCCCGATCCACGAGACGGACAAGGTCTATCTCGGCGATACCATGGGTGAGTTGCCGCTGATGCTGGCGGCGGCCGATGTGGCCTTTGTCGGTGGCAGTCTGGTCAAGATCGGCGGTCACAACCTGCTGGAGCCAGCGGCGCTCGGCAAGCCCTGTCTGACCGGCCCCGCCTACTTCAATTTCAGCGACATCACCCGCCAGCTGGTGGCTCAGGGGGGCGCTGCCATCGTGGCCGATGCCGCCGCATTGGGCGAGCAGGTGAGCCAGTTGTTCGATGATGTGAACGCCTGTCGCGAGATGGGGGAGCAGGCCTGTGCCGTGGTGCTGCGCAATCAGGGGGCGCTGGCACGCACCCTGTCTCACTGCCTCGCCAGCCTGGAAAACGACTGAATCCGGGCGGATGGGCACGAAAAAACGGAGCGCATGGCGCTCCGTTTTTGTTTGTCGTGGGGCTCTTGGTCAGCGCACGATCAGGCCAAGCAGTATGCCCACCACACCGAAGTCGGCATCGCTGAAGGTGGTGTTGGCAAAGCCGAGATCCCCCAGTACCGGCAGCAGGAACACCGGCAGGAAGGTGATCAGCAGGCCGTTGGCGAAGGCGCCAAGCAGGGCACCGCGACGACCGCCAGTGGCGTTGCCGAACACCCCGGCCGCCGCGCCGACGAAGAAGTGCGGCACTACGCCCGGGATGATGACGGTCAGTCCCAGCAGGTAGAGCAGTACCATGCCCACCAGACCGGCGGTGAAGCTCGACAGGAAGCCGATCAGCACCGCATTGGGGGCGTAGGGGAAGACGATGGGGCAGTCGAGTGCCGGTTTGGCGTTCGGTACCAGCTTGTCGGAGATCCCCTTGAAGGCCGGCACGATTTCGGCGATGACCATTCGCACCCCCTGCAGGATGACGTAGACGCCGGCGGCGAAGGTGATGGACTGCATCAGGGAGAACATGAACCAGTGCTTGCCCTTGGCGACGCTGGCGACGAACTCGGGGCCCGCGAAGGCAGAGGTGATGAGGAAGATGATGCCCATGGTAAAGGAGATGGCCACCGGGGTATCGCGCAGGAACAGCAGGCTCTTTGGCACCTGCACCTCTTCACTGCTGTGGGCCTTGTTGCCGAACTTGGCGCCGATCCAGCCGGCCAGCACGTAGGAGATGGTGGAGAAGTGACCGAGCGCCACTTCGTCGGAGCCGGTGATCTGCTTCATGTAGGGGTGGGCGAGGGCCGGGAACAGCACCATGGTGACGCCGACCACCAGGCTGCCGACCGCGATCAGCGGTATGCCGCTCATGCCGCCAGCGGAGAGGATGGCTGCCACCATCATGGACATGAAGAGGGTGTGGTGACCGGTCAGGAAGATGAATTTCCACGGGGTGAGGCGGGCGATCAGTATGTTCACCAGCATGGCGAAGAACATGATCATCGCCATCTCCTTGCCGAACGACTGCTGGGCGATGGAGACGATGGCCTCGTTGTTGGGAACCACCCCCTTGATGCCGAAGGCGTGCTGGAAGATGGTGGCAAAATCGCCGAGGGAGTTCACCACCAGGGTGGCACCGGCCCCCAGGATGACGAAGCCCATGATGGTCTTGACCGTGCCCTTGATGCACTCGGTCACCGGTTTCTTCTGGGCAATCAAACCGATGAGCGCGATCAGGCCGACCAGCACGGCCGGCTCCGACAGCACGTCAAACATCAGAAAATTGAAAAATTCCATGGTCAGCTCCAAGCAGATGGAAGAGGCGGCCCGCAGGCCGCATGGTGGATCCTTAGAGTGCGCCCAGTTCGCGCAGGGCGATGGAGAGCTTCTCTTTCATGGCGGCCTTGTCGACCATGTTGTCCAGCGACACCAGCCGGCCGTTGACCCCCATGCTGACGAGCTGCTCGGCGATGTCGCGGGTGGCCACGAACATCTCGGCGGTTTCACTGCCGGCGGAGGCGAGATCCCTGTGATCCACCTCGGCAGTGACTGCCAGCTCCTTGAGGATGCTCTTGATGCTCATCTCCATCATCAGGCTGGTGCCCAGGCCGTGTCCGCATACAACCAGAATTTTCATCGTCTCTTCCTCTGTCGGGCGCAGGGCGCCGCTCAGTAACGCGCCAGAATGCGCAAAATGTCGTCTTTGGTGTCGGCCGCCATGATGGCCGCCACGTCCTCTTCGTTCATGAACAGCTCGGCCAGCTGGGCGATGGTCTCCACGTGGGAGTTGCTGTCGCTGGCGGCCAAGGTGATCAGCAGCCGGACCGGGTCATTGCCCTCGGAGCCGAAGTTGACCCCGGTTTTCAGCACTGTCAGCCCCAGGCCGAGGCGGTTGACCCCGTCTTCCGGGCGAGCGTGGGGCATGGCCAGGCCAGGGCCCAGCACGTAGTAAGGGCCGAGCTCTTCGTGTGAGCGAAACAGCGCGGCCACATAGGAGGGCTCTATGGTGCCGTTGGCCAGCAGGGGAGCGGTGGCGAGCTCGATGGCATGACGCCAGTCGCGGGCACCCGCTTCGATGGAAATGACCTCTTCGGTCAGCAATTGAGTCAGCATGGCAATGTCCGGCTGGATGAGATGGCGCCAATCTAGCGATCTTGTCCCGTGATAACTGTGAGCGCGATCTCGAAAGTTAGCGCTACCAGATAGCGCTAACATCGAACTGTGATAGCGCTATCATTTATGCCATGAATGGGATTCATCTTGCCCCGCCATGCGCTCAAAGGGGGTAAAATCCGGTTTGAGCAAATAGTCAGTGCTGCACTTTTGCCTTAAAGTGAGCACCCGTATGTCGAGGAAGGGAAGGGATGTCAGAAGCGAAGAAGCGCCGTAGCACGGGTCGGGTGACCCTCAACGATGTGGCCCAGCTGGCCGGCGTGGGGGCCATGACGGTGTCGCGTGCCCTGCGTACCCCCGCGCTGGTGTCAGACAAGATGCGCGAGCGCATCGAGGCGGCGGTGGATGAACTCGGCTATATCCCCAACCGGGCTGCGGGGGCGCTCGCCTCCGCCACCTCCCAGACCATAGTGGTGATCGTGCCTAGCCTGACCGAGCGCGGTTGCGGCGACATGATCGCCGGGCTGCAGCAGACCCTGCTCGATGAGGGCTACCAGATCATGCTGGGGGATGCCCATCACCTCAAGCAGCAGGAGGAGAGTCTGCTGACCAGCTTCTTGCAGCACAACCCGGCTGCCGTGGTGCTGTTTGGCGGCGATCCCGGCGAGACCATTCGCACCCGCCTGCAGGCGGCCCGCCTGCCAGTGGTGGAGGTGGGGGCCATGGCACGTCAACCCATCGACATGAATGTCGGCGTCTCCAACTTCGATGCCGGCTATCAGCTGACCCGCCATCTCATCGAGCGCGGTTATCGCAACATAGGTTTTCTCTGCGCCCGCCAGGAGCAGTGGATGCTGCAACAGCGCATGCAGGGCTGGCAGAAGGCGCTGCTGGACAACTACCTTTCCCCCGATGCCATCATCAACACCTCTGAGCTGCCGAGTTTCAGCACGGGGGCGGCCATGCTGGGGGAATTTTTGTTGCGCTGGCCTGAGCTGGATGCGCTGGTGTGCGTCAACGACGAGCTGGCGGCCGGGGTGCTGTTCGAATGCCAGCGTCGCCACCTGAGCGTGCCGGGCAAGCTCGCCATCGCCGGATTCGACGATCTGGACGTGGCGCGCGCCTGTTATCCGGCGCTCACCTCGGTCCGGATCCCCTATCGCCAAATGGGGCAGGAGGCGGCCGAGCTTATCCTGCGCCAGCTGGCTGGCGACCCCGTCATGGGCACGGCCCTGACCCTGGATTTTCAACTGCAGAAGCGTCAAAGCAGCTGATCCCGTTTCACACTCATCAAAGAGGCAACCATGTTCAAGGCTCTGTTACTGGAAAACCAAGACGGCACGACCACAGCGACCCTGACCCAGCTGGCCGAGAGCCAGCTGCCGGCCGGCGAGGTGCGGGTGGCGGTGAGCTACAGCTCCCTCAACTACAAGGACGGGCTGGCCATCACCGGCAAGGGCAAGATAGTGCGCCAGTGGCCGCTGGTGCCCGGCATCGACTTCGCCGGTACCGTGCTGGAATCGGCGGACGACCGCTATCAGCCGGGCGACAAGGTAGTGCTGACCGGCTGGGGCGTGGGGGAAGGACACTGGGGCGGCATGGCCGAGCAGGCGCGGGTCAAGGCCGACTGGCTGGTGCCGCTGCCGGCCGGGCTGGATGAACGCCAGGCCATGTGCATCGGCACCGCCGGCCTCACCGCCATGCTCTGCATGCTGGCACTGGAAGAGGCGGGCGTCACCCCACAGAGCGGCGAGATCCTGGTGACGGGCGCCGCGGGTGGGGTGGGCTCTACTGCCGTGGCCCTGCTGGCCGCGCTGGGTTATCAGGTGGCGGCCCTGACCGGCCGTCCCGAGGAGCAGGGAGCCATGCTGACCGCGCTAGGTGCCGGCCGCATAATGCCGCGCAGCGAACTGCTGGTGCCCGCCAAACCGCTGGAGAAGCAGCTGTGGGCCGGGGCGGTCGACACAGTCGGCAGCCAGGTGCTGGCCAAGCTGCTGGCCCAGATGAACTACGGTGGCGCCGTGGCCGCCTGCGGCTTGGCGGGCGGCTTCGATCTGCCGACCAGCGTCATGCCCTTCATCCTGCGCAACGTGCGGTTGCAGGGGGTCGATTCGGTGATGTGCCCGCTGGCGCGCCGTCAACTGGCGTGGCAGCGACTGGCGCGGGATCTGCCCGCCAGTTTCTTCGCACAGGCGGTCGCCGAGATCGGGCTGGAGCAGGTGGTGGAAGCAGCCGAAGCCATCACGCAAGGCCGGATCGCGGGTCGCACCCTGGTCAAACTTTGATCCTGCCTTGACTGGCGAGCCCCATTTTTCTGGATAGACTTTGAGTGCGGGTGCACTATCCAAGGAGAATGAGCATGGGTGGACACAAGCCGGATTACGATCTCGATGACGATTGGGAGCCGGAATCCTGGGAAGAAGAGCTGGATGAATGGGAAGACGAGAGCTGGCAGGATGATGACCCTCTCGACGACCAGTAATCCGCGTATTGAATACACAGGCGGGCCTCGGGCCCGCCTGTTTTTTTGGGCGGCTCACAGGAATGGGGACGAGCGCTTGGTCGGCGGCATCAGGCTGGCTAGAATGAACTGCCCAAACGACACTCAAGGATGATTATGCGACTCTCTGTCATAGTGTTTGCCGCCCTGCTGGGAGGCTGTGCCTCCCACTCGGATGATCCGTGCGAGAAGGTGTGGAGCGAGGTGGGGGAGGCGGATGGCAAGCTGGGCTTCACCACTGAGCGGGTCGAGTTTCACCAGACGCAGTGCGGCAAGAAGGTGGATGCCGAGCTGTGGAAGCAGGGACACCAGAAGGGACTGGCCTGGTATTGCCGGCCGGAGCACCTCTATCTGGCTGGCCGATCTGGCGGCGAATATCGTGGCGTCTGTCCCAACGACATACAGGCGCGCAGATTGTTCGAACAGGGGCGCCAGGGCTGGACCGATCAATAGCCTGCCGCGCGGATGACCTGCCTTACTCTTCTTTCAACCGCAGCGGCTGACACAGATAGCTCTTGTCATTGGCGCTGCGGGCGCACTTGCCACAGACAAACTTGGGTTTGCGCACTATCTTGCGCAGGGTCTTGAGATCGGTCGGGATCTCGCTGCGACGCCATTCACACAGGGTCTTGTTGCCCATACCGACTACCTCGACAACTCAGTGGGGGCTAGTGTAATCAATTTTCATTTCGAACACAGCAATACGGCCACCCCGGGGTGGCCGTATTGCTTGCCTGTGTCGATTACTGGTAGAGGAACTTGGTGAAGATCAGCTCGCGCACCGCCTTCTTGCCGGTCTCTTTCACCAGCAGCTCGTTGACCCGGGTCTGGCACTCCTTGCGCAGCTCCTCGCGGTTTACCAGCGACTTGATTTGCTCGCCCGTCTTGCTGCCCATCAGGCGTATGATGGCGTCGCGAATGAGCGGGTCGTGCTGCTCCAGCAGCTTGAGATCGGCTTCGTTTTCGGCCATCAGCTCTACCGTAACCCGGATATAGCCGAGGGTTTTGCCATCGCTCAGATAGTTGGTGATGATGTCGGGATCGAGGGCGTGGTAGAAGAAACCGGGCTTGGCAGCCGCCTCTGCTCCTTCGGCGGGGGCAGCCTCCCCTTCGGATGACGCCTGCACGTGCAGGACGCCACAGCTCAGCAACAACACCAGCAGAATTTTGAAGATCTTCATATAGATGGCTCATCAGCGGCAGATACCCCATTTTTGATGTTGCCATCGGGGCCGTCAAGCACGGATGTTCTTACAATTCTCGATTGATTTACGGATAATAAACCGGATTTTAACCTGATAACGGAAATCTCCGGATGGTGAAGCTGTGAAGTCCGAGTTGACTGTTCCTCTTGTCCAGCTTGTCCCGTGGCAGGCTCCCGCAGAGTGCGAGCCGCCAGAGGCACTGCGGCCCTGGTTGCTGGAGACCGACTCCATGACCCAGCGCCTGCGTCGCCACAATCGCCACTTCTCGCTGCAACTGCTTGGCAATCGCAGCGTCTTGTTTGGCGTCGATGAGCAGCAGCTGGTGGCCGCCGAGCAACCCCAGGGGCTGTGCCGCGAGGTGATACTGCACGGCGATCGGGGGCCGGCCGTGCTGGGCTGGACCCTGTTTGCCGAAGCCGCCCTGCAAGAGAGCGGGCTGCACGAGCTGGGTGAGCAGCCTTTGGGCGAGCGTATCTTCGGTGACGAGCCCGCTCGGCGTGACCATCTGCAATTGGCCTGTTTCGAGATTGCGAGCAATCCCTGGTGCCCGGCCGCCATCGTTTGGGGACGTCGTTCCCGTCTGTTTCTGGGGCAATGGCCACTGCTGGTCCATGAACTCTTCTTGCCCTCGCTGTCATCGAATAAGGAGCCGGAGTGAATTTGTTAACCAAGGAGCGGGGACTGGCCTACGTGCAGTTGGCCCGCATCGACAAGCCCATCGGTACCCTGCTGCTGCTGTGGCCGACCCTGTGGGCGCTCTGGCTGGCGGCCGATGGCCTGCCGGATCTCTGGACCCTGCTGGTGTTCGTGGTGGGAGTGTTTCTGATGCGCTCCGCCGGTTGTGTCATCAACGACTATGCGGATCGCAACTTCGACGGTCACGTGAAGCGTACCGCCGGCCGACCGCTACCCATGGGCAAGGTCAAGCCTCGGGAGGTGCTGATGCTGTTCGCCGTGCTGGCGCTCATCTCGTTCGCCCTGGTGCTGACCATGAATCCGCTCACCATAGGCCTGTCGTTCGCGGCCCTGCTGCTGGCGGTCTGCTACCCCTTCATGAAGCGCTACATTCCGATCCCGCAGCTGGTGCTCGGCATGGCCTTCTCCTGGTCAATTCCCATGGCCTATGCGGCCCAGGCCAACGCCTTGCCACTGGTGGCCTGGCTGGTGTTTCTCGCCAACCTGCTGTGGACCATCGCCTATGACACCCAGTACGCCATGGTAGACAGGGACGATGACCTCAGGCTCGGCCTCAAGTCCAGTGCCATCCTGTTCGGTCGCCATGACAAGCGGATCATCGGCGCGCTGCAACTGGCCACCCTGCTGATCCTGCTGGCGGTGGGTCAACTGAGCGGGCTGGGCTCCAGCTACTACTGGTCGCTGCTGGCGGCAGCGGCGCTGTTTGTCTACCAGCAGCGGCTGATCCGGGAGCGGCAGCGGGAGGCCTGCTTCCAGGCCTTCCTCAACAACAACTATGTGGGGGCGCTGGTGTTTGCTGGGGTCGCGCTCAACTACCTGTGAGCCAGCCGCGCTGACACGGGCCGCCCGGGACGCTCACTATTCGAGAGGCAGGGGAAACCCTGCTGCCATGAAAAAGGCCGCATGCTGCGGCCTTTTTATTGCTCTGTGTTTGGCTCTTCCCAGGGTCAGAGCCGGTTGCCCGCTTGTATGGTGCGGCGGATCTTGTTGCTCAGCAGCGGCACTATGTTGTCGGCCAGCGCCTGGAAGCGGCCCAGATCCGGTTTGCACTCGGGAGAGAGGTAACCCTCCTTGCGCAGGGTGTGGATCAGGGTGCTGAACAGCTTCTGGTCGAAGAATTCGGGGGCATTGATGCCGTGCAGGGTGCCGAGGCGCTCCGCCATCATCAGGCCGTCCGCCTCCAGCTGCTCCGCCTCGATATGGGGCTGGGCCAGCACCCGGGTCAGCACGATGGCGTAGCGCTGCAGCGTCTCCTGAATGCTCTCGGCCAGCAGCAGCAGGCGCATCTGGTTGCCCGGATTGACCCAGTAGCCACCGTCGCGGGCCTCGATCAGCTGCTGACGTTGCAGTTCGGCCAGCAGAGCATCGACCAGCTCCGGCAGCTCGTCCTCTTCGTAGCGCAGGAACAGCTCCGTCTTGAGCAGCGGGTAGATGTCGACGCAACGGGCGACTATCTCGCTGCGTGAGATCCCCTCGCAACGCTCGATCAGCGCCGCCACCAGAGAGGGCAGGGCGAACAGATGGAGTATGTTGTTGCGGTAGTAGGTCAGCAGGATCGCCTGATAACGGTCCAGGCTGATGATCTGGCCCAGCTTGTCCTCGCTCACCTCGAACTTGTTGAGCTCCATCGCCTGATCCAGCAGAGTTTTGGCATCCTCGTCCGGGATGGTGCTCTGCGGGCTGTAGGGCACCTGCTTGAGCAGATCCAGATAGGTGTTGATCTGGGCCTGCAGTTCGTCGCGGGTTAGGGCGTGGCGCTCGGCGGCCAGCAGTGCCAGAGAGCTCAGGGTCAGGCCATTGACGGCGGCGGCATCGTTGATGCGGGTCATCAGCAGCTCGGCCAGCTGGTTGACGGTGGGCGCCATCCACTCTGGGCGATCCTCCTGACCTATGTCGGCCTTCCACGCCGGCACATGCTCATTGAGGTAGCTGTTGAGGGTCAGCGGCTCGCCGAAGTTGACGAAGCCCCGGCCATAGTTGCGCAGCTTGCGCAGTATGCCGAGCACCTGCAGGAAGCTCTCCTTCTCCTTGCGGCTGCCCTTGAGCTCGTTGTGGTAGGTATTCACCTCCATCACGTGTTCGTAGCCCAGATAGACGGGCACCAGGGTAACCGGTCTGTCCAGCCCGCGCATCATGGCCTGCAGTGTCATGGCCAGCATGCCGGTCTTGGGTGGTAGCAGGCGGCCGGTACGGGAGCGGCCCCCTTCGGTGAAGAACTCCACCGAATAGCCCTTGGCAAACAGCAGGTTCAGGTATTCGCGAAAGACGGTGCTGTAGAGCGGGTTGCCCTTGAAAGTGCGGCGGATGAAGAAGGCGCCGCCGTGACGAAAGAGCGGGCCCGCCGGCCAGAAGTTGAGGTTGATGCCCGCCGCTATGTGGGGCGGCACCATCCCCTGGTGGTAGATGACGTAGGAGAGCAGCAGGTAGTCCATGTGGCTGCGATGGCAGGGCACATAGACGATCTCGTGCCCTTCCTGTGCCAGCTGGCGCACCTTCTCGGCGCCGTTGACCGACAGGCCGCGGTAGAGCTTGTTCCATAGCCAGCCGAGGAAGCTCTCGCCAAGACGGATCAACCGGTAGGAGAAGTCGGAGGCGATCTCGTCCATGTAGCCGTGGGCGCGTTTCTGCGCCTTTTCCAGGCTGATGCCGTCGCGCTGCGCCTCTTCCTCGATCGCCTGCTGGATTACGTTCGAATCGAGCAACTGCCTGAACAGCAGGTTGCGGTTTGGCAGTTTCGGGCCGGTGGCCGCCAGCTGCTGGCGGCTGAAGTGGGTGCGTGCCACCCGCGCCAGCTTGTGGGCGATAGCCTCGTCGGTGCCGTGCTTGTCAGCCATGTGACGCAGGGAGAGCGGCGGGGAGAAGCGCACCAGATTCTCGCGACCCTTGAGGATTACGATCAGTGCCTTCTTGAGGCGGTTCGGTGCCAGGCTGCTGATGATGTTCCAGCCGGAGGCTTCCTCGCCTTCCCGGCCGGGCGCGCGGCCCCAGAACAGAGTGACGGGCACCACCTGGATGTCCAGCGCCAGATCCTGCTTGTGCAGATCCAGCAGCTGGTGGAACTCCTGCAGGAAGGGCAGCGGTTTGCTGCGCTTGCCAAACAGGGGAGGCGGACGGTCCAGACAGACATAGCGCGGCAGCAACTGGCCGTTCAGCTCCAGCGGCGTGAAGGGGCCGGGCAGGCCGAGATCCTCGCAGCACTGCTGCAGTGTCATCAGATCGGTGATCGAGCTGGTTTTCAGGGCGTAGACGATGGGTCTTGCCGGATCCAGCTTGAGCTCGGTGATGGGATTTTCCGGCAGGCTTTTGTGATTGACCAAGCCACTGACCGGCCATTGCAAGATGGCTCTGGAAATCTTCTGTCCAAGGGACATGTGCGTCTGCTCTCCGAAAAAATGCGGCGTGAGCATAGCAAATCACCGGCGGCTTGTCGCCGAGAGGTACGATGAGTCGAGTGCGCCGGATCAAAACAACGGCAAATGAGCGCCGGGCAATGACAAATGTCAGCTGCGCCTTGCCTTGACCACAGCACTGTATATACTGCCAGTGTGCTGTATAAAAAGACAGGTGCCAATACTATGAAACCTCTTACCCCCCGCCAGGCCGAAGTGCTGGAGCTGATCAAGGTGAACATGAGCGAGACCGGTATGCCGCCGACTCGTGCCGAGATTGCCCAGAAGCTTGGTTTCAAGTCGGCCAATGCGGCCGAGGAACATTTGAAGGCCCTGGCCAAGAAAGGGGTCATCGAGATCATGCCAGGGACCTCCCGCGGCAT
Organism: Aeromonas enterica; assembly: GCF_054052465.1. Taxonomy (NCBI): domain Bacteria; kingdom Pseudomonadati; phylum Pseudomonadota; class Gammaproteobacteria; order Aeromonadales; family Aeromonadaceae; genus Aeromonas; species Aeromonas enterica. Next base: position 14,371 of record NZ_JBSTYL010000033.1, on the reverse strand, counting down.
CCGTCTGTTGATCGAAGAGGAAGAGGTGCTGGAAGAGAGCGGTCTGCCCCTGATCGGCAAAGTCGCGGCCGGTGAACCTATCCTGGCGCAGGAGCATATCGAGAGCCACTACCAGGTAGATCCCGCTCTGTTCCACCCCCGGGCGGATTTTTTGCTGCGGGTGCAGGGCATGAGCATGAAGAACATCGGCATCCTGGATGGCGATCTGCTGGCGGTACACAAGACTCAGGAGGTGCGCAACGGTCAGGTGGTGGTAGCGCGCCTCGATGAGGATGTCACCGTCAAGCGCTTCCAGCGCAAGGGCAGCCAGGTGTGGCTGCTGCCGGAAAACGAAGATCTGGAGCCCATAGCGGTGGATCTCTCCAGCCAGCAGCTCACCATAGAGGGCCTGGCCGTCGGCGTGATCCGCAACGCCGACTGGATGTAATCATCTTCACCACGACACGGCCTCCTGCGGGAGGCCGTGTCGTTTCTGCATTCCTTTTCCCATGATTTCAATCAGATCCTGATACCCGCCATTTTGTCTGCGATGAACGGCCGCAGGTGACTCATTTCAGATATATCATTTGGTAAGGCAGTGGACTTGCTGTACTGCCCGCGGATGCTCGACAAGGCGCTTTCCCCCTTCGCAGGTGGGAAAGGCACCCAAGGGCAGCTGGGATCCATGACAACAGCCTCACGTGCGCTGGCCAGCAATGGCGTTTGGCCGACTCACCACCGAGAGGGGCGATATCGCGGGATAAGAAGGGAGAGTGGTCAGCATGGCGCCGACGGCAACAACCGGCCGGGTAATGTAAGGCACACTCGCGCAGTCGACTCGCGGCAGTCATCGGTTTGATCGCCCTGGCGGTGGTGGACGATGCAGGTCGGCGTGACCTCTTGGTCAAGGAGGACAGGTATGGCTTCAAGCTCGCCATGGGATCCGGGTCTGGCATCGCCCGTTTCTTCCATCACACGTTTCATCAAGGGTAACCGGATGACCCGTTTTTACGCGCTCTGGGTGCATCACAAGGGCGCCTGCTGGACCATCTGGCTGGGTTGTCCCAAGGACAAGATAGTTCGCCTGGTCCGTCTGTTTCACAGTCATCATGACAGGGGGCCGGCGGAGACTTGCTGGACGGCCCCCGTCATACCGCTACACACACTGGCTCGCCGTTCCCATGAGCGACGCAGGCTGCAACCCTGATATCATCGCGTGCTGCTGACAGCCCCACCCTGACGGTGGGGCTGCTGTTTTGTGGCGTCGTCTGCTGGTGATCTGCCCACTGCGTCATCTTCTGACCGATGTCGGATGCCGAACCGGCGTCTGGCACATGGGATAGTCAGGTCCGGGAGTGTCTAGGTTACAATGGCTCGTCTATTCGGGCCCGATCTGCGGGCATGTCGAAGTGAAAGGGTCTGTTTTTATGGTTAAACCACGTTATCCCCTGCTGTTCCTGTTGCTGGTCGGGGGCATGATGGCCGCATTCTACTGGAACCAGCCTTCTCTACCCGAGCGTGCTGACTACTACCCGGCGGGGCGGGACATCAATCCGTTTGCCTTCACCGACGAGGATGGTCAGCCCTTTGTGCCTGCCAGTCTGGTGGGACACTGGACCTTCTTGTTTGTTGGCTATACCTTCTGCCCGGATATCTGCCCGACCACGCTGGCAGATCTGCGCTCTGTCTATCCGGCGCTGAAGACGATCGCGCCCAGCAGCCAAGTCGTATTCATTTCGGCGGATCCACAGCGGGATGACGCAGCCCGCCTCAAGACTTATACCGCCTTTTTCAATCCCGAGTTCAAGGCGGCAACCGGCCCCCATGACAAGCTGTTCCCGTTTGTGCGCAATCTTGGTCTTATCTACTCCATCGCCGATCAGGGTAAAAAGGAGTATCTGATCGATCACTCAGCTTCCATCGTGCTGATCAACCCGGACGGCAAGCTGGAGGCTGTATTCCGCCCCCAGGTGAGCCAGGGACAGGTACCACGCGTAGTCATGGCGACCCTGGTGTCCGATTTCGCCAAAATTGTGCAGCTGGAAGGCGGCGCGTGATGCGGGTCACGTGTCTGTTGCCATGGTGATCCCGCCCTGGTTGAAAGACGGCCGGCGCCATAGCGCCGTGTTTGCACTCGCTCTGCCCATGGTGTTCTCCAATATCACCACCCCCCTGCTGGGGCTGGTGGACACCTGGGTGATCGGTCATCTCGGCCAGGCCTGGTTTCTCGGTGGCGTCTCGGTTGGGGCGACCCTCATCAATCTTATCTTCTGGCTGCTGGGTTTCCTGCGCATGTCCACCACCGGATTGACTGCCCAGGCTCATGGAGCCGGCAGCCCGCACGGCCAGCTCGACACCCTGGCGCGTGCGCTTGGCCTTGCCGTGGGGCTGGGGCTGGCCCTGTTGCTGCTGTTGCTGCCCTTTCTGCCCTCGCTCATTGCTCTCAGTGGCGGCTCCGCCGAGGTGCAGGGTTATGCTGGCGAATATGTATCGGTACGGATCTGGAGCGCCCCGGCGGCGCTCTGCAATCTGGTGATCATGGGTTGGCTGCTGGGCATGCAGGATGCCCGCAGTCCCATGCTGCTGCTGATCTTCACCAACCTGGTCAATATGGTGCTGGATACCTGGTTCGTGCTGGGGCTGGGCTGGCAGGTGAAGGGGGTCGCCGCCGCTTCGCTACTGGCAGATTACAGTGCCCTGGGCGTTGGGCTCTGGCTGGTGAACCGCTATCTGCGCCGGCTTTCACCCGAGGTATGGCAGGGGGCCTGGCAGCGCTGGCGTCAGTGGCCGGCCTTGCTGAGATTGCTCAGTCTGAACCGGGACATCTTCATCCGCTCCCTTTGCCTGCAACTCTGTTTCGCCTTCATGACGTTGCAAGGGGCGCGACTGGGAGACGTGGCAGTGGCCGCCAATGCGGTGTTGCTCAACTTCCTGATGCTCATCTCCTACGGGCTGGATGGCTTTGCCTATGCGGTGGAGGCCATGGTGGGCCGTGCCATAGGTCGGCGGGATCGGCAGGGGCTACGCGAGGCCATAGTGTTGAACCTGGGGTGGGCGCTGCTCATCGCGATCGGGTTCTGCCTGCTGTTTGCGGCGGGCGGCAGTCGGCTCATCGCCCATATCACCGACATTCCGGCGGTGATCGCCGAGGCGAATCGCCAGCTGCCCTGGCTGATCGTCATGCCGTTGCTGGCGGTCTGGTGCTTCCTGCTGGATGGGGTTTTCATCGGCGCGACCCGGGCCCGCGAGATGCGCAACAGTATGCTGGTGGCGGTACTGTGTGGCTTCTTCCCCATCTGGTGGCTTTGTCAGGGTTGGGGTGTGGCCGCTTTGTGGGCCGCCATGGGAGCACTGATGGCGGGGCGGGGTCTGACGCTGGGGTGGCTGTGTTGGCAACTGGAACGGGATGGTCGCCTGCTGCACTCACCCCAAGGGTTGGAGTCATAGTCCGGCTGGTATGATCCGATCGTGAGGGCGGGCCGGATGGGATCCCTCATCACATGTGCTTGAGGGTTTAAAGCGAGCCTTGATAGCCTAGTTGGCGCCAGCTCTCATACACGAATACCGCTACTGCATTGGCCAGGTTCATGCTGCGGCTCTGGGGCAGCATGGGGATGCGCAACCGCTGCTCGAATGGCAGGCTCTCGATGATTTCGGCCGGCAATCCGCGGCTCTCCGGGCCGAACAGCAGGGCATCGCCGGGAGCAAACTGTACGGCCGAGTGGGCGGTGCTTCCCTTGGTGGTGCAGGCAAATACTCGCGTGGGCGCCACCTCGGCCAGAAAAGCGTCATAGCCAGGCCAGCGCTTCACCTCGGCAAACTCGTGATAATCGAGCCCGGCCCGTTTCACCCGCTTGTCATCCCACTCAAAACCCAGCGGTTCTATCAGGTGCAGCCGGTAGCCGGTGTTGGCGCAGAGACGGATGATGTTGCCCGTGTTGGGCGGGATTTCCGGTTGGTAGAGTACTATGTCGAGCATGGCGGGATCCTGATGAAGGCCGAGATTGGGGCGAAAGGGGCGCCAGCATACCCAGCGCCCGGGTGGATGAAAAGAGGCGACTCAGCCGATGGGCAGGCGGATGGTGATGGTCAGCCCGGCCGGCTGGTTGCTGCTGGCGCGTATGGTGCCACCGTGGCGCTGGATTGCTTCCGAGGCGATGGCCAGTCCGAGCCCGGTGCCTCCAGTCTTGGCGTTGCGGGCATCATCCACCCGAAAGAAGGGCAGAAACAGCTGGGCTTGCTGCTCTACAGGCACACCAGGGCCGTCGTCGCGTATGGTCATCACCCACTCCCGCCCCTCCAGATACCAGTCCACCTTGATGAACTCGCGCGCGTACTTGAGCGCATTGCGCAGCGGGTTTTCCAGCGCCCGAGCCAGCAGTTCGGGCCACATCCGGATCGATTCGGTCGGCAGGGGCGGCAGACGCAACTGCTTGCCGCTCTGGTTGGCCTCGAACATGGCGTCGTCCAGCATGGGTTCCAGCAGCTCGGCCAGCGGCATCACCACCGGCGCCTCCACGTGTTGCTGCACCCGCGACAGGTCGAGCAGATCGCCGATCAGTTTGTCGAGCCGGCCTATCTCAGACTCGATCCGTGCCAGCTCGCTGCTGTCCCCCTGCTTGCGACGGATTAGCGCCTGCGCCAGCTGGATGCGGGTGAGCGGGCTGCGCAGCTCGTGGGAGATATCGGAGAGCAGTTGTTTTTGCTTCTGGATCATGTTCTTGAGGGTATCGACCATGTGGCTGACGTGATCCGCCAGCTGGCCGATCTCGTCACGCCTGCCCAGGTTGGGGATCTGCATCTCCAGGTTGCCCTCCGCCAGCTGGGAGACCGACTGTTGCAGCTGCAGTATGGGGCGGGTCAGCCGCCAGGCCAGCAGCAGACAGAGCGGGGTGCTGACCAGCATGGCGATGCCCAGGATCTGGATCGGGTGATCCAGGATCTGGATGAACAGGAACAGATAGGAGTTTTCGACATTGAGGCCGAAGTAGACGTGATAGATCTGGCCGCGATGCTCCATCTGGAAGGGGCCGGCGATGGCCCGCTTGTGTTCGCTACCCAGCATGGGCTTGGCCGGGTTGTCCGAATCGAGCATGAAGCGGATCACGAACTTGCTCAGGCGAGTGGTGGATTGCATCTGGCCTGTCGCATCGCGTAGATAGATGTTGTCCACCGGCAACAGGCCCGCCGCGTTTATGGCCTGAACCAGATCGAAATCCTGGTCGGGATCCGCTCCCTTCTGCAACGCCTTGAGGTTGTTGTTCATCCGGGTCATCTCGTGCTCCGGCAAGGGGATGATGTTGCGGGGATCCAGAGTCGGCAGTATCACCACGGCCGCCAGCACCAGCAACAACATGAACCAGAACCAGAGAAAAATCTGGGTGGAGAGGCCATTGAAAGTGCGAGCCGTGCTCATGCCTGCTCCAGCCACAGATAGCCGCGTCCACGCACCGTCTTGAAGCGGGGCTGGCCATCGGTGCGCTCCGGCAACTTCTTGCGCAGGTTGCTCAGGTGCATGTCGATGGCGCGATCGAAGGGCTCCAGCTTCTTGCCGAGTACCTGCTCGGAGAGATGACTTTTGCTGATGATTTGGCCGGGGTTGCGCAGCAGGCATTCCAGCAGCCCGAATTCGGTGGCGGTGAGTTCCAGCAATTGATCGCCGCTGCTGGCCTGTTGCAGGCCGGGTTGCAGCACCAAATCCATGAAGTGCAGCTCTTCGGAGCTGCCGCCACGCTGGCGCTGGGCACTCTGGGTCCTGCGCAGTATGGCGCGCACCCGGGCCAGCAGCTCCCTGTCGTCAAACGGCTTGGCGAGGTAGTCGTCGGCCCCGGCCTCCAGTCCGTTGACCCTGTCCTGGCTGTCGCCACGGGCGGTCAGCATCAGCACCGGGGTATCGTGGGTCTTGCGCAGCCGGGCCAGCATGGCGAAGCCGTTGAGCCTGGGCATCATCACGTCCAGCAGCACCAGGTTGAAGTCCTGCTCGGCCAGTCGCTGCAACCCCTCTTCGCCATCCTCGGCGACGGTGACCTGGAAGCCTTCCAGGGTCAGAATTTCGGTGAGCAGCTGGGTCAGCTCGAGATCGTCGTCGACCAGGAGTATTTTGTGCATCTGAAGTCATTCCGCTGATTTTTCGCGCCAAGCCGGCGCAGAGGTCAGGGTATAATAGATTTTTAACCGCAAGAGGAAAGCCGGTTTTGAGCCATCAACAATATTCCCGCTGGGTAACGCTGGCCAGCACCGCCGCCGTTACCACGGCTACCCTGCTGATCACCGGCAAACTGGTTGCCTGGCTGATGACCGACTCCTCGAGCCTGCTGGCCTCTCTCACCGACTCCTTCATGGACGTGAGTGCCTCCATCATCAACTTGTTGGCTATTCGTTATGCACTGGCACCGGCCGACGACGAGCATCGCTTCGGGCACGGCAAGGCGGAGTCGCTGGCGGGCCTTATTCAGTCGGCTTTTATTTCCGGTTCGGCCCTGTTGCTGGTGATGAATGGTATCTCCTCTCTGCTCAATCAGGCGCCGCTGGTGCGGCTTGAGGCGGGTCTCTGGGTCAGCGGCGGCTCCATAGTGCTGACCCTGTTGCTGGTCAGCTTCCAGAGCTTTGTTATCCGCAAGACCAACAGCGTGGCCATCAAGGCCGACATGTTGCACTACCGTTCCGACCTGCTGCTCAACGGTGGCGTCTTGCTGGCGCTGATACTGGCGGGGCAGGGCTGGTTCTGGGCCGATGGCCTGTTTGCCATCCTGATCGGGCTGTTCCTGCTGTGGGGCGCCATCCACATCGGTTATGAATCGGTACAAGCGCTGCTCGATCGTCAGTTGCCAGCCGAAGAACAAGCGAGAATAATGACTCTCTGCTGTGAGGTGGAAGGTGTCCACGGGGTGCATGATTTGCGTACCCGTCAATCCGGCCCGACCCGCTTCGTGCAGTTGCATCTGGAGCTGGATGATCAGCTCCCTCTGATCAAGGCCCATCAGATCGCCGATGAGGCCGAACTGGCGGTGCGTCAGGAATTTGAGCGCATGGATGTCATCATTCATATGGACCCCATCTCTGTGGTGCACAAAGAACAGCAAGGCACTCCATCAGAACAACAGTAGGCTGCAACATGGATGATCTGGTTGCCAACACCTGGCAAAAAATTGAGCAAGAAGCGGCATGCATGGTGACCGAAGAGCCCATGCTGGCCAGCTTCTTTCATTCCACCATTCTCAATCACAAGAACCTGCGCTCGGCCCTCAGCTTCCAGCTGGCCAACAAACTCGACAGCGCCACCATGCCTGCCATCGCCCTGCGCGAGGTGATCGAGCTGGCTCTGCGCAGCGAGCCCGAGCTGCTGGCGGCAGTGGCGGCCGATATCTGCGCCGTGCAGGAGCGTGACCCTGCGGTCGATCTCTTCTCCACCCCGCTGCTCTACCTCAAGGGCTTTCATGCCCTGCAAGGTTATCGGGTCGCCAACTGGCTGTGGCGTCAGGGCCGCCGCTCGCTGGCGCTCTACCTGCAAAACCAGATCTCGGTGGTGTTCGGGGTCGACGTGCACCCGGCGGCGCGGATCGGCAAGGGCATCATGTTTGACCATGCCACCGGCATAGTGGTCGGTGAGACGGCGGTGATCGAGGATGATGTCTCCATCCTGCAGAGCGTGACTCTGGGGGGGACCGGCAAGGAGAGTGGCGATCGCCACCCCAAGATCCGCGAAGGGGTGATGATAGGGGCGGGCGCCAAGGTGCTCGGCAATATCGAAGTGGGCGTGGGTGCCAAGATAGGTGCCGGCAGCGTGGTGATCAACCCGGTGCCGCCGCACACCACAGTGGCGGGCGTACCGGCCAAGATAGTGGGCCGCCCGGAGTGCGACAAGCCTTCGCTGGATATGGATCAGTGCCTCTGATCCCCTGACCGAGACGATTCGATGGCCAAGCGCTGGTCAGGTTACCTGATCCTGGGAATGTGGCTGCTCAACCTGCTGCACCTCTATCTGGGATTCTCCCCCTGGCCTGCGGCCATCGCCGCCTGGGCCGCCTCCCTGCTCACCTGGCCCTGGCTGGTAGGGGCGGCCAAACGGCAGGCTCTTGCTCTGTATGGGGCGGCGCTTGCGCTGCTGATTTTCTCCTGGTGGCGGGGAGCCAGCCTCAACCCGGCGGACTGGCTGCTGCCCAACATCAACATGCTCACCATGTTTGCCGCCGTGAGCACCCTCAACCTGGCGACGTCGGGTTTGCTGACCGGCACTGCCTCCTGGTCCGGTCGCAAGGGGCTGTGGAGCACCATGGCCAGCCTCAACCTGCTGGGTGCCGTCATCAACCTCTCTGTACTGTTCATCATCGGCGATCGGTTGGAGCGGGGGGGCACCCTGGAGCGGCGTCAGGTGATGGTGCTGAGCCGGATCTTCTGTGCGGCGGCCTTCTGGTCCCCCTTCTTCGTCGCCATGGCGGTGGCACTCACCTATGCCCCTGGCCTGCAGCTGTCGAGCATTTTACCGTTTGGCGTGATCGCCGCGCTGTTGGCGATGGGGCTGACCGCCTGGCAGGTGGAGCGACTCGGGGTAGAGGACTTTGCCGGTTATCCGCTGCGACTGCAGACCCTGGGGCTGCCGATAACCCTGGCGCTGCTGGTATTGCTGATCAAGCAGATCTGGCCGCAGCTTGGCATTCTGGCGGTGATCGCCCTGGTGGCACCGCTGCTGGCGCTGCTGTTCATGCCCAGAGCCGGGCGAGGCGCCGCTCTCAAGCGGCAGGTGGTGGAGCGCTTCCCCGCCATTGGTGGTCAGCTGGTGCTTTTTCTGGGGGCCGGCCTGCTGGCCGCCGGTATCAACAGTGCGTTGTCGGTCATCGATCTCGGTGCAGGCCACGGGCTGCCGCTGTTCAACCACTTTGGCTGGCTGGAGTCCTCGCTCACCCTGCTGCTGATTTTACTGGTGGCCATCGTCGGCGTGCATCCGCTCATCAGCATCTCCGGGCTGGCGCCGCTGCTCTGGCCGCTGACGCCGGATCCCAGCCTGCTCGGCATGTGCTTCCTGCTGGGGTGGGGGCTGGCGACCGGCACCAGTCCGCTCTCGGGATCCAACCTGGCGCTGGCGTCCCGCTACAACCTGAGTGCTGGCTTGATCCTGCGCTGGAACCTGCTCTATGGCCTGCTGATGTACGTCTTCGCCTGTTTGTTGCTGGGGGCTTATATCACGCTGCACGGCTGACGGGGTAATCTGGAGGTCGAGCGCGACGCGCGGTACGGACTCGAGATTGGTGGCCTGTTGCCGGCAGCGGAATCACGCCGCACGGCTGACGGGATAATCTGGAAACCGGGTTCGACGATATGCCCGTGGTCACTGCCTCGGCTAAGGTTGTCTGTCGGTTGTCAGGGTCTTGTCGCGCTCCGGGCGCAGGATGCGAGAAAAACAGACGCATATTTAGGCAATACATCTATGGAAGGCGCATTTTACAGCGCACTGGCTTGTTTGTGCCGATGCCCTCAGGGTATGCTGGCTTCACGCGCTTGAATCGCCCTCTGTGGGGCATCGCAATTGAACATACAGGTATGCATATGTCACTAGAAGTCCTTGAGCAACTCGAATCCAAAGTACAATCCGCCGTTGACAACATCTCCCTGCTGAAGATGGAGCTGGACGAGCTGAAAGAGCAAAACAGCAAGCTGCAAGACGAAAACCATCAGCTGCGCAACGAGCACGTTGCCTGGCAGGAACGTCTGCGCGCCCTGCTGGGCAAGATGGATCAGATGGGCGAAACCATCTAATCCACAGCCGGTTGGCAACATTGAAAACGAGCCGCTCCATGAGCGGCCCGTTTGTTTGTGGCGGGTCGGTGATCAGAGGGTCAACAGCTGTTTGACCGTCTTCTCGATGCCGTCCGCCGCTTCGACTATGTTGTTGGCCAGCATGTAGGCGGGGGTGGAAATCACCTTGCGCTCCTGATCCACCACGAACTCGTTGACCGGGCAGTTGAGATGGCTGCCGCCCATTGCCTCGATGGCGTTTGCAGTATCCTCGTCATGGCCTATGGTGGCCAGGGTGCCGGCACCGTAGATCAGCGGGATCATGGCCGGTGCGATGCAGATGTAGGCCGCTGGCTTGCGGGCATTGGCAAAGCTCCGACACGCCTTCAGCACATCCGGCTGGATCTGGCACCCGGCGCCCTTGGTGGCGAAGTCGCACAGGTTCTTGGCCGCGCCAAAGCCGCCGGGAACCAGCAGGGCGTCGTAATCAGCCGCATCCAGCTCGGTCACGTCCTTTATCTGGCCACGGCAGATGCGAGCCGCCTCGACCAGCACGTTGCGGCTCTCGCCCTCGATGACTTCACCCGTCAGGTGGTTGACTACATGCAACTGTGCCACGTTCGGGGCGAAGCATTGGGTGGTGGCGCCATGGCGGGCCAGTGCCAGCAGGCTGATGACGGCTTCATGGATTTCTGCTCCGTCAAAGACGCCACAGCCACTCAAAATTACGGCCACTTTTTTCATGGCAAACTCCTCGTTGTTGAAAATGTGAGCCAGGATAGATTGTTGTACTTTTGTATGGTTATCGCTCGCCATCCGCTGGTCAAGTCATCTCGCTGTGCTAGGATTGTTTCGTTTTGGATCCTGCCGTATCTACTCCCTTAAATCTTTTTCCACATTGATCGAGATCATCCCAACAGTCTTGCGATCGGTTTTTACGATCTCAATATGCTGTTTTATATGGTTTTTATATTTTTTGTGCACAGTTTTATCACTGTGTCTCATACTGCGCCCCATTTTTGAACACAGACTTATCCACAGCTTGAGTCCCCTTGGTTGCCCGCTTAGGTTGCTGCTGCAACCCTTGGTGTGAGGGGGGCCCTGTGGCATCCTAGCGGCTGTTTATCTCTGGCAGGACGATTTCATGGCCCCTAGCAACCCCCTTATTCTGGTCGACGGCTCCTCTTATCTTTACCGCGCCTTCTTCGCCTCCCAGCAGGCCGATATGCGCACATCGACCGGTTTGCCGAGCGGCGCCGTCCGTGTCATGGCCAACATGATGCGCAGCCTGCGCAAACAATACCCTGACTGCCATGTGGCCGTGGTGTTTGACGCTAAAGGCAAGACCTTCCGCGACGACATCTATCCCGAGTACAAGGCGACCCGTGCCAGCATGCCGGACGATCTGCGTAGCCAGGTCGCCCCTATTCACCAGATGATCAAGGCGATGGGCTTCCCCTTCTTGATGGTCGAAGGGGTCGAGGCCGATGATGTGATCGGTACACTCGCCCGCCAGGCGACTGAGAAACAGTTGCCTGTGCTGATCAGTACGGGTGACAAGGACATGGCGCAGCTGGTCTCAGACCACGTCACCCTGATCGACACCATGAAAGATGTGAAGACCGATCGGGAAGGGGTGATCGAGAAGTTTGGCGTGCCGCCCGAACTCATCATCGACTATCTGGCTCTGATGGGTGACAAGGTCGACAACATCCCCGGCATGACAGGCGTTGGCGAGAAGACAGCGCTGGCCCTGTTGCAGGGGATCGGCAGCATAGACGAGATTGCTGCCAATCTGGACAAAGTGGCGGCCCTCGGCTTTCGGGGTTCCAAGGCGTTTGCCGACAAGTTCCGCGAGCAGGAAGAACAGGTTCGTCTCTCCTATCGACTGGCAACCATCAAGACCGACGTGGCGCTGGAGCAGGATCTGGAACAACTGTTGCTCAAACCGGTCGACAAGGAGTCCCTGCTGGCGGTCTATCGCGAATACGAGCTGCGCAACTTGATCAAGGAGCTGGAGTCCGGTGGCGAAGAGGGTGCCGGCCCGGAAGAGGGGGGCGATGACACAGCTGCCCCCGTTGCCGCCATCGAAACCGACTACCGTTGCATTCTGGACGAGGCCGAATTCGACAGCTGGTTGGCTCAGTTGCAGGTAGCGCCGCTGTTCGCCTTCGACACCGAAACCACCAGTCTCGACTACATGGAGGCACGCATCGTCGGGGTCTCCTTCGCCGTCGAAGCGGGCAAGGCCGCCTATGTGCCCTTTGGTCACGATTATCTGGGGGCGCCGGTGCAGTTGACCGAAGCCGTGGTGCTGGGCAAGCTCAAGCCGTTGCTGGAAGATCCGACCCGTCTCAAGGTGGGTCAGAACCTCAAGTACGATCGCAACGTGCTGCTCAACCACGACATCGACCTGCAGGGCATCGCCTACGACACCATGCTCGAGTCCTACGTGCTCAACTCCACCGCCAGCCGTCACGACATGGATTCGCTGGCCAAGCGCTATCTCGGGGTCGAAACCACCTCGTTTGAAGATCTCGCGGGCAAAGGGGTCAAGCAGCTCACCTTCAACCAGATCGAGCTGGAGCAGGCCGCCCCCTATGCGGCGGAAGATGCCGATATCACCCTGCGCCTGCACCAGACTCTGTGGGGCCAGCTGGAGGCCGTGCCCGGCCTGTGCCAGGTATTCAGCGACATCGAGCTGCCGCTGCTGCCGGTATTGGCGCGGATGGAGCTGCTCGGGACCACCATAGATCCCAAGCTGCTGCACCAGCAGAGTCAGGAGATCGAACTGCGTCTGGCCGAGCTGGAGCGTCAGGCCCATGAGCTGGCCGGGCAGGAGTTCAACCTCTCCTCACCCAAGCAGCTGGGGGAGATCCTCTTCACCAAACTGGGGCTGCCGATCATCAAGAAGACTCCCAAGGGGGCGCCGTCCACCGCGGAAGAGGTGCTGGCCGAGCTGGCGGAGACCTACGAGCTGCCGCGCCTGCTGATGGAGCACCGCACGCTGGCCAAGCTCAAGTCCACCTATACCGACAAGCTGCCGCTGATGATCAAGCCCCAGACTGGGCGGGTACACACCTCCTATCATCAAGCGGTGGCGGCCACCGGCCGTTTGTCCTCCTCTGACCCCAACTTGCAGAACATCCCGGTGCGCAACGAACAAGGTCGCCGGATCCGCCAGGCCTTTATTCCGAGCGCCGGTTACAAGCTGGTGGCGGCTGACTACTCCCAGATCGAGCTGCGCATCATGGCACACCTCTCCGGTGACAAGGGGTTGCTGACCGCGTTTGCCGAGGGCAAGGACATCCACAAGGCAACGGCTGCCGAGGTGTTCGGGGTGGCGCTCGATGCGGTCACTACCGACATGCGCCGCAGCGCCAAGGCGATCAACTTCGGCCTCATCTATGGCATGAGCGCCTTCGGCTTGGCCAAACAGCTGGGGATAGGTCGCGCCGAGGCGCAGAAGTACATGGATCTCTACTTCGAACGCTACCCGGGCGTGCTGGAATACATGGAGCGCACTCGTCAGCAGGCGGAAGCGCAGGGCTATGTCGAGACCCTGTTTGGTCGTCGCCTCTATCTGCCGGATATCAAATCCCGTAACGCCGGTCTGCGCAAGGCCGCCGAGCGGGCCGCGATCAACGCCCCCATGCAGGGGACGGCCGCCGACATCATCAAGCGCGCCATGATCAACGTGGATGGCTGGATCCGCGGCATCGAGGATGAGTCGATCCGCATGTTGATGCAGGTACACGATGAACTGGTGTTCGAGATCCGCGAAGAAAAGCTGGAGGAGTACGTCGCCATCATCAAGGAGAAGATGTCGGCGGCGGCCGAGCTGCATGTGCCCCTGCTGGTTGAAGCGGGCACCGGCGACAACTGGGATCAGGCCCACTAACGCTCTGCAATCTGTTGCGTATGGATAGCTATATAAGAAGAGAAGCCCGGCATCACGCCGGGCTTCCTGTTTACAGCGCGTGTATCAGGCCTCTTGCAGGTACTCGTCCTTGAGCAGGACATAGTTGTCGGCCGAGGTCTTGAGAAACGCAATCTCGGCAGGCTTGAGCGCCCGGGCCTGTTTGACCGGGTTGCCCATATAGAGGAAGCCGGCTTCGAGTCGCTTGCCCGGCGGCACCAGACTGCCGGCGCCTATCATCACGTCATCTTCTACTACCACCCCATCCAGAATGATGGCCCCCATGCCGACCAGCACCCGGTTGCCTAGGGTGCAGCCGTGCAGCATGGCCTTGTGGCCGACGGTGACATCTTCCCCGATCAACAGCGGATAGCCGTCAGGATTGCCGGCACTCTTGCGAGTGAGGTGCAGCACTGTGCCATCCTGAATATTGCTGCGAGCACCGATGCGTATGTGGTTCACATCACCCCGGGCCGCCACCATGGGCCAGATGCTGGCATCGTCGGCCAACTCTATATCTCCCACCAGGGTGGCGCAGGGGTCTATATATACCCGTTTGCCCAGTTGCGGGCGTTTTCCCTTGTAAGGTCTCAGTCGCAAGTCCATCTTGGCCTCCTTGTTTTCGGCCATTCTAGCAATCCAGGGCCAGTTTCTGTGGATAAGTTTGTACAAAAGCTGTGGTTGGTTATGAATAACTAAATAAGTGCCGATTTTTGCAGTTTTATTGCATTGCGACCCTTG
>NZ_JBSTYL010000032.1:0-46923 GCF_054052465.1 Aeromonas enterica | reverse complement strand
TGCTGGAGCGTTACGGAAGGGGAGTAAATATCAAAGCGTGTTTGCATGAGGCGCTGGGGCACCCCATGCAACACGTAATTGGAACATAGCCTTTTTTATAGGGATTACACGGTGCGGGGACGCAGGTGGGCGTGCCAGCGGGCTTCCCACTTCTTGAACAGCCAGACGATGACGAAGGTCAGCAGCATGTAGAGCAGGCCTGCAGTCAAAAACGCCTCGAACGGGCTGTAGTAGCGGGAGTTGATGATCCGCGCCGCGCCGGTCAGGTCGACGATGGTGATGATGCCGGCCACCGCCGAGCCCTGCAGCATAAAGATCACCTCGTTGCTGTAGGCGGGCAGCGCACGGCGAAACGAGTTGGGCAATATGATGCGGGTCAGGGTCTGCCAGCGAGTCATGCCAAAGGCGTTGGCCGCTTCAATCTGCCCCTTGGGCATGTTGAGCACGGCGCCGCGCACTATCTCGGCGGTATAGGCCCCGGTGTTGAGGGTGAACGCCAGCAGGGCGCAGAACCAGGCCTGGGCGAACAGCTCCCAGGCGGCGCTGTTTTTCAGCCACTCCCACTGGGCGGCGCCATAGTAGATGATGAACAACTGCACCAGCAGCGGGGTGCCACGGAAGAAGTAGATGTAGGCCCAGATCGGCCCCTTGATCAGCCAGTTGCGGCTGTTGCGCAGGATACCCATGGGCACCGCCAGGGCCAGGCCGAGCACCAGGGATGCCGCCACCAGCAGTACCGTGGTGTAGAGCCCCTGCCAGTAGGTCGGCCACTCTTTGAGAATGATTGAGAAATCCATGGCTTACCTCGTCTTTATCGCATAGTGACGTTCGGCCCACTTGAGCGCCGAGGTCGAGACCGCAGTGAAGATCAGGAAGATCAGGGCCACCGCCATGTAGAAGGTGAAGGGCTGCTGGGTCGATCCCGCCGCCAGGGATGCTTTGCGCACCATGTCATCGAGCCCGATGATGGAGACCAGCGCCGTGGTTTTCAGCAGCACCAGCCAGTTGTTGCCAAAGCCCGGCAGGGCGTGGCGCATCATCTGGGGGAAGAGGATCCGCACAAAGACCTGGGTCGCCCGCATGCCAAAGGCGCGAGCGGCTTCCAGCTCTCCCTTGTCCACCGCCAGAATGGCGCCGCGGAAGGTCTCTGTCATGTAGGCGCCGAAGATGAAGCCGATGGTGGCCACCCCGGCCGCGAACGGGCTGATGTCGATGTAGTCGGGCAGCAGGGAGACCCACTCCTGGTTGGGATTGCTCGCCAGCAGGTAGTTGTTGTAGCTCTCGTTGACCCAGCTGCAGAGGCTGTTGATCAGCACCTGACCGCCAAAGAACAGCAGCATCATCAGCACCAGATCGGGAATACCGCGAATAACGGTGGTGTAGGTGGTCGCGATGCCACGTGCCCACTTGTAGGGGGATAACTTGGCCAGTGCCCCCAGCATGCCCAGCAACAGCGCCAGCAGCAGGGAGGCCAGCGCCACCTCCAGCGTGATCCAGGCGCCCTCCAGCAGGGAGGTTTCGTATCCTTTCAAATCAAACATATGCGGCTCCATTACAACTGATTGAGCGGGCTCGCCCATCCCAACATCCTTTCAAACCAAACACATGCAGCTCCATTGCAACTAAGCGGGCCCATCGCTCCCTTGCGAGAGACAACGGGCCCGATGACTACAGACGAGGGTCAACCTGTCGTGATGATTCGCCGCAATCCCGCCGGCTCCTACTCAGGGTAGCGAGCCGTTGGGGTTACTCGCCGTACACGTCGAAATCGAAGTACTTGTCGTTGATTTCCTTGTACTTGCCGTTGGCGCGCAGCGCCAGGATGGCAGCGTTGAATTTCTCTTTCAGATCCTTGTCAGCCTTGCGCACCGCGATACCGGCACCCTCGCCGAACCACTTGGGATCGGTCAGTTTCGGGCCGACGAACTCGTAGGCATCGCCACCTTCCTTCTTCAGCAGGCCATCGCTGATGGCAGCGGAGTCGGCCATCACATAGTCAACCCGACCGGATTTCAGATCGAGATAGGCTTCATCCGCAGTGCCGTAACGCTTGATGGTGGCGTTCGGGAAGTTGTCGGTGATGTAGGTATCCATGGAGGTAGCGCGTTGTACCGCAACTGTCTTGCCATCCATGAAGGCCTTGTCGAGCTTGACCTCGGTGCCTTTCTTGGCAGCAAAGCGGGCCGGAATGTGCTGGTACTTCTGGGTGAAGTCCACCTTCTTCTTGCGCTCTTCGGTGATATCCATGGTGGCGATAATGGCGTCATATTTGCGCGACAGCAGCGCCGGAATGATGCCGTCCCAATCCTGCTTGATCAGGGTACACTTCACCTTCATCTCTTCGCACAGGGCGTTGGCGATGTCGATGTCGAAGCCTTTCACCTCGCCACTGGGCTCGGTCCAGGAGAAGGGAGGATAAGCACCTTCGACCCCGATACGCACCTCTTTCCACTCCTTGGCCATCAGGCTGCCGGAAGACAGGGCAGTGACTATGGCAGTCGCCAGCATCAGCTTGTTCATGTATCTCTCCTTGATAAAGTCGTCGACTGTTGACGTTGCAGTTTGTTGAAGATAAATCCCGCCCATCAATAGATGGAAGAGATGAATTGCTTGAACCGTTCAGACTTGGGATGAGCGAAGATCTCCTTCGGATTGCCCTCCTCTTCCACGCGCCCCTGATGCAGAAACATTACCTTGTTCGACACATCACGGGCAAACGACATCTCATGGGTCACCACCAGCATGGTGCGCCCCTCCTCGGCCAGCTCGCGCATCAGGCCGAGCACCTCTCCCACCAGCTCGGGATCCAGCGCCGAGGTGGGTTCGTCAAACAGCATCACCTCGGGGTCTACCGCCAGCGCCCGGGCGATGGCCGCCCGCTGCTGCTGGCCGCCGGAGAGGTGGCCCGGATAGTAGTCGCGCCGCTCCCACAATCCCACCCGGTTGAGCAGGTGTTCTGCCTTGGCGATGGCCTCGGCACGAGGCACCTTCAGCACCTGGATAGGCACCTCTATGATGTTCTGCATGATGGTCATGTGCGACCAGAGGTTGAAGCTTTGAAACACCATGGCCAGCCGGCTGCGAATGCGCTCTACCTGTCGCATGTCCTCCGGCAGCCGCTCACCGGCCCGGTTGGATTTCATGCGAATAAGCTCGCCATGGAGTGAAACTGTGCCGGAAGAGGGCGTTTCCAGCAGATTGATACAGCGAAGAAAGGTCGACTTCCCCGAGCCGGAGGAGCCGATCAGGGAGATCACATCTCCCTTGTGGGCGGTCATATCGATGCCCTTGAGCACTTCGTGGGTGCCGAAATACTTGTGCAATTCACGAACTTCCAGTGCGGCAACGTCACTCATGCATTACAACCTTGTCTGTCCCTAGACGCCGCTACGGCGTGACTCACACCATCATGAATTTAACAAAAAGTTAACCGATGGCAACCTTCAGCGAAAATATCACTCGAATAGTTAAAAAACAATACAGAACAGAGGTCTTTGGTGTTTTGTCTGTGTTTTTATTGGTCTTGCTGGTATTTTTCAGCACTTTGTCTGCATAAAACTCTGTCCAACCCAGATGGGCGACACCGCCTTTTTATACCCTGATCGCAAGGGTGGCAAGAAAATTCCGACATCATGACAGGAAGATGGAGAAAACGACTTTATTCATCAAGCCACTGTTTGCATCTTGTTGAAAAATGGGCGAGGAGCTTGATTTTATTGCAGCTCTCTTGCTGCAAGTTCGCCGCACCAAGGTGGGCCTTTGAGACAAATGAGTGCAGGTTGTTGCACCAAAAACATAACAATCTGATAAAAAGCCCCGGATGAGCCATCCAAACACACAGAAATGTGACACAGAGCCAATAAGTAGTGATAAGGTGTTATTTTTATCAGTTTTTGTGATCGAGGCCCCGATGTTGCTCAATGTATTGCTGATCCTGCTGCCACTGGCAATCGGCTATCTAGTTCCCCTCTCCTCTGCCCGACTGATCAAGCTGGTCAACCAGAGTCTGGGCAAGATGGTCTACCTCATCCTGTTTCTGATGGGGCTGGGACTGGCCTATGTGGAAAACCTGGGCAGCAATCTGGCGGTGATCTTCAAGGTGGCCGGCGTGATGCTGACCGCCATCACCGTCTGCAACCTGCTGGCGCTCTGGTGGCTGGACAAGCGCAGCCCGCCGACCCATGAGGCCAGCGATGGCAAGATGCCAAGCAAGCTGCATCTGCTGTGGGAATCCCTCCAGCTCTGTTTTGTGGTGTTGGGGGGCGTGCTGCTGGGGTTGCTGGTCGATCTGCAAGCTCTGCCCATCGACAAGTGGAGCGAGTGGGCCCTGATGCTGCTGCTGTTTCTCATCGGGGTGCAGATGCGCAACTCCGGCATGCGGTTGCGCCAGATCCTGCTCAACCCCTGGGGCATGAAGATCGCCTTCACCGTTATCATCAGCAGCTGGCTGGGCAGTTTGCTGGCGGCCCAGTTGCTGGACATGCCATTCAGTCACGCCCTGGCCCTCAGCTCCAGCTTCGGCTGGTATTCGCTCTCCGGCATCCTGGTGGCCGACAAGCTGGGCCCGGTGCTGGGTTCTGCCGCCTTTATCAACGATCTGGGCCGCGAGCTTATCGCCATCCTCATCATTCCCATGCTAATGCGACGCCATCCCTCCGCTGCCATCGGCTACGGCGGCGCCACGGCGCTCGACTTCACCCTGCCGGTCATCCAAAAAACCGGCGGCATCCAGATGGTGCCTGTGGCCATCGTCTCCGGCTTTATCCTGAGTCTGCTCGGCCCCATCCTGATCCTGGGTTTCCTGGCGATCTAGGCCACACCTGCCGCCGCAGAATCAAAGAAGCCCGACATTGCTGTCGGGCTTCTTTCATCTGGATATACAACACTCTCGCGCTATCCGCCGTTTATCCGCGCCACTGACCGCCGCTCATCACCCGCTCGATGGCGAAAGAGTGGGGATGGATCAGCAGCAGATCCGCATCCTGCCCCACTCCGATCCTCCCTTTTGCGGTCAATCCCAGCGCGCGTGCCGGATGGGTACTCACCACCGCCAGCGCCACCTCGAGCGACACCCCGAGCTGGCAGGCGCGCACGCACTCCTGCCACAAGCTGGCAATCTGGCCGCAGCGCATCTCGATCAGGCGCCCCTCGCCATCAAAGCGCGGCAGGCTGGCGTTGGCATCTGAGCTGAAAGTAATGCGCTCGGCAGGCACGCCGGCGGCCAGCAACTCGATCAATCCATCGGCAGCCAGTCGTTCGCCATCCTCCACCAGATCGGGGAAGCTGGAAGTGGTGAGATCGACCCAGCCTCCCGCCTTGCCCCAGGCGATCGCCTCGGCAAACAGCCAGGGGTTGCGGTTGCAGTGGGTAGGATAGAGCTGGCACAGCGGAATGTCGGTTTCATCGCGCAGGGCCCGCAGCGGTGCCAGCGCCCCGCGGCCATCCCCCAGATGGAAGAAGCTGACGCCGCTCTTGCCCGAGAGCAGCCCGGCCACCCGCGCCTCGCCCACCAGCCGGGCCAGCTCGTCATGGGTGGGGGCGCTGGATCTGTGATCGCTGATGGCGACCTCCCCCACCCCCAAGACCTCGGGGATCAGGATGATGTCCGACTCCACCGCACCGGTGAGGGTCTTGACGGGCAGATGGTAGGAGCCGGTATACATGAAGGCGCTCACCCCGGCGGCGCGAAATTCACGCACCTTGCCGAGCACCTGGGCCGGCGTGCGGGTCAGGCTGTCGGTGCCGAGCGCCGCCACCAGCGTGGTCACCCCCGCCTTGAGGGCCTCCCCGGCGGCCAACTCGGGCGTGCGAAAACCAAAGCCCCCCTCGCCACCGCCCCCGGTGATATGGGCCAGCGGATCCACCAGTCCGGGAATCAGGTAGCAGCCACGCCCATCGACACGGCTCAGGGGCCAATTCGCAGGAACCGTCAACCCTTTGCCAATCCAGGCAATGCGGCCATCGGCCACCAGCAGATCCTGTTGCCCAAGGTGGGTAGGGCTGAATAGTTCGGCACCCTCGATCAGGGTCAACATCATGCTTGTTCCTTGTAAAAATGACCGCACCAGAAAAACGCGGCGATAACGCAATGTACCCATCACTCGTACACCAGTGAAAGCACTTCCTGACGATGTCTGAGTCTGCTCGGCATAGGCAAGCACGGTCGGATCCGCTAGTCTCACTCGCAATGCCCGTTTGCTGGTCGACATCCACCGTCATGAACTATCTGGCTCATTTGCATCTGTCCACCCATACCCAAAGTTCCCTCACCGGCAACCTGCTGGGGGATTTCGTCAAAGGCCCTTTGCCAAGCACGCTCGGTCCCGCCTTCGATGAGGGGATCTGGCTGCATCGCAAGATAGATGCCTTCACCGATGCCCACCCCGAGCACAGGGCGGCGGTGGCCTGCTTCGAGGCGCCCTGGCGCCGCTTTGGCGGCATCCTGGTGGACATGCTCTACGACCACTGGCTCAGCCTGCACTGGTCGCAATTTGGCGAGGTGCCCCTGCCCCGTTTCCTGCAGCAGAGTTATGGGCAGCTGCTGGCGGATCATCAGCGCCTGCCGGATGGCTTGCCTGTTGCACTCAAGCGGATGACGGAGCAGAACTGGATCGCCTCCTATCGTCACAGGGAGGGGCTCGGCCGTGCGCTCAACGGCATAGGCCACCGGCTGCGTCGCCCCATCTTGCTGGGCGATGCCCTCGCTACCCTGGACGAGGCAAGCTGGCACAGTGGCGAGCAGGGATTTCTGCGCTTCTATCCCCAGTTGATGCGCTTTAGCGAGCAGCAGCTCGCCCACTATCGCGAGACGGGCGACAGCGCCGGCTTGCGGCCATGAAAAAACCGGACCCAGGATCCGGTTTGCAGATAAAGGTGCACTGACGCAGGCCTTATTTCTCTTGCTGTGAAGGCTCACCCTTCTTCTTGCGAATGCTGAGCCCCAGCTCGCGGCCACGTAGGCGGGCATAATAGATGGTGCCGACGAAGGCGAGTATGGTGAATACCAGCTCCACCACCGCCAGCCAACGCTCTCCCTCGTCCGTGGTGATCAGGGTCAGGGCGTGCAGGAAATAGGGCATCAACACGAAGTTGCCCCAGGCGTGGGTGTAGGGGTTGCCCTGCACTATGCCCTTGAGCGGGAACAGCAGGGGCACAGTCCAGATCACCGGCAACAGCCAGGGATTGAGGTCCGGGTGAGGGGAGAGCCATGTATGCCAGAGGATGACCCACCCCAGCAGACCAAAGAAGCCGACCAGGGTCAGCAGACGGGCGAAGCGAGTGGTCACTTGAGGATCTCCAGCACCTGCTCGGGCGGACGGCCGATGCGGGCCTGACCATTCCTGATGACGATGGGGCGCTCGATCAGCTTGGGGTGCTGGTGCATGGCGCGGATCAGGGCATCGCCGTTCACCTCGCTCAGCCCCAGCTCCTTGTAGAGCTCCTCCTTGGTGCGCATCAGCTGGCGCGGATCGGTGAAGCCGAGCTGGCTCAGCAGGGTGCGGATTTGCGCCTCGCTCGGGGCCTGCTCCAGATAGAGCACCACATCAGGGGCGATCCCGTGCTGCTCCAGCAGGGCCAGGGTTTCACGGCTCTTTGAGCAGCGCGGATTGTGGTAAATTTGGGTCTCGCTCATGGTAACTCCCTGATTGATCGCAAGATGGGACAAGAAACGGCGCTATTGTAGGGGAAACTGATGGTCAGGGTAAGCGGCAGTGGAAAGGAATTGAAACGAATTTGTTGGCTGATTGTGGCCGCTCTGCTGAGCGCCTGCACCCCGACGCCCGAATTCACCAACGGTCAGGGCCAGCCGGCGACACTGGCGCAATTTGCCGGCCAGCCGCTGCTGGTCAACTACTTCGCCCCCTGGTGTGCCCCCTGCCTGCGCGAGTTGCCGCTGCTGGAGGCGTTGGCGCGGGAAGGCTCCCTCGCCGTAGTGGCCATTCACTATGACCCGAGCACCCCGGCCGAGCTGGCGACACTGGCGAGCCACTACCGGGTCACCTTTCCGCTGCTGATCGCCGATGATGCGGCAAGCTTGCCTTTCCCCCGCCCGGCCGGGTTGCCTACCAGCTATCTGCTCGATGCAGAAGGCAAGCTGCAACAGACGATCGTCGGCGAACTCGATGCACAGCAGATTGCCACCCTCAAGAAACAGGCGGCGGCATTTCGCTAGCGCCCCCCGCCACGCCTGGGAGCCGCCCACCACGCCGCCTTATGGCGCTCGGCACCCATGGAAAATGAAACGGGGTGCGTCATCGCTGACACACCCCGCGCTATCACGGCAGCCTGCTGAACTATCACCCTTTCAGGCTGTCGAGATCCTTCTTCGCCCGCTCCAGCTCTGTGATACGCGCTTCCAGCCTGGCCAGGGTCAGCTTGTCGCTGGTGGAGCCACGGGCCACGATCAGCTCATCGATGGCAGCCTGATAATCCCCGCGCAGGGAGAGCATCTCGGCCCGAGCCATGTGCAGTTCGGTCATGCGACCCGCCTTGCGATAGGCATCGGAGAGCAGGCTCCAGGCCAGGTTGTTCTCTTCGTGCTCGCGGGCGTAAGGGTCCAGGATGGCGATGGATTTCTTGTAGTTGCCCCCTTCCAGATAGGCGTTGCCGAGGTTGACCACCACCACTTCGTTGTCCGGCATGCGGGTACGAAACTTCTCCAGCCGCGCGATGGCCTGGGCGCTGCGCCCCTTGGCGAGATCGATGTCGGTGAGGGCATCCACCACGAACAGATCTTCCGGGTGACGGGTCGCCAACTCCTGCATCAGAGGATCGGCCTCGTCGGTGCGCTTGAGCTGCAACAACGCCAGCGCCTTGCCATAAATGGCCGCATCCTTGAGCGGATAATCTCCCTTCTGCAGGCGGTTGTCGAAATAGCTGAGCAGCGCCTGCGGGCTCTCGGTGCCATAACGCACCTGAATGCGGACCTTGGCCAGCCAGAAGTCCAGGCTGGGGGGCAGGTCCCGGCGAGCGTAACTGGACGCGCGGCCACGGGCTTCGGAGATCCGGGTCTCGGGCAGCGGGTGAGTCAGCAGCATCTCGGGCGGCTTGCTGGCATAGCGATACTCCGCTGCCAGTTTCTGGAAGAAATTGGCCATGCCCATGGGATCGAAACCCGCGTCATACAGAGTTTTCATGCCGATCCGGTCCGCTTCGTATTCGTTTTCGCGGGTATAGTTGATGGCCGATTGCATGGAGAGGCCGAGCGTCGTCTGCAGGGCGGCAATCCCGGCGGTGGGGTTGATCACCGCCAGCGCAATGGAGCCCACCAGCCCGGCCAGGGTCATGGCGGAGCTGCTCGCCTGCGCCTCCATGTAGCGGGCGATGTGGCGCTGGGTCACGTGGGTGATCTCGTGTGCCAGTACCGAGGCCAGCTCGCTCTCGCTGTCGGCATAGAGGAAGAGACCTGTGTGCACCTTGACCCGCCCGCCGAGGAAGGCGGCCGCGTTGATGCTGGGATCATTGATGAGGAAAAAGGTAAACGGAAAACGTACCCCATCGGCATTGGAGAGCAGGCGCTGCCCCAGATCATCGATGTACTGGCTCAATACGGGATCATCGATGATGGGCAGACCGGCCCGGGCGAAACGCATGAAGGCATTGCCATAGCGCACCTCCTGCTCGATGGGCAGGGCGGCCACCCCGGCGGTGCCGATGTCGGGAAGCTGGTTGTTCGCCTGGGCATGGAAGGTGGCGCCCATCAGGGAAGCCAGCAGGGGAAGCGATGCCATCAGGGGGGAAAAGCGTGCCACGTTATCTCTATCTCCATCAGAAGGGGCCTCGGCAGAATACCCTTGCCCCTCAAGGGCTACAAGCGTTGTTTCGTGCTCTCATCACGGCCATAATAGCCCCCTCATGCGCGATGGAGCCCTCATGGAACACCTCGATCTGACCCCCTGGCGCTGCCCCGAACCGCTGATCCAGCTCAAACTCTGGCTGCGTCAGGCCCAACCTGGTCAATCCCTGTCCATTCGACTGTCAGATCCGGGCTCCCGGCAGGATATTCCGGCCTATTTGCAACGCCAGGGCCATCCCTTCACGTTGCAGCAGGCACCGGACAATACGATCTCTTTGCAGTTGGTTGTCGGGGCGAAGACACCGTCATCGTCCCCGTAACGAAAGGATGCAGTCATGTTAGACGTTCTCAAACGCTGGTATCAGACCCGTTTCTCCGACCCCGATGCCGTTACCTTGTTCCTGCTGCTGGTGGCCTGCTTCGGCGTGCTCTGGCTGTTTGGCGATCTGCTGGCGCCGCTGTTGGTGGCGCTGGTAATGGCCTATCTGCTGGAATGGCCGGTGAGCCGGCTGCAGCGGGCCGGGCTCTCCCGCGCCCTCGCCACCAGCCTAGTGCTGCTGTTGTTCATCGCAGTGACCGTCATGGCATTCCTGGGTCTTATCCCGACGCTGGTAAGCCAGGGCATCAATCTGGCCAAAGAGTCCCCCGCCATGCTGGCCCATGCCCAGGACTATGTGCGCACCTTGCCGGAGAAATACCCAGAGCTCATCGACGTCACGCTGGTCGAGACCATCATAGACAACATTCGCCAGCGCATTCTGGCCGGTGGCGAACATCTGGTGAGCGCCTCCCTGAGTTCTCTGGTCAACGTCGTCGCCATCCTCATCTATCTCATCCTGGTGCCGCTAATGGTGTTCTTCATGCTCAAGGACAAGCGGGTGCTGATGAGCGGCCTGCGCCGCTTCCTGCCGCGCAACCGCACCCTGGTCAACCGGGTCTGGGTGGAGATGAACGACCAGATCATCAACTACATCCGGGGCAAGGTGATCGAGATCCTGATCGTTGGGGTCGCCACATATATCCCATTTGCCCTCATGGGACTGCGCTACTCGGTGCTGCTGGCGGTGGCAGTCGGTTTCTCCGTGCTTATCCCCTACATAGGGGCGGCGGCAGTGACGGTACCGGTCGCCATGGTGGCCCTGTTCCAGTGGGGACTGACCCCGGAGTTTACTTGGCTGATGGTGGCCTATCTGGTGATCCAGGCCCTTGACGGCAACTTGCTGGTGCCGGTGCTCTTCTCCGAAGCCGTCAACCTCCATCCGGTGGCCATCATCACCGCCGTTCTGATGTTTGGCGGGCTCTGGGGATTCTGGGGCGTCTTCTTCGCCATTCCCCTCGCCACTCTGGTCAAGGCCGTGCTCAACGCCTGGCCCAAGCGGGATGACGCCCCCCATCTTGGCACCTGACGGGGCACTTATCTTGCGCATCGGTTCATCTCCACAGGGCATCTCTTCGAAGATGCCCTGCATCGTCTGCCGGTTCATCGTGTTGGCTGTGTCAGCGCCCGGATAAAATGCGCTACTATCCAGATCCATGGTGTCAACCACCACACAACGACTCCTTACGCACATGGAACCGGAGAGACAATGACTCGACTTCACGGGTGCCGGCTTGCCAGCGCACTCACCGCCTTGATACTGCTCAGTGCTCCTGCTCATGCCGAAATCGATCTGGGTACCCTCGACGTGTTCGCCCACGACAGCCCCACCAGCCCCGTTCCCAAGGGGCTGGTGCTGGGGACGGCCGTCATCGGCGGGGATGCGCGCTACCAGGCGCAAGATGCCGCAGGCTACGTCATTCCCGGCTTTCTCTACTTTGGCGACCAGTTCATGTACCTGGGTGATCGGGCCCGTTACTACTTCTACAAGGATGATGCTCTGGCAGCCTACGGCTATGGCCGGCTGCGCTTTGGCAACCTGGATCCCGACGAATATACGCAGTTCAACGGCATGGAGCCGCGCAAGTGGGAGCTGGAAGGGGGGATGGGTGCCAGCCTGATCACTCCCTACGCCCTGCTCAGCACCCGCCTCAGTACGGATGTCACCGGGCGCAGCAACGGCCAGGAACTGTTGCTGTGGGCCGACTTTCCCATCATCCGCGACCGGCTGCTCATCATGCCCGGCATGGGGATGATGATCCGCAGCAGCAAGATGGCGAACTACTACTTTGGCGGCGTTTCCGAGAGCGAGGCCACGGCGCAACGGCCGGCATGGGACACGGGGACGACCCTCTCCCCCATGGTGGCCATTGTCACCAGCTACCGCTTCACCCCCAACTGGATCGGCATGTTCGCCGCCAACTACGAGCGCTATGATGAGGAAGTTCAGAACAGTCCCCTCGTTCAGCATCAGGGAGAGCTCTACGCCGGCTTCGGGATCGGTTATATCTGGTAAGCTGCGCCGCCGTCACCAGCAAGAAGGGAGCCCATGGCTCCCTTCTTTGTCAGTAACACTGCCGTGCCGGTATCAGAGTTCGGCCAGAAACGCCGCCAGGGCCTGATTGACGAAGACGGGATTTTCCAGCGACGAAATATGGCCCGCCGCCGGGATCTCCTTGAAGGGGCAACCCAGCACCTCGGCCATCAGATACCCTTCCAGCACGGGGCGTGCCTTGTCTTCGCAGCCGGTCATCACCAGCGCCGGCACAGCCATCTCTTCCAGCCAGTCGATGCGATCCTCGCGGGTCACGAAGCTGCGCCCCACCGCCACCATGGCGGCCACCTTGTCGGTCGGCCAGGTGGCGAGGCGAGCCTTGAAGCCGCTCATCAGGGCGGCGTCAGGCTGGTTGGCAAAGAAGATGGGGGCAACCTGTTCGATAATGGGTGCCGGCACGGTGCCGAGCAGCTCGATCATGCCCAGCATGCCGAGGTAACGTTCACAGGTGATCTGGGGCTCGAGGCCGACGAAGCTGTCCATCAGCACCAGGCCCTTGAGGCGACTTGGCGCCATGCTGGCCAGCTCCACACCCCACATGCCGCCGATGGAGAGACCTACCAGCACGCATTCGTCGATGCCGAGGGCATCGAGCAGGGCCAGGTGATCCCGCGCCAGGGTCGCCAGGGTACAAGGGCCTTCCGGCAGCAGGTCGGAATCACCGTGGCCCCAGAGCTCGGGCACTATGCAACGGTACTGGCTCTTGAGCGCGGCGACTTGTGGCGCCCACATGGCACTGTCCCACAGATAGCTGTGGCCAAACAGCAGCACCGGGCCCTGCCCCTCATCCAGATAGGCCATTTGGCGGCCCGCTATCTCCATAAATTGCTTCATGTTTTCTCCTGTTGCCAACTGCTGATAATGAGACGACAGTGCCAATTGCCATAAATGGCTTCATGTTTTTTCTATTGCCAGCGGCTGATGAGGCGGCAGTGTCAATCGCCATACATTGCCTCATGTTTTCTTCTGTTTCTGTTGCCCGCTATTAATGGGGCGGCAGTGTATCACGTCCCCCTTGGCAGTGGCGCCTCACTGGTGCAAGCTGAAAGTGACTCAAAGAAGTCACCCATGAAAGGATGCCAAAAGGAGAAGCGCATGGCGAAGGAGAAGAGCAAGAAGCGGCCGCGTCTGGACAAGAAGTGCTACGAGCACCACCTTGCCCACCTGCAAGAGGAGCTGGTCAAACTGCAGGAGTGGGTCAAACAGGAGGGACTCAAGGTGGTGGTGCTGTTTGAGGGACGCGATGCCGCAGGTAAAGGAGGGGTCATCAAGGCGATCACCGAGCCCCTCAACCCCCGGGTCTGCCGGGTCACGGCGCTGCCCGCCCCCTCGGATCGGGAGCGTTCCCAGTGGTATTTTCAGCGCTACGCCGCCCACCTGCCCGCCGCCGGCGAGATGGTGCTGTTCGACCGTTCCTGGTACAACCGGGCCGGGGTCGAGCGGGTGATGGGCTTTTGCAGCGATGCCGAATACCGCGAATTCCTGCGCGCCTGCCCCGAGTTCGAGCGGATGCTGATCCGCTCGGGCATCACCCTGATCAAGTACTGGTTCTCGGTGTCGGACGAAGAACAGGAGAAGCGTTTCAAGGAGCGCATCAACACCCCTATCAAGCGCTGGAAATTCAGCCCCATGGATCTGCAATCCCGCTCGCGCTGGGTGGAGTACTCCCGCGCCAAGGATGACATGTTTACCTACACGGACACGCAAGACAGTCCTTGGTTCGTGGTGGAAGCGGACGACAAGCGCCGGGCTCGCCTCAACTGCGTCGCTCACCTGCTCAGCAAGGTGCCCTACCAGGCAATCCACTACGAGCCCATCAAGCTGCCCCCCATCAACACCGAGGGCTATGAGCGCCCGCCCCTCACCAGCCAGACCTTTGTGCCCGATATTACCGTCGATCTCGAGTCCTGATCCCTGTCCCTCCGCCTGCCCGGCTTCCTAAACGGCAGGCAATAAAAAGCCGGTCTTGCGACCGGCAAAAAGGCATTGAATGTAGTGGAAAACCTCGGCGCCATCAGGCTCGGACATAGCGAGCCATGCGCGGGAAGGCTTGTTCATTGGCATCGAACAGGTAGCAGGCTTCGGCCGGAATGCCGACGCTGTACGCCTGACCCGTGGCCACGTCGATATCGGAGTGCGCCTTGACGGTGAAGTCGTGGCCATCCACATCCATATAGACGAAGGACTCGGCGCCCAGGTGCTCGGCTACCTGCACGACGCCGGTCACCTTGCTGTGTGCATGGGGGTGATCCAGGGTCACCAGGTGCTCGGGGCGAATGCCCAGCTCCACCTTGTCACCGACAGCGCCACGACGGGCATCCACCCGCGCCCGTACCGTATCGCCGGAGGTGAGCTTGACCACGCACTCCTGCTCACCGATTTCCAGCAACTCGCCCGCCAGGAAGTTCATCTTGGGTGAGCCGATGAAGCCCGCCACGAACTTGTTGTCCGGGTTGTGGTAGAGATCGAGCGGGGTGCCGAACTGCTCCAGGTTGGTCTCGGCGTCGCCCTTGAGCGGGCTCAGCACCACGATGCGGTTGGCCAGTGTCATGGCTTCCACCTGATCGTGGGTCACGTAGATGATGGTGGAGTTGAGCTCCTTGTGCAGCTTGGCGATCTCGATACGCATCTTGACCCGCAAGGCGGCATCCAGGTTCGACAGGGGTTCGTCGAACAGGAACACCTGGGGCTGCTGAACGATGGAGCGACCGATGGCCACCCGCTGGCGCTGACCGCCTGAGAGGGCCTTGGGCTTTCTGTCCAGCAGGGGCTCCAGGCCCAGGATCTCGGCTGCACGCATCACCCGCTTGTGGATATTCTCCTTGTCCATCTTCTTGAGTTTGAGGCCAAAGGCCATGTTCTCGTAGATGTTCATGTGCGGATAGAGGGCGTAGGACTGGAACACCATGCCCACGTTGCGCTCCACTGGCGGCACGTCGTTCATGTAACGACCGCCTATGGTCAGCTCACCGCTGGTGATGTCCTCCAGGCCCGCGATCATGCGCAGCAGGGTGGACTTGCCGCAGCCGGACGGGCCGACGAAGACGATGAACTCCCCTTCCTTGATGGACAGGTTGATGCTGCGCAGCGTGTCCTTGTGAACCGCCGGATCGTAATTTTTGCGAACGTTGTTGAGTACTACTTCAGCCATGACGAGCTCCGCTCTGAAATCTGTGCAAATCGTGATAGCGGGGGGAGTCTGCTCCCCCGGCCATTAAAACCATTAGCCGTTAATCGTTAACCTTTCACGCCACCGCCGGTGAGGCCACCGACCAGCCAGCCCTGCGATAGACCAGCAGGAACATCTTGGTGCTGGGGGCGTGGCGCATGCGGCAAGCACACTTAACCTTTCACACCACCGGCAGTGAGGCCACCGACCAGCCAGCGCTGCGCCATCAGGAACACCACAGTGATGGGCAAACCCGACAGCACGGCGGCGGCGGCGAAGTCACCCCACAGATAGTTCTGCGGATAGAGGTATTGCTGGGCACCGACCGCCAGGGTCAGGTTGTTCACATCCTGCAGCAGGATGGAAGCCACGGGCACCTCTGTGATGGTGCCGATGAAGGCCAGAATGAACACTACCGCCAAAATGGGCACTGACAGGGGCAACAGGATCAGGCGGAATGCCTGCCAGGGAGTCGCCCCATCGATGGCCGCGGCCTCTTCCAGGGAGGAGTCGATGGTCTCGAAGTAGCCCTTGATGGTCCATACGTGCAGGGCGATGCCGCCCATGTAGGCCAGGATCAGGCCACCGTGGGTATTGAGACCCAGCCAGGGCACATAGTCACCAATCTTGTTGAACAGCGCATAGATGGCCACCAGCGCCAGCACGGCCGGGAACATCTGGAAGATCAGCATCCCCTGCAATATGGTCTGCTTGCCACGAAAACGCAGACGGGCAAACGCATAGGCACAGGTGGTCGACAGCGTCACTATCATCAGCGCCGTGATGCCCGCGATCTTGATGGAGTTCCACAACCAGGTCAGCACCGGGAATGGCGGCGGCGTGATGCTGCCATCGGCGTTGGTGATGGACATGCCCAGCGCCAACTTCCAGTGATCCAGGGTCGGATTGGAAGGAATGACCTCCCCGACCGAGAAGTTGCCGTTACGAAACGAGATGGCAATGACCATGATCACCGGGAAGATGATCAGCGCCAGGAAGCCCCACATGACCAGGTGGGTTGCCCACACCCGGTATTTGACTGATTTGGGTTGTACGATAGCCATTGAGAAGCCTCCTTACTGTTGCTTGTCGGCTTTGGACAATTTCAGATTGAGCAGTGCAAGCGCGCCGACGATCAGGAAGATCGCGGTAGCGATGGCACTGGCCAGACCGTAGTCCTGACCACCCGAGCCCTGGAACGCGATCCGGTAGGTGTAGTTCACCAACAGATCCGTGGTCCCGGCCGGGGTACTGGCGCCTATGATGTCCGGTGCCCCGTTGGTCAACAACTGTATGAGTACGAAGTTGTTGAAGTTGAAGGCAAAGGATGCGATCAGCAGCGGAGTGAGCGGCTTCATCAAGAGCGGAACCGTGATCTTGAAGAAGTTCTGCACCGGACCCGCACCGTCCATGGCGGATGCCTCATAGAGATCTTCCGGGATGGCCTTGAGCAGGCCCATGCAGAGGATCATCATGTAGGGGTAACCGAGCCAGGTGTTGACGATGAGGATCATCACCTTGGCCAGGAAGGGAGTAGTGTACCAGTCCGGCTTGATGCCGAACGCCGCTTCCAGGAACAGGTTGATCTCGCCGAAGTTCTGGTTGAACAAGCCCTTGAACACCAGGATGGAGATAAACGCCGGTATCGCATAGGGCAGGATCAGCATGACCCGGTAGAAGCCGCGACCTCTGAGCTGCTCCCACTGCACCAGACACGCCATCACCATGCCGATAGCCAGGGTGAAGGCCACTGAACCGGCGGAGAAGATCACGGTCCAGACGAAGATCTGCATGAAGGGACCCTGAATACCCGGGTCTGTCATGATGCGCACGAAGTTTTTCCACCCCACGCTCACCACGAAACCGGGGGCCATGCCCTTGCCGACAAACTGTCCCTGCTCGTCGATGTATTGATAGAAGCCGGTGTCGCCGTTGGGCAGCATCAGTTCGCCGGTCTGGGTGTCACGCAGCAGGTTGCTGTCCTTGATCACCACCCCGGACTTGAGCACGGCACCATCCATCAGACGGGTGTACTGCTGCTTCTGGGCGGCAAACTTGCGCAGGCTGCTCAGGGTCAGGTGGGTGCCGCCGTCCGGTAATACCAGATCCAGCTCGCTCAGGTGAGTACGGTGGTCGACGATGGCACGGATGGGCGCCACCTTGTCCACGGCCTCCCCGGCAAAGGGTTGCAACGGGACAACCTGAACCGTGTCATGCACCTTGCCCTCGAGGACAGCCAGCTCACGGGCCTTGTTGTTCATCAGGGTAAGAGGTTGACTGATAAAGGATTGGTCGTCCTGTTTCAGCAGCAGCTGAAACTGATTGTTCTCACCACCCAGGAGGGTGAAATCGAATTCACCGCCCGCCACCTTATAGGTCTTTTTCAGATGGTAATCCCGTGCCTGCTCAAGAGAGAGCAGATTGGATCCTGAGTAGTTGGTGAAGGCGATGCCGATCGTGTAGGCAAGAGGGAAGATGATAAAAACAACCATGCCAGCCACACCGGGGAAGATATAGCGGTGGGCATAGGTCTTCTTGTTCATGAAGACATACAGACCGACGGACACCACCACCAGATCGAGCAGAGCGAATACCCACTCACCGCTGGCGTACATCATCACGGCCGCATAACCGTTGAGAATGGCTACCAGAGCAGCGATGGTCCACTTAAGCCAGGTGTGCTTATCCTTCGGACCGGCATAGGATTCAATAGAAGGTACTACTTCCATGCCAATTAACCTTTATAACGCCAAGAGAGATTTGAGAGAGTGGGAGGCCATTGCGGCCTCCCGGGTAGTGCATGCTTACTGAACGATACGCTTGGCAGCGGTATCCAGGGCTTCGTCAACGCTCTGACGGCCGGAAGTCACGTTCTTGAGGGCAGTTTCGAAGGAAGACCAGAAGCGGCTCATCTCAGGCACGGACGGCATCGGCTCGCCATTCTGGGCGTTCACCATGGTGGCCTTGATGTGCGGATCGGATTCCAGAGTCTTCTGGAAGGACTTCAGTGCCACGGCGCCCAGCGGCTTGTCGGCGTTGACCGGGGCCAGACCGGCGTCGGTCAGCAGATAGTTTTCCAGGAACTCGATGGCCAGATCCTTGTTCGGGCTGGCGGCGTTGATGGTGGCACCCAGCACGCCGACGAAGGCCTTGGCTGGCTTGCCTTTCAGGGTCGGCAGCGGCGCTACGCCGTACTTGATGCCGCTCTTGTCCAAGTTGCTCCAGGCCCAGGGACCATTGATCATCATGGCCACTTCGCCCTTGTTGAACTTGGCGTCCATCACCCCGTAGTCGATGCCTTTTTCCAGGTGACCGGACTTGATCATCTCGGAGATATAGCCAACACCGGCCTTGGCACCCGCGTTGTTCACGCCGGTGTCTTTCACGTCATAACCGGTCGCGGTTTTCTTGAAGGCGTAACCACCGTTGGCAGCTACCAGCGGATAGCTGAAATAGGGGGTGTCATAAGCCCACATGATGGCGCGCTTGCCATTTTTCTTCATGGTCTCGTCAAGCTTGGCGATCTCTTCGAAGGTTTTTGGCGGCTCAGGCAGCAGATCCTTGTTGTAAATCAGGCTGACGGCTTCCACCGCAACCGGATAACCGTAAGTCTTGCCATCGACCGTCATGGCATCCCATGCGAACTGTTCAAACTTGGCTTTGGTGGCTGCGTTCGGAGTAACTGGCACCAGCAGACCGGCCTTGACCCACTCACCGTAACGGTCGTGAGCCCAGAAGAAGATGTCCGGGCCGTTGCCGGTGGCAGCGGCTTGCTGGAATTTCACTTCCACCTGATCAGGGTGAGCAACCGTCACCTTGATGCCGGTTTCGGCTTCAAACTTCTTGCCGACTTCAGCCAGACCATTGTATCCCTTGTCACCGTTAATCCAGATGGTCAGTTGACCTTCGTCAATGGCGGCGGTGGCAGAGCAAGCCACGCCCAGAGTAGCCAGACCGATCAGGGATGACAGCAATTTCTTTTTCATGAGCCTTTCCTTGTATTAGTTCCGCGCTGTAAGAGCATTGTGTGCGAGATGAATATTATCCCAAGCCGTTACCGCCTCACATGACGCAACTCGCATTTTTGAAATGCAATTACGTATTTTCTTCCAAAAAGTTCTGAAAACATTTTCTTATTTCAGGGGGTTATCGCCATTTATTGGCATATCCCCCACCAAAAACAGAAATTAAACTACCAAATAGAAATAAAAATACACGAATGAAAGGGTTTTCACCTCATTGAAAACCCTTTCATGTTGGTTATTCTGTTTAATTTGTTAACAAAGCACCGAGTTGGTTTCGACGCCACTTCCCCCCTTAAATAAAAAGACACCGCAGCAGGCTGCGGTGTCTTTTTGCCAAAAATGGAAAGCAGATCACATTACGACTGGCGCAACAGCTGATCCTTGAGGTTGGGCGGCACACCACGAATGGTCAGGGTATCGGTCTGGGGATCATAAAACACCCGACTGTTCAGCAACTTCTGCTCGAAGCTCAGGGTCAGACCGCCGCCAGAGCCGACAAACTTGGTCAGGCCGCGCAGAGTGGAGCGATCGGCTGGGAAGCGATCTTCCAGCTCATATTCCTGCCCGATGAAGCTGTAAAAATCGAGGTCACCATCACCAGGCAATTCTGCAGAAAGCTCTTTGATTTCGATCTCTTCGCCGGCGCTGGCCTGTTCGGTGCAATATTTGAAAACCTGTTTCTTGTAGTCGTTGCGCTCGGCCGGCTCCAGCTGACGGCTGTCACAATAATCGTCTACCGCCTGCAGCAACCCCTTATTTTGCACCTTGGTATCCATCCCCTCACGGGCACCCAGCAGATCCATGAAGAAGTCGCCCAATTTGCGGCCAACCCGCCCCTTGCTGAAGGTGATATAACGGCGCGAATCCGGCTGGGTTTTCCATTCGGTCAGATCGATGCGGGCCACCAGATTGAGTTTGCCGATATCCAGATACTGGATATGACGCAGTTCCAGCGCCTCGCTGACGGTAACGCTCTCCTTGCCTTCCAGCAGGGCGATCATCAGGTAATCGACTCCTACATAGTTGTATTTCGCAAACAGCAGCACACCTTGCTCGTCGAGGGCGTGCTCCACCAGATTCTTGACCAGCAACTGGGTCATGTTGACCGAGAAAGGAACGAATTCGCTCTGATCGCCGAGCAGTTGTTCGAGGGCGATACGAAAAGCGGGAGAAGGTTGTTTGGGGGCTGCTTCCCCCTCCGCCAGCTCGGCGACGGCGGCTTCTGGATCGGCGAAAAAGCCGAAACCCTTGCCCCCCTTGCCATTGTAAATGCGATGCAGCTCCGCCATCAGCCCCTGTACCGCCTCATCGGCAGGCAGGGTCTGGCTGCGGGTGTCGGCGTGAGGTTGACCATCGCCGCCCTGGCGCAGGGAGTGAAGAATGATCTTGTCGATATCGAGACTCATGTCACAAAGCCATAGTGTTAGCCGAAAGGGTGAAGTATTATAAGACGCTTTGAACCGAGATGAACTGAAGATTATGCCCATCGTATCAAAGTACACAAACCAGCAATTTGATGACCTGATGAACGACCTGATCACCGTACTGGAAAAGCACAAAGCGCCAGTCGACCTCAGCCTGATGGTGCTGGGAAATGTGACCACCAATATCATCAATGGCATGGCCCCGGCACAACGCCAGGCGATCACTGAAAAATTTGTCCAGGCACTGACTTCCTCGGTTGACAATCGCCACGACGCACACTGAGTCGCCGCTTTTTTTGACGTTTTTCAAAGCAGATGGATCACTATGGTCGAAACTGGCAACCCCTATCGTGATAATGTCTCTCGCCTGATCACCTGGGGACATTGGTTCTCCTTCTTCAACATCATTTTGGCCATGCTGATTGCCACCCGCTATCTGGGGGCGATCAGCTGGCCGTCGACCACGCTCGGCGTGACTTATCTCATCATCAGCTGGATAGGTCACTTCTCGTTTCTGAGCTTTGTCACCTATCTGTTGACGATTTTCCCCTTGAGTTTCGTGCTGCCCAAAGAGAAGCCCCTGCGCTTCATTTCGGCCATCATAGCCACCCTGGCACAGGTGTTGTTGCTCATCGATACCCAGGTGTTCCAGCTGTTCAAGTTCCACCTCAACGGCCAGGTGTGGCAGCTGCTGCTGGAGCAGGCCCAGACGGAGGAGGGCTCGATCTGGAGCATCATCTTCGTCGCCGTGCCGACCATCTTCCTGATTCAACTGCTGCTGTCGGCCTATGTGTGGCGCAAGATAAACAAACACAAGCGCCGCCAGTACGGCAATCAGGTGGGGCTGGCCCTGCTGGTCTGTTTCATCCTGACCCACGTGGTCAACAGCTGGGCCGATGCCACCCTGTATCAACCCATTACCATGCAGCGCGCCAACTTCCCGCTCTCCTATCCCATGACCGCCAAGAGTTTCCTGGCCAAGCACGGCTGGCTGGATCTGGATCAGTACGAGAAGAAGGCCGAATCCCAGGATGGCACCAATGACAGCCGCCTGCGCTACCCGCTGCGTCCGCTCAGCGTCAACGCCCCCGCTGAGCACAAGAATCTGCTGGTGGTCGTCGTCGACTCGCTGCGGGCCGATATGCTCAACAACATCAACATGCCCAATCTGCAGCGCTATGCGGATCAGCACCTCAACTTCCGCAACCACATGAGTGGCGGCAACGATGATGTGATGGGGATGTTCAGCCTCTTCTATGGCCTGCCGGGCCACTATTACGACGACATTCGCAACGAAAAGACGCCCCCGGTACTGTTCGACGAAATGTTGCGTCAGGACTATCAGTTCGGCCTGTTCGGCGCACTGGAAGACGCCCAGCAGTATCGCCAGAGCCTGCTCTCTGGCCTGCGCAAGCAGGTGTTCGTCTCAGAGCAAACTGATGACAACCAGCTGATCGGCGACTGGCAACAGTGGCTCGCCAAACGTTCGCCGGACAGACCCTGGTTCTCGCTGGTCTATCTGTCGAGCCCGGGCGATTACCAGTTGCCGGCCAACATCAAGGGTCCCTTCCAGCCCGAGCTGACCAAGTTCAATCCGGCCACCGCCTATCAGGCCGAGAACTTGCAAAAGCTGGAGAATCGCTACAAGAACACTGTCTTCTATACCGACCAGTTGCTGGAACAGATGCTGACCCAGCTGCAACAGCAGGGGCTCAATGAGCAGACCATAGTCGTCATCACCTCCAACCACGGTCAGGAGTTCAACGAAACCCAGAACAACAGCTGGGGCTATGGCACCAACTACTCGCCCTACCAGGTGCAGGTGCCCTTCGTGCTGGCCTGGCCGGGCAATGACACCCTGCCGCAGAGTCAGGCGAGCAGTCATCTGGATCTGGTGCCAACCCTGATGCAGGGCATGCTGGGAGTACGTAATCCGGCGCGGGACTACAGCATAGGCCGCAACCTGTTCGACACCAGCCCGCGCAACTGGCTGCTGGCGGGAGATCAGCGCGACTTCGCCATCTATCAGGGCAACACCATCACCCACTTCAACAAGCAGGGGGACTTCGAGTTGCTGGAGCGCAACAGCTACCGTCCCATCGAGCACGGTACCCCCGACATGGGCGTCATGATCCAGGTGATGAACGAGCTGAACCGCTTCTATCGCGCCCCCTGAGGCCAGCCTACCCGCAATGAACAGCCCGCTCTCGCAGCGGGCTTTTTATTGCGTCTCAGCCAGCACAACCAGGGGAGAGAACAGCTCAGCACTCATCGTCAATCGGCGCCTCTCTCCCCCAGAGACCAGGCGGATCGCCTCCCCGGCAAACGCAAACGTTCGCTCCTACCTTGCTGAGTTTGCTATCAAAAAAATCAGTCTGATCAAGATCATAAAAATCAAATGATAACTATTATCAATCATTGATCTGGCTGGACCACTCTGCAATAATCCGTGGCCTTCAGGCTCAAATAATAACTATTCTCAATATGAAAACACTGCTTCACTACTGGCCCATGCTGCTGTCCGGTACAGCGCTGGCCGCCAGCGATCCG
Source organism: Aeromonas enterica (assembly GCF_054052465.1). NCBI lineage: Bacteria > Pseudomonadati > Pseudomonadota > Gammaproteobacteria > Aeromonadales > Aeromonadaceae > Aeromonas > Aeromonas enterica. The sequence goes on along the minus strand of NZ_JBSTYL010000032.1, from coordinate 23,527 downwards.
GCCGGGATCGACGAGACTGGCATCCCTCCTCACCTCAAGGCGCGCGAGACCATAGTGGTCAAGGGCCAGCGGGTCGAACAGAAACTGTCCGATATCTCGGGCTCCATCACCGTTATCACAGAGGAAGATCTGGAACGCCAGATCGCCACCGAGCTCACCGATGTGTTCAAGAACGAGCCCGGCGTCTCGGTGACCGGCTCGGCGGGCCGGCCGCAAAACATCAGCATCCGCGGCATTGGCGGCAACCGGGTGCTGATCATCAAGGACGGGGTCCGGGTCAGCGATGGCTTCGGCGCCGACGACCTCAACGACAAGGTGGGCCGTTTCAACTTCGATCTGGATGACGTCAAGCAGATCGAGGTGGCCAAGGGGGCCGGCTCCGCCCTGCACGGCTCGGACGCCATCGGCGGCACCGTGGTCATCACCACCAAGCAGCCGGAAGATTACCTGCAGGGGCAGGATGCCTACCTCAGCAGCAAGATGCTGCACGACGGCAGCAGCGACAAGCAGAAACTGAGCACCACCGGCGCCGCCCGCTTGGGTGAGAGCGCCCACCTGCTGCGCCTCTCCGGCTGGCAGGGGCACGAGACCGCCAACTACGACCAGAGCCGTATCCCGGCGGATCTCGACGGCCTCAGCGCCTCCACCAGCTCCAGCTTGACCCTTGATGAACAGCATCTGCTGCGCCTCGAGCTCGACTACTTCGAAGACAACGCCAAGCGGGATCAGGGGCCGCGCGAAGTACCCCAGCCCGACGGCAAGTGGCAGGTGCGCCAGTATCGCGAGAACAGCACCCAGCGCTCCCAGGGCGGCAAGCTGAGCTGGGAGGCGCAGGATCTCGGCCACCCGCTGGCCGACCGTTTTACCTGGAACCTGCACGGCAACTACGCCAAGAACACCGCCAACAAGCGCAGCCTGCTGCAAAATGACGTGCTGAGCGGCTACCCCCGCTATCGCAGCGAGCGGGAGCTGGCCACCTTCACCGAACACCTGCTCGGCAGCGAGCTGGATATCCGCCGCGATCTGGTCACCGGCGCCATCGAGCACAAGCTGAGCTACGGCATCGAGCTGGAACGCACCCGGCACGAGCGGCCCGTCGACAAGCTGACTCTGGAGGCGGGCATCCCCCAGCCCCGCCAGTCCGCCCCCTTCAGCAGCGCCCGCACCGATCGGGCCGGCATCTGGCTGGGAGACGTGGCGACCCTGGGCCAGTGGCAGTTCACCCCGACCCTGCGCATGGATCAGCAGTGGCTGAGCCCGCAGGATGGCCGGGGCGAGAGCAACCACAGCGGGCATATCTCGCCGAGCCTGGCCACCAGCTACCGCTTCAACGAGCAGTGGCGCAGCTGGCTGAGCTACGCCAACGGCTTCAGCGCTCCCTCCTACGACAAGGTGTACGGCAACATTCCCCACTACTTTGCCCTGCCGCCGTTCGAGATCATCGCCAACCCTAACCTCAAGGAGGAGACCAGCCACAGCTTCGAGTGGGGGGTGAGCGGCGAAGGGGATGAGTGGAGCATCAAGCCAGCACTGTTCTACAACCGCTACTACAACTTCGTCGACTGGCGTCAGGTGGGCTTTCGCCTGAGCGACGGGGTCATGCTCCGTCAATACCGCAACGTCGCCAAGTCCGAAACCTGGGGCGCCGAGATCGCCGCCAGCTACTGGCTGACTCAACAGTGGGAGCTGGCCACCAAGCTGGGCTGGGTCGACGGCAAGACCAGCCAGGGCGAATCGCCGCGCAACCTCACTCCGCTCGAGGGCAACACCCGCCTCAGCTATCAGACCAACGACTGGAGCCTGGGGCTGCAGGCCGACTACGCCGCCGCCATGAGCCGGGTGCCCAGCTGCGGCAACAGCCTGACCCAGCAGCAGGGCGAGTGCATGAAGAGCGCCGGCTGGCTCAGCTTCGCCCTGACCGCCGACTGGCAGATCACCGATGCCCTCAAGGCCAACCTAAAGCTCGATAACCTGCTCGATACCCGCTACACCCGCTATCAGGACGTTGCCGGGCTGGAAGCGGGCACGGATGCGGGCCTCTACACCCAGACGGGCCGCTCCCTGAGCGCCAGCCTGCGCTACACCTTCGTGGGGTTGTGATGCACGCACTCCTGATGCTGGCCAGCCTGCTGGCCAATCCGGCGCCCGCCCAGCCTGCCGACATTGCGACTGCCGACACCCCGAGCCAGGCCGTCGCCACCTCGGCGCCGCCCGCTGCCCCGCTTATTCCTCACCGCCCGCTGCCAATGCAGGGGGAGCGGGCCCGGCTCGATCCCTATGGCGGCTGGCGCGACGACAGCCGCCAGGATCCCGCCCTGCTGGCCCTGCTGGGCGAGCAGAACCGCTGGACCGAGCAGCGGCTCGCCGGCCAGCAGCCGCTGGAGCAGGCCCTGTTGGCCGAGTGGCAGGTGCAAGCACGCGGCGAGCCCATGCCGCAAGAGTGGCTGAGCGAGGCGGGCAGCCAGTGGCGGATGGAAGCCGACGGCAGCCTGTGGCAGCGAGATGGCGAGCAGACTGAGCCCCGCCAACGGCTGGCGGCCCGCCAGCCAGCCAGCGGCTACTACGAGCTCGCCAGCTGGGCCCTGCACCCGAACGGGCGCTGGCTGGCCCTGGCCGAAGATCTGCAGGGCGATCGGGATTACCGCATCACCCTGCTCGACCTGGCCGACGGCAAGCCCCTGGCGACCCTGACCCACCGGGCCAGCGATCTGCTCTGGAGCCTGGATGGCAAGATCCTCTACACCATCGCCAACGAACCCCGCACCCTGCGCCCCTGGCAGCTGTGGGCCTGGCGAGATGGCAAGGAGCAGCAGATCCACCAGGAGGCGGACCCCGCCTGGCTGCTCAGCCTCTATCGCACCACGGACAAACACCACCTGCTGCTGCAGAGCAACAACCACGACAGCTCGGAGCAGTACCTGCTGGACGAGGGGGCACCCTCTCTGCTCAAGGCCCGTCAGGCCGGCCTTGAGTACTACCTGGATACTCAGGGGGAACGGGTACTGCTCAAGAGCAACCGGGACGGTGCCCTCGGCCTCTATCAGGTGGCCGACCTGAGCCAGGTGGCCAAGGGAGAGTGGCAACAGCTCTGGTCTGGCGAGCAGAGGGGTCTCGAGAAGTGGCGCCTGTTTGCCGACTACACGGTGCTGCAGTATCGCCATCACGGGGATGCCTGGCTCGACGTGCTGGATGGCCGCGGCCGGCTCAGCCATCGTCTGCTGCTGACCGAGGGGGCCGGCACGGCCTGGATCCAGGGCGCCCACGACCCCGCCAGCGGGCAGATCCTGATCCGCCGCCAGGGCATGGCCGAGCCGCCGCACCAGCGCCTGCTCGACCTCGCCAGCGGCCGCTGGCTGCCGGACACCCGGGCCGCCCTCCCCTCCCCCTACCAGAGCGAGCGCCGCTGGGTGGTGGGCAAGGATGGCGTCAAGGTGCCGGTCTCCCTGGTGTGGCGCAAGGACATCCACACTCCCAAGGCCCTGCTGCTCTACGGCTATGGCGCCTATGGTACCCCCATGCGCCCCTACTACCAGCCGCAGGTGCTGAGCCTGCTGGATCGCGGCTTCGTCTACGCCATCGCCCACGTGCGCGGCGGCGGCATGCTGGGGGATGCGTGGTATCTGGCGGGACGCGGCCGCCACAAACAGCACAGCGTGGACGACTTCCTGACCGTGGCCGCTGCGCTGGCCCGGGATCCCGCCATCGACCCCGCCCGGCTGTTCGCCATGGGCGGCAGCGCCGGCGGCCTGCTGGTGGCGGCGGCCCTCAACCAAGCGCCGACCCGCTTCGCCGGGGCCGTGTTGCAGGTGCCCTTTGTCGATCTCATCGGCACCATGAGCGATCCCGAACTGCCGCTCACCCGCCAGGAGTACGCCGAGTGGGGCAACCCGGCCATTGCCGCCGATTACGCCGCCATGCGCCGCCTGAGCCCTTACGACAACCTGCATGCGGCTCCCTATCCCCCCGTCTATGTGACGGCCGGGCTGCACGACAGTCAGGTGCCCTACTGGGAGCCGCTCAAGTGGGTGGCCCGCCTGCGGGAACACAGCACGGGAGCGGGCCCCTATCTGCTCAGCACAGCCCTCGACGGCGGCCACCGCACCAGCCCGGGCAACGCGCGCCAGCAGGCGGCTCGCGAGTACGCCTTCCTGCTCACCCTGGCGGGCGCCCGCCGGTGATCCCTTTTCTCATTTTTGTGTTGGAGTAAACCATGAAACCCTCTTCCCTGGCCCTCTGGCTGGCGGCAACCCTGCTCTCCCAGCCGCTGCTGGCGGCCGAACTGCAGTTTGTCGATGAACAGCCGCTGACCACCACGCCGAAGCTCTGGCTCGAACAGCGCCTTGGCGTGACGCTCGCCCCCGACTACGACAGGGCCAGTCTGCTCGGCCATCACTACAGCTTCCGCCAGCTGGTCAACGGCCTGCCGGTGGCCACCATCCAGGCCGCCGTCAGCGTCGATCAAACAGGCAAGCCCTGGCGCATCTATCACAACAGCCGGCCGCTGCGGAGCAGCGAACCCGGCTGCGACGCCGCCGGCACTCTGGATCCCTTGCTGGAGCAGCTGCGCGACGGCGGCAGCGACATCGACACCCTTGGTCCGGTTGAAGCCTGGTACTGGCGCGACGGCGACACCCTGGTGCCGGCCCTGCGCCAGCGGGTACGCGAGCATCAGGCAGGCAACGCCAAGGCCAGCTATGTGCAGCTGTTCGCCAGTTGTGACGGCAGCCGCGAGCTCGGTCGCTGGATGGATGCGGCCACCACTCAGCCCAGCCGTGGCGCCGACGCCGGCTACACCCAGCTGGAGGCTCGGGTATTCGATCCGGATCCCCGAACCCAGCTGCGCGATGCCAGCCTGGTCTGGCACGAAGCCCTGCAACTGGCGGACGCCGCCTATCAGGACAAGGTGCCGCTGCCGGTCACCCTGGCGGGTGGACGCTATCTGCTGAGCGGCCCCCACGCCCGGGTGGTGGATGCCATGGAGCCGGACACCGCCCCCTTCAGCGCCGACAGCCCGCAGGCGTTTCGCCTCACCCGCGATGATCGCGGCTTTGCCGACATCAACGCCTATTACCATCTGGACTTGGCCCAGCGCCACATCAAGAAGCTGGGCTTTACCGGGCTCATCCCGGGGGCGCTCGACATAGACACTGAAGCCGGCTATCAGGACAACTCCCTCTATGATCCGTTCGAGCGCCGGCTGGAGCTGGGTCGCAGCGGTGTGCCCGATGCCGAGGATCCCATGGTGATCTGGCACGAGTTCGGCCACGCGGTGCAGCACCACATAGTGCCGGATCTCGGGGACGAGGCGGACTGGGGCGCCATCGGCGAGGGCTTCAGCGACTACCTGGCCGCCAGCCACCGCCAGCGCAGCGAGGCGGGTCGCCAGTTCGAACCTGCCATGGTATTCAACTGGGATGCCCGTTTCACCGGCCGCACCCCGCGCCAGCTGGACGATCTGCGTGCCCGCTACCACCCGGACTACAGCTACCCGGCCCACCGCACCATCAACGGCAGCAACGGCGATCAGTTGTGGGGCACACCGCTGTTCCAGGCGCTGCTGGCATCGGTGACCGAGCATGGCGAAGTGGCCCGGGACGAGTTTGATCGCCTCATCATCGAATCCCACTTCGGGCTGGGCCCGGCCATCCGCATGCCGCAGCTGGCACGTATCACGGTAGACACTGCGGCCCGGCTCTATCCGGCCCGTCACTACGCCCGTCATCTGGAACAAGCTTTCCGCCAGCACGGCCTCTTGCTGGCGCCAGTCAATATCGCCCTGGCAGAGGGCAGCGCCATCGAGCTGGGGCAGCGTCAATCCGTGCAACTGACCCTCACCAACCAGGGCAAGGCGCCGGTGACCCTCAATGAGCTGGCCCTGACCCTGCCCGCAGGGCTGCAAGCCGATCCCTATCAGTGGCAAACCACCACACTGGCGGCGGGTGCCAGCACCACCACCACGCAGCGGCTGCTGGCCCAGAGTCCGCTGGCCTGCGGCGATGAGGTGAGTCTGCCGGTAAGCCTCGCCATGACGGGAACCAGCCCGACCGAGCGCCAGTGGCAGCAATCACTGAGCCTGCCCATCGGCACGCCCATCATCAGCCACGCCACTGGCCAACCGCTGCGCCTCAACGATGCCCAGAGCGAGGAGGTGCGCGGCTTGAGTGAAGCCAGCCTGCTGCTGGAGCAGAGCAGTGACAAGGTGAGCGAGCAGTTGCAACTGAGCCTGGATCTGCAACACGACGCCCTGGATGAGCTGGAGATCTGGCTCAACTCGCCCTCCGGCACCCGCATCCAGCTCTGGGACAAGGGCTACAGCCCCTTGCCAAGGCTGAAGGGGATCTTCCCCACCGAGCTGCAGTCCCTGCAACCCTTCACCCCCTTGCTGGGAGAGCCGCTGGCCGGCAGATGGACGCTGGAAGTGGTGGACAGCAAACCCGGGCATCAGGGCCGCCTCAATGGCTGGAGCATCAGCCAGCGCATCGGCGCCCAGTGTGGTGAGCCAGTTGCCCCGCCAGATGACGGCATCATCCACTTCCAGGTGGATGACAGCAGCGGCGGCGGGGCAGCCAACCTGCTCTGGTTGCTGCCGCTGGCGCTCTGGCGCCGCCTTCGCCAGCGCGGCTGAGTAACCCACCCATATATAAGAAGAAGGGGCCCAGAGCCCCTTAACAAGGACAAGAGATGAACCTAACCTATTCCCGTCTGGCCTGCCTGCTGGCCCCCCTGCTCACCGCCTGTGGCGGTGGCGGCTCGGACGAGGCGCCGTTGGCGGCACCTGCCTATACCCTGAACGTCAATCTACCCGAGAGTGGCACCCTGTGCGTCAACCTCAACCAGAACACCCGCTGTGACGAGGGGGAACCCGGCGTCAGCGGCGTGGCCGGTGCCCGTCAGCTGAGCGGCACCTCCCCCGCCCTGCTGACCAGCCCGCTGCTGTTCCTGCCAACCAACCCGGCTGCGCCGACGCTGCTGCATCCGGCCGCCCGACTGGATGGCCAGACCCTGACCCCCAGCCTGCTCAGCACTCTGCTGCAAAGCCGCATCGCCGAGGGACATCCTCCCAAACAGGCACTCGACCAGATGCTGAGCGCGCTGGCACCGCTGCAACCGGGTCAGGGGCTGGCCGCCCTGTCGCAACTGGCCGACTTCAACCTGGCACTGGGGCAACTGCTGCAGACGGTGATCGATGCCGAGCCGGGAATATCGGACCTTTCGCCCGTCCTCGTGCAAGCCGTGGTGTGGCCGGCACTCGACAGCCTGCTGCCCGAACTGGCCAGCCACTTCGCCCTGCACGGCGAGCTGACCGGCCTGCAGGAGAGTGTCACCCGCCTGCTGCAACAGCAATACTCCCATCCCCTGGTCACCGGCAGTGGCGTCACTACCTACACGGATGGCGTCGACTACCTGCTCACCCAGGAGCCCGCCGATCACCCGGGTCAGGAGGCCAGCCTGGGCAAGGCCCCCTTGCGCTATCGCAAGCTGGATGGCAAGGGCCAGCCCCTGCCGGATGACGCCCCCGTCTGGGAGTGTGTGGAGGATCTCACTACCCGCCTCATCTGGGAGAGGAAGCTGAATGATGCAAAGAACCCGCGCGACCTGCATCGCACCTTCGCCTGGGAGCTTGATGACTATCACCCCACCCAGGAGGAGCGCGACTACGCCTGCCCCGAGGGCGAGGCCATCTGCACCACGGAGCAGTATCGCCAGTGGCTCAACGCCCAGCAGCTGTGCGGCATCACCAGCTGGCGCATGCCGCACTCGCGCGAGCTGATGAGTCTGCAGCACTACGGCTCGCTCGCCCGCCAGTATGGCCAGCTGGTCACTATGGATGTGCGCTACTTCCCCGATGTCGGCACCACCACCAAGGATTTCAGCGGCTACTACTGGAGCCAGACCCTGACCCCGTCCCGTCGGCTGGAGAGCGCCCCCCTGAGCGCCATCGCTCATATCTTCCTCGGCGATGACGCCGGCACCGACTACGCCACCACAGTTCAAAACAGCGATGATGCCAACGGTCTGCAACTGCGACTGGTGGCGGAGGTAACCCGATGAACCGATTGATGTTGACCCTGCTGCTGACCCTCGGCAGCCACCTCGCCCTGGCCACCGCCATCTGCGATGACACCATGCCCAGAACCAGCCCCACCGCCCGCTTCATCGATCGCGGCAACGGCACCGTCACAGACAGGAGCACGGGCCTGACCTGGATGCGCTGCCAACTCGGCCAGACCTGGCGCGACCAGAGCTGCAGCGGCGAGCCGACCCGGCTTTACTGGCAGCAGGCCCTGCTGACGGCAGAGCGGATCCGTACCGAACCCAGTCATGCCCTGTACGGCTTTGGCGGCTATCGCGACTGGCGCCTGCCCACCATCAAGGAGCTGACCAGCGTGCTGGAGTCCGCCTGCTACAAGCCTGCGCTGAACGAGACTATCTTCCCGCGCGCCATGGCTGGCGAAGGGAAAGAGGTGAACGATGGTTACGTCTATCTCTGGTCCTCGACCCCTGTGCCGGCCAGCAAGAGCGTCGCCTATCTGGATATCACCAGCGGCGCCATCGGGATGCGAGCACCTGGTGCTTGGGCCAAACAGGTGATGCTGGTGCGCTGATTGTGCAGGGGTGGCCGGAAGAGACTGCTGAAAACAGGATCCGCTTCCGGTCACCCCAGCCCCTTGCAGATGAGGCGTACAAGGAGTGTGCGCCCTGTCAGAAAACAGCCAGAACACGTCACTCTGTGCCGGATCCGGCATGATTTGCACCGCAGATCGCTGGCATGAAACGGACAGAGCGGTTAGTCTAGCGGCGTTGAACCAACCCCATGAGGTACAGATGAAAACCGTATTGCGTTTTAGCCTGCTGGGCGCCTTGTTGCTGGGCGGCCATGCCTTCGCCGCCGAACCGAAAAAATTTGATATCAGCATGTTCCCGGCCGCCGAAGTAAACCAGGAACGTGTCGTGATCCGCCTGCCGGAAGTCGAGAACGAAGCCGATATGATGGTCGAGCTGCAGGTCGGCAAGAAAATGATGGTCGATTGCAATGTGCCGCGCTTCGCGGGCAATCTGGAGCAGCACAGCGTCAAGGGCTGGGGCTACAACTACCTGATGCTCGGCAAGGTGTCCGATCCCATCAGCACCCTGATGGCCTGCCCGGATGGCCAGAAGAAAGAGACCTTCGTCCAGATCTACGGTCAGGGCTTCTTCGTGAACTACAACTCCAAGCTGCCGTTCGTGCTCTACGTCCCGCAGGAGTATGAAGTGCGTTACCGTCTGTGGCGTGCCGACAACCTGGCCCAGCCGGCCATGATAGAGTAAGTCTCCATCGAGACCAAACCTCCCGCTTTGGTTCATGAATGATGCAAAATAGAGCGCCAAATGGCGCTTTATTTTTAAGCAAAAATCGTCTGTACCGCCCGCCAAACCTTTACAGAACCTGACATAACTCCGCTTTTTTTCTCGCTTTTTTACTCCTGCCTCCCTTGAATGCCCACTGGATCATGGATAATTCACTTTCGATGAAAGAGATTTATCCATATAGTGAAAAAATTGATTTTGCACTCTGCGACGGCCTGATGATACTTGCCCGCAAAGGTCAAACTAACCAGAAAAAGAGCACTATGAGCTTCGAATCCGACAAGCGTTTCAACGACTTCAAACATTTTCCCCGTGGCCTGCGTCGCAGTGGCGAATTCACTGTGGCCGAAGCGGACAGTCTGGAAAAATACGGCACCGCCATGCTGGCGCTCTATCAGGGCAACCTGACGCCGCGCGATGACATAGAAAGCGCCTTTCTCGAACAGATCAAATCCGGTTCTGCCGGCAGCAACCCCCATGCCAAGGTGTGGTTCAAGTATCTGAAGGTGATAGGCCCCAAGCGCGTGCACCGTCTGTGCACAGTCGCGGGTGGCGCCAACGAGGAAACCGGTGGCGGCGGGTTTGAAGGTGGCAGTGGTGGCGGCAGCGACGAGTCCATCGATTAATGGATACCGAACTGCTTCGGACCTTTATCGAGGTCAGCAAAACCCGGCACTTTGGCCGGGCGGCTGAGAATCTCTACCTGACCCAGTCGGCGGTGAGCTTTCGGATCCGCCAGCTCGAGCAGCAACTCGGGGTCAGTCTGTTTGCCCGTCATCGCAACAACATCCGTCTGACCGCCTCCGGTGAGCGTCTGCTGCCCTATGCAGACGCCATCCTGCACACCCTGGGCCGGGCCAGGCAGGATGTGGCCCTCTCCCCCGGTTTCAGCCAGCAGCTCGCCATAGGTGCGCCTGCCGTGTTTTGGGAGCTCGACTTCAACGACTGGCTCAACCATGTCTATGCACTTGCTCCCGGCCTTGCGGTGCGGCTCGAAACAGCCTCCCGCGAGCACCTGTGCCGCCAGTTGCTGGAGCGCTCTCTCGACTTGGCCCTGCTCTCCGAGCCAACCAAGATCGACGAGATAGCACTGCATCCCATCGGCGAGCTGGTGTTCGAACTGGTGAGCCGGGATGCTGCCGCCAACGCCGACAGCCTGATGCAGATGCCCCACATTCACCTCGACTGGGGCACCAGCTTCGAGCCGCAACCCAGCCGATTGCAGAGCCTGCAAAAGACCCCGGTGCTGCACTCGAGCTCCGCCAACATGGCGCTGCAGTTCGTGCTGGCCAATGGTGGTGCCGCCTATCTGCCACGGCGCATGGTGAGCCCCTTCCTGGAAAAGGGACAACTGCATCTGGTGGAAGGAGGGCAGCCGCTGAGCCGTCCGCTTTATCTCGCCTATCTGGAGAAATCCGATCGCCGGGAGCTGATCGATCAGCTGCTGACCTTGCCGCTCGGTTGGGATGGCGCCGATCTGCGCCTGCCGCAGCCCGAATAACCTCGGGCCGGATAACACAGACAGAAAAGGGGCCTAACAGGCCCCTTTTTTATGATGCTTGTGTGCAATCTCGTCAGCCGTGCTGGCGGCGGTCGTTGGCCTGGGCCAGCAGCATGCGGCTCTCGCGCAGGAACTCATCGGCATGTTCGCCGAAGAAACCGGAAACTTGGGAAAAGGCTTCGATAAAACCGGCCCTGTCCCCCTGCTCCAACAGCCCCAGCACCTCGCCAAAGTTCTGGTAGTAGCGGCGGATCATCGCCAGATTCTGCGGGGACGACAAGATGATGTCGGCATAGAGCTCAGGATCCTGGGCAAACAGCCGCCCCACCATGGCCAGCTCCAGCCGGTAGATGGGAGAGCTCAAGCTCAGCAGGCGATCCAGATTGGCCTGCTCCCGCGACAGGTGCCAGCCGTAGGCGAAGGTGGCGAAGTGGCGCAGCGCCTGGATGAGGGTCATGGCCTCATCGTGGGCCTTGGCTTCCACCTGCTGCAAGCGGGCGCCCCAGATGGTCATCTGATCCAGCAGCCACTGGCTGGCGGCGGGGTCACGACCCTGACAGCAGACAATCACCTGTTTGGCGAGGCTCGCCACATCCGGTCCGAACATGGGGTGCAGCCCCAACACTGGGCCTTTGTGCACCGCCAGCATATGGGCAAGCGGCTCGCTCTTGACGCTGGTGACGTCCACCAGCAAGCAATCGGCTGGCAGGTTGCCGAGCCGGTCGATGATCTGGCAGGTGATATCGATGGGCACGGCCACCATCACCAGACCCGCATCGGCCAGAATGGCGTCAGCCCTTGGCCAATCGGCTTGTTCGAGTGTTTCGACGCGATAACCGGAAAGGCCGAACATGTGGCCGAACAAGCGGCCCAGCTGGCCCTGGCCGCCGATGATGACCACCTTGCCAAGCTCCGGCTTCATGCATTTGAAATGGTTGTCTTTTTCGCTGGCCGATTCGAGGATGTAGGATTCGCGCATCACCCGGCGCAACACATCCTCGATGAGATCGCCGGGCACCCCCAGCCGTTCGGCCTCGGATCGACGGCGGGCCAGCATGCTCGCCTCCCGATCCGGCGCATAGATGGGCAGGCCATGGCGGCTCTTCACCTCACCCACTTCCCCCACCAGAGCCAGACGGGCGGCCAGCAGATCAATAAGCTGCCTGTCCACCGCATCTATCTTGTCCCTGAGGGCATTCAACTCTTCAGCCATATCCAGTCCCTGCTGGCGCCGCTGGCGGCGGCGCCCTGTGATTCAAGAGGCAACAAGGGATCACCGCATGGGCGGTGATACCTCTATGGTTCAATCAGTTACGACAAGATACCACGGCTTACCGTGCAGTTCTGCCCTTGAGCGGCACCGCCAGCTCGCGATGGCATCGCTCCAGCAGAGCGGCGGTGCTATCCCAGTCGATGCAGGCATCGGTGATGGAGACGCCATAGCGCATCTGCTCTTTGGGCTGCTCGCTGGACTGGTTGCCCTCGAACAAGTTGGATTCGAGCATCACCCCTATGATGGAGCGGTTGCCCTCCTGGATCTGGTGGATGACGTTGTCGGCCACCTTGGGCTGCAAGCGGTGATCCTTGCTGGAATTGCCGTGGCTGCAATCCACCACCAGACCGGGCAGCAGCCCCGCCTTCTCCAGCGCCTCTTCCGCCAGCGACACATTGACCGAATCGTAGTTCGGGTGCTTGCCACCGCGCAGGATGACGTGGCCATCCGGGTTGCCCTGGGTCTGCAGCAAGGCAACCTGGCCCTGCTGGTTGATCCCCATGAAGGCATGGGGGCTGGAGGCCGCCTGCAGCGCATTGATGGCGGTACCCAGATTGCCGTCTGTGCCGTTCTTGAAGCCGACCGGCATGGAGAGGCCGGACGCCATCTCCCTGTGGGTCTGGGATTCTGTGGTGCGCGCACCTATGGCCGACCAGGAGAAGAGCTCTGCCAGGTATTGCGGGCTGATGGGGTCGAGCGCTTCGGTCGCCAGCGGCAATTCCAGCTCCGCCAGCCAGCAGAGCAGCTCACGGGCCCGGTGCAGTCCCAGCTCCACATCGAAGGTGCCATCCAGATTCGGGTCGTTGATGAACCCTTTCCAACCGACCGTGGTGCGCGGCTTCTCAAAGTAGACCCGCATGACAATGTAGAGAGAATCCTGGTAGGCATCATGCAGCGCTTTGAGTCTGGTTGCGTACTCTTTGGCGGCGTCCATGTCGTGGATGGAACAGGGTCCACAGATCACCAGCAGGCGGTGATCGCGACGGTGGATGATGTCGGCTATGGTAGTGCGGGCCCCTTGCACGAATGCCAGCGCCGGGTCGGAGATGGGTAGCTTCTCCTTGAGCTGGGCAGGCGTGATCATCACTTGTTCGGACTGGATATGGATGTTGTTCAGGGGGTCTCTTTGCATTTTCTCATTCTCTCTACAGTATTTAAGCCAATTGCGCCGATTGTATTTATTTGTTTACACAAGTCAGCACTTTGTTACGCAACCGCCCCCACCTTACCAAGGAAAAACAAACAATCAAGTGAAACTAGCGGATTAACTGTCTACAAGGTGGATAAACGACCAACCCAGCGTTCTAAACAGCCAGAAAGTAGCGGCTAAAAAGCTCCTTACCTGACAAAATCGTAAACATATAATTACACTCACAAGACTGCCGTCAGCGCAGCTCGACCACCATCCCACCCCGGTTCTTGCCTCCATTTTATAAAAAAAGCGGGGCACCAGGCCCCGCTTGCATTCCCGTGTTGCTCTTCTTTTACTATTTGCCGTGTGCCTTGATGGCTTCGACTGCCTTGTCGGGGAAGTCGCTGAATACCCCGTCCACATCCGCCTGATAGAGGAAGATGTTGAGCAGATCGCTGAAGTCCTTGGCATAGGCAGGGATCTGCCCCTCATCCTGACGGAAGGTATAAGGATGCACCTTGAGCCCGGCGGCATGGGCCTCTTTCACCATATTGGTAAACACAGGTTTGCCCAAGGTACCCGGCTCCGTGACTATCATCGGCTTCCAGGGGCCTATGCCTTCGGCGTAGCCGGCGATCGTCTTCATGGCACCCGGCTTGAACATCCAGTCATAGTCGTAAGGGGTTGCCTTGCCCTTGGCGTCATAGACCATGGTCTCGTTCCAGTCGGTCTCGGCCATCAGCTGCACCAGCTTGAGATCCATGCCCATGGCGGGCATCAGCTCGCTGTTGATACGCTTGAGCTCATTGGCATCGAAACACTGCAGATAGACCTTGTCGTTCTTGCTGGTGTAGCCGTACTCCTTCAGTACCTTGAGCACCGCCTTGGAGATGTCCTTGCCCTCATGGCGGAACAGCCAGGGAGCCTTGATCTCCGGGTAGATGCCGATGTTCTTGCCAGTGCTCTTGTTGAGCCCCTGGATCATCTCTATCTCTTCCTGGAAGGTGTGGATCTTGAAGCTGGACTTCCACAGCGGGAAGCGGGCCGGATAGACGGGTACCTGCTTGCCGTCCACCAACTGGAACGGCTCCGTCATGCGCAGGGAGCGCACCTCGTCCAGAGTAAAGTCCACCACATAGTAACGACCATCCGGACGGGCCCGGCCGGGGAAGCGCTCGGCCACATCCGTGATGCCATCGAGGAAGTGATCGTGCATCACCACCAGCTGGTCATCCTTGGTCATCACCAGATCCTGCTCCAGATAGTCAGCCCCCATGCCATAGGCCAAGGCTTTTGACTCGAGGGTGTGCTCGGGCAGGTAGCCCGATGCCCCACGGTGGGCGATCACGATTTTACCTTCATCGGCAGCCAGGGCAGGCAATGCAAGGGCGGCACCCAGGCCAAGGGCGATCAGGGAGAGAGAGATTTTTTTCATGCGTGGTGCTCTTTTTATTGTTTATGAGGTGTAGGTTATTGTTATGACAGAGGTTTATTTCAGTTTGACGACGGGCGGCCAAGGGGCCGCCCGCGTTTTCATCAGCTGGCCTTGGGCAGGGCGTGCTGGTGTTGATCCAGCCAGGCATGCAGTTGCTGCTGCTCAGGCTGGGACAGGCGCAGCCCCAGCTTGCTGCGGCGCCACAATATATCTTCCATCGAATGGGCCCACTCGCGGCTCATCAGATAACGCACCTCCGACTCGTACAAGCCGGCGCCAAAGTGCTGGCCGCGCTCCTCGTGCAACCAGAGGCGGGCGTGACTGCCATAGGCCTCGGCGATACGACGGGCGTTGCGCTCATCCAGCCAGTCGAATTCGAGCATATAGGCGCGGGCCAGTTCTGTGGTGGAGCAGTCGAACTCGCCACCGGGCAGACGGCTGCTCGCGGTCCAATCTTCGCCCATCTGGCTGAACCAGGGCTTGAGCTTGTTGCAGGCGGCCTGGGCCAGCTTGCGATAGGTGGTGAGCTTGCCGCCAAACACCGACAACAGCGGTGCGCCATCGGATTCGCCGGAGAGTTCCAGCGTATAGTCGCGGGTCACCGCCTGGGGGGAGTCGGATTCGTCATCGCACAGCGGACGTACCCCGGCATAGGTCCAGATCACATCTTTCGGGTTGATCTGGCGAGTGAAGTGGGCGTTGACCACCTTGCACAGGTAGCTGACCTCGGCGTCGCTGATCTTCGCTTCGCGCGGGCTGCCGTGATGCTCCACGTCCGTGGTGCCGATCAGCGAGTAGTCCTGCTGATAGGGGATGACGAAGACGATGCGGTTGTCCTCGTTTTGCAGGATGTAGGCCTCTTCGCGCTCATGGATGCGCGGCACTATGATGTGGCTGCCCTTGATGAGACGAATGCCGCGCGGGGATTTCTCGTTCAGGCTCTCGTCATAGAAGGTCTTGACCCAGGGGCCGGCCGCATTGACCAGACCACGGCAGGTGACGGTGAACTGCTCGCCCCCTTCCCGCTCCAGCGTCAGAGTCCAGTGCTTGGATCCACGCACCGCCTTGACGCAGCGGGTGCGGGTCTGCACATCGGCACCCTTGTCCCGGGCCATCATGGCATTTAGTACCACCAGGCGAGCGTCATCGACCCAGGCATCCGAGTATTCGAAGCCCTTGTTGATGCCGCTCTTGAGGCCGTCTTGCGGCAGGAAGCGCAGGCCGCAACTGCCCTTGAGCTTGTCGCGCTTGGCCAGGTTGTCATAGAGGAACAGGCCGGCGCGGATCATCCAGGCCGGGCGCAGGTGCGGGCGATGGGGCAGCCGAAAACGCATGGGACGGGCGATGTGAGGGGCCATGCCGAGCAGCACTTCCCGCTCCGCCAGCGCCTCTTTCACCAGCCGGAATTCGTAATGTTCGAGGTAACGCAAGCCGCCGTGGATAAGCTTGCTGGAATTGGAAGAGGTGGCAGAGGCGAGATCGCGCGCCTCGAACAGGGCAACCTTCAGACCCCGACCCGTTGCATCAGCCGCAATGCCCACCCCATTGATGCCGCCGCCAACGACGACCAGATCATAATGTTCGCTCATGTTCACCTACTCTTTCTTATTTTGTGTTGCCATGACAGCAATGTTTGATTTCGCTCATATTAGAGCATGAAAAAATGATAAACGAACATTTTATGGAGAAAATGTGATCGCGATTGTTTTGGCAATGCTAAAAATGCTGCCAGTCGGTGATCAGGACGTCAGCAGGAGGTGGGCAGGCAAAAAGCGTGCGCGAGATCGCGCTTATGCCAGGGGGAATCCAAGCGCAAGCGGAGTGTGTTCAAGCAGACAGGAGAAGGCGGAAAAGAAGCGGCCGCCAATGCGGCGGCCTTATGCCAGAGCAGGATGGTGGCGACTCAGCAGATGTGGCACTCGATCTGATGCTGGGACATCAGCCGCATCAGCTTCTCGGGCGGCTCCTGATCGGTGAACAGGGCGTGGATCTGGTTGAGGTTGCCCAGATTGACCATGGCGTTGCGACCAAACTTGGTGTGGTCGGCGGCCAGAAACACCTGACGGGAGTGGGCTATGATGGCCTGGGCGATCTTCACCTCGTGATAGTCGAAGTCGAGCAGGGAACCATCGTTGTCGATCCCCGAAATGCCGATGACACCGTAGTCCATGCGGAACTGGCCGATGAAGTCGCGGGTCGCCTCCCCCACAATGCCGCCATCCCGGTTGCGGATCTCGCCACCGGCAATGATGACGGTGAAGTCATCCTTGGCGGTGAGAATGCTGGCCACGTTGAGGTTGTTGGTGACCACGCGCAGCTCGCGGTGATCAAGCAGGGCGCGGGCGATGGCTTCCGTGGTGGTGCCTATGTCGATAAAGAGCGAGGAACCGTCGGGAATGTTGGCAGCCACTTCGCGGGCGATACGCTCTTTCTCCTTGAGCTGCATCACCTTGCGGGCGCTGTAGGCGGTGTTGACGGTGCTCGAATGCAGGGAGGCTCCGCCATGATGGCGCCGGATCTTGTTCTGTTCGGCGAGATCGTTCAGATCCCGGCGAATGGTCTGGGGGCTGACATCAAAGTGGGTCACCAGATCCTCGGTCGAGACAAAGCCCTGCCGCGTCAGGACGTCCAGGATCTCCAGATGTCGTTGGGTTTGCTTCACGCTTGAACTCCGATGATGAGACGAAAAAAGGCCCCGGCAGATGCGGGGCCTTTCGCAGTTTACCCGATCCCTTTTCGGATCAATAAGGGCAGGATCACGTTTTATGCCTTATCGGCAGCCGCTTTCTTGGCCGCGACGGCAATGTTCTCATGCTTGAGGGTCATGGCCAGCAAGATGATGGAGAGCACGCAAGATGCGGTCAGCACCATGAAGCCACCATCCCAGCCGAAGTGGTCAACCGTGTAGCCCAGCATGGCGTTGGCCGCCACGGCACCACCCAGATAACCAAACAACCCGGTGAAGCCTGCCGCAGTACCGGCCGCCTTCTTGGGTGCCAGCTCCAGCGCATACAGACCGATCAGCATGACGGGGCCGTAGATCAGGAAGCCGATGGCCACCAGCGCCATCATGTCGATGGTCGGGTTGCCGGCCGGGTTGAACCAGTAAACCAGCACGGCCACTGTCACCAGCACCATGAACAGGATACCGGCCGGGGCACGGCGACCCTGGAACATCTTGTCCGAGATCCAGCCGCACAGCAGGGTGCCCGGGATACCGGCCCACTCGTACAGGAAGTAAGCCCATGAGGAGTTGTCGACGGTGAAGTGCTTGGCCTCTTTCAAGTAGGTCGGTGCCCAGTCCAGCACGCCGTAACGAATGAGGTAAACGAAGGCGTTGGCAATGGCGATGTACCACAGCAGCTTGTTGTGCAGTACGTACTTGACGAAGATCTCCTTGGCGGAAAACTCCTTCTCGTGGCTGGCGTCATAGTCCTTCGGATAATCGTCCTTGTACTCCTCGATAGGCGGCAGACCGACCGATTGCGGGGTGTCGCGCATCACGAAGAAGGCGATCACCGCGATGGCCGCAGCTGCGGCAGCCGGTACATAGAAGGCACTGCGCCAGTCATTGAACCAGCCCATCCCCAGAATGAACAGCGGGCCTATCATGCCACCGCCGACGTTGTGCGCCACGTTCCAGACCGCAACCACTTCGCCACGCTCTTTCTGTGACCACCAGTGCACCATGGTGCGACCGCAGGGTGGCCAGCCCATGCCTTGTACCCAACCATTCAGGAACAAGAGCACAAACATGATGGCGATGCTGGAGGTGGCCCAGTGCACTGTCCCCATCATGAACATGATGCCAGCCGACAACAGCAGACCGGCGGAGAGGAAGTAACGGGCGTTGGATCGGTCAGAGACGTTCCCCATCAGGAATTTGGACAAACCATACGCAATGGAAACCCCGGACAGGGCCAAGCCCAGATCGCCGCGAGAGAATCCCTGTTCGATCAAGTAAGGCATCGCCAGACTGAAGTTTTTCCGTACCAGGTAGTAGCCGGCATAACCGAAGAAGATCCCGAAAAACACCTGCCAACGCATGCGTTTGTAGAAGGGATCGACCTTGTCGGCCGGGAGCCTGTCTATGTGTGGTGCAGGCCTGAAGAGACTAAGCATGTTCTGCTTCCTTATTGTTGTTGTGGGCGGTTGAGGGTGCCCTGTTCATGCTGACCAACCAGATGAGTCCTGATTCGAAAGCGAGCCTATTGTGCTCATATGTGAACATTTAATCTGTGATGGAAGCTCAAATATTGCAGTTTTATTACAAAATAAAGCGCCAAATGAGCAATCACTCATCAGCCGCAATCCCTTGTATAGCAAGGCTTTAAGATACCCACTAAGTGGTATAACCTTTATTGCAACTTGCTTTCCGTCACATTTCCTTAGCAATGAGTGGGATCTTGTCCACATTTTCTGCGGGGAAGGCGTGGTGAATGATCGATTTGGGTTTATTTTCTCTCTCGTCCGATAACGAGCGCAAACGAACATAACGTTTGCGCCAGCTCAAAAAACAATAAAAAACGTTTTCGGACGCAAAAATAGGACTGAAAAAACAACAAAACGGAACATCAAACCTACTCTGGGTGGATATAAGGAATAACGGTATGAGCATACAAAGACCCAATACCCTGCTTGGCGAGTGCATCGCCGAGTTTATCGGAACCGGCCTGCTGATATTTTTCGGCGTCGGTTGTGTAGCCGCCCTGGTGCTGGCCGGAGCCAACTTCGGACAATGGGAAATCTCCATTACCTGGGGTCTGGGTGTCGCCATCGCCATCTATGTGACCGGCGGTATTTCAGGTGCCCACCTGAACCCGGCCGTCACCCTGGCACTGATGACCTTCGCCGGCTTCGACAAGCGCAAGGTAGTGCCCTACATCATCGCTCAGATCGCAGGCGCCTTCAGCTTCGCTGCGCTGGTCTACTTCCTCTACAGCAGCCTGTTCACCCAGTGGGAAGTGACCCACAACGTGGTACGCGGCAGCATCGAGAGCCTAGGTACCGCCGGCATCTTCTCCACCTACCCCAATGCCCTGCTCTCCAACATGCAAGCCTTCGCGGTTGAGCTGGTGATCACCGCCGTCCTGATGCTGGGCATCATGGCGCTGGGTGACAACAACAACGGCGCCCCCAAGGGCTTCGCCGCCGCCCTGCTGATCGGTATCCTGATCGCCGTGATCGGCGCCTCCCTCGGCCCGTTAACCGGCTTTGCCATGAACCCGGCCCGTGATTTCGGCCCCAAACTGTTTGCCTTCCTGGCTGGCTGGGGTGACGTGGCCATGACCGGTGGTCGTGACAACCCCTACTTCTGGGTGCCCATCCTTGGCCCCATCGTTGGTGCCCAGATTGGTACCGCCCTGTATGTGAAAGTGCTGGCTCCCTGTGTGCCGGGCAACCGTGTTGCCGCCACCAAGAAAGCCGCCCAAAACGCCAAAGAAGAGGCTGCCGCATAAGAGCGGCCCCCTCCAACGTGTAAAAACGTGGAAAATAAAAACGTGGAGAACATCATGTCTGCTGAAAAAAAATATGTCGTCGCTCTGGACCAGGGTACCACCTCCTCCCGCGCCATCGTGTTTGACCAGGACGCCAACATCGTCGGCACCTCCCAGCGCGAATTCACCCAGCACTACCCGAAAGCGGGCTGGGTAGAGCACGACCCCATGGAGATCTGGGCGACCCAATCCTCCGTCTTTACCGAAGTGCTGGCCAAGACCGGCCTGCGCAGCGAAGAGATCGCCGCCATCGGTATCACCAACCAGCGTGAAACGACGGTTGTATGGGAAAAGGCCACCGGCAAGCCCATCTACAACGCCATCGTCTGGCAGTGCCGCCGCACCGCAGCCATCTGTGAAGAGCTCAAGGCCCGTGGCCTGGAAGAGTATGTTCGCGACAATACCGGTCTGGTGCTGGATGCCTACTTCTCCGGTACCAAGGTGAAGTGGATCCTCGACAACGTGGAAGGTGCCCGCGAGAAGGCGATGAACGGCGAGCTGCTGTTCGGCACCATCGACACCTGGCTGGTGTGGAAGATGACCAACGGCGAAGTGCACGTCACCGACCCGACCAACGCCTCCCGTACCATGCTCTACAACATCCGCGACCTGAAGTGGGACGAGAAGATGCTGGACGAGCTGGGCATCCCCATGTCCATGCTGCCAGAGGTCAAACCCTCTTCCGAAGTGTACGGCTATACCACCCGTGGCGGCGGCTCCCGTATCCCCATCGCCGGCATTGCCGGTGACCAGCAGTCTGCCCTGTTCGGCCAGCTCTGCTTTGAAAAAGGGATGGCCAAGAACACCTATGGCACCGGCTGCTTCATGCTGATGAACACCGGCACAGAGCCGGTTCGCTCCAACAACGGTCTGCTGACCACGGTCGCCATCGGCCCGAAAGGGGAAGTGAACTACGCGCTGGAAGGCGCCGTATTCATGGGCGGCGCCACCATCCAGTGGCTGCGTGACGAACTCAAGATCATTCACGATGCCCGCGATACCGACTACTTCGCTTCCAAGGTGGGTGACACCAACGGCGTCTACCTGGTACCGGCCTTCGTGGGTCTGGGTGCACCCTACTGGGATCCCTATGCTCGCGGCACCATGGTCGGTCTGACCCGTGGCGCCAACCGCAATCACATCATCCGTGCCGCGCTGGAATCCATCGCCTATCAGAGCCGTGATGTGCTGGATGCGATGCAACAGGACTCCGGCATCAAGCTGGCGGCCCTGAAGGTGGACGGTGGCGCCGTGGCCAACGACTTCCTGATGCAGTTCCAGGCTGACATGATGCACACCCCTGTGGTGCGTCCGACCCGTATCGAGACCACCGCCATGGGTGCCGCCTTCCTGGCGGGTCTGGCAGTCGGCTTCTGGAAGAGCTCCGACGAGCTGGAAGACAAGTTCAGCGTGGACAGAGAGTTCATCCCGCAGATGGACAGAGACGATCGCGCCAAGCGTTACAGCGGCTGGAAGAAAGCCGTTGAGCGTTCACGCCGTTGGGCTGAAGAGGAATAATCGGGCAACCGATATCCCGTTGAGATGAAAACCAAAGAGGCCGACAGCAATGTCGGCCTCTTCTTTTTTATTCGGTCAGGCATCCATTGTGGGCATTCACCACATCTGGCGGCCCGCCGATCAGAGCTCGATCTATTGCCATGGCTGGTTACCAACATCCTCTCCCCTTTGGCCGAAGAGTGTCGGCCCTTAAAACGCCGCCATCACAGGGTATGGCTGCCGAGCTGCTCCTTGATAAAGTCAAGCCAGACCCGCAGCCGGATGTCGCGCTGAGCATCGGAGTAAAACACCGCATTGATGGGGCGCGAGGCACCGCTGTTGCTGCGGGCCAGCACCTCAACCAGGGCGCCGCTCGCCCGATCCGGCCCGGTCATGAAGTCAGACAGGCAGGCGATCCCCTGCCCCGCCAGCGCCAGCTGACGCAAGGTCTCGCCGCTGCTGGCCCGCAGGCCGGGGGTGATGGCGAAGCGATCCCCCTGCTCGACACTGAGCAGCGGCCAGTGGTTGAGGTGATCGGGGTGCAAAAAGCCCAGCAGCTCGTGGCCAGCCAGCAGATCCGCCGGCTGGCGCGGGGTGCCGCGCTCGCTCAGGTAAGCGGGGGATGCCAGCAACCGCAGCCGCGAGTGGCCGAGCGGCAGGGCGCGCAGGGACGAGTCGGTCAGCTCACCGATCCGGATGGCCATGTCCACCCGCCGCTCCATCAGGTTGATGAACCCCTCCGAGCTGTGCAGTTGCAGCTCGATGCCGGGATAACGGCGGCGAAACTCGCCTATGATGGGCACCAGCCGGTGCAGGATAAAGGGGGTGGCCGCATCGACCCGCAAAATCCCTTCGGGCTGCTCCTTGCGGCTGAGCAGGTGCCCCTCCGCCTCGCACATCTCGGTCAATATTTTCACGGCCCGCTGATAGAACCAGCTCCCCTCCTCGGTCAGGCTGACTCGGCGGGTGGTGCGGTTGAGCAGCACGGTGGCAAGCTTCTCCTCCAGCCGCTTGATGCCACGGCTCACCACCGAATTGTCCATGCCGAGGTTCTCCGCCGCCTGGCGAAAACTGCCCGCCTCCACCACGGCCACAAACAGGGTCAGTTCATCAGAATGGGTCTTCATTGCTGTTATCCAGACAAGAGTAATGGGCCTTTATAGGCGCAGTGGCTGTGGATTGGCAAGTGAGCTCTGGTGCCACATCTTTGTTTGCATAGATAAATAACGTGATGGCCAGCTCAAACCAGACTCGCCCATTGCCGGTACAATGCGGCCAAAACGGCATCGTATGGCGCCACGATATAACAAGGAAGGAAACCATGACATTCGAAGCGCGGCTGACCGCCGCCCATCAGGAGCTGGCCAGCAAGGGGGTATGGCACGCCAACTACAATCCGCCTCTGTTCAGACTGCTGCGCAGGCTGGGTTGCCCGGTCAAACCGCCTCACTATCAGGGCTGGCTCGCCAACGTTCTCGGGTTTGGCATCAGCATAGGGCTGTTCTGGGGTCTGTTGATGTGGTTTTTCAGCTGGCAACCCATGGGGATGGATCCGTTATTTTCCCTGCGC
Organism: Aeromonas enterica; assembly: GCF_054052465.1. Taxonomy (NCBI): domain Bacteria; kingdom Pseudomonadati; phylum Pseudomonadota; class Gammaproteobacteria; order Aeromonadales; family Aeromonadaceae; genus Aeromonas; species Aeromonas enterica. The sequence goes on along the minus strand of NZ_JBSTYL010000032.1, from coordinate 273 downwards.
CAAACAGCCCTGTTTGCCGGATTATTCGGTATTTTGATGGCAAGTTGGCTCTGGCTTAGGCGCAAGCAGCTTGCATTGACCCCGTGGGAGCAGCTGGGCAAGGAGTAACATTTGCAGGCATGAGTGGTGGCAAAGGGACAAGTCCACCCATATGGCTCTGGACATAATGCTGCTGCACCTATAAAAAGGCTATGTCCCAATTACGTGTTGCATGGGGTGCCCCAGCGCCTCATGCAAACACGCTTTGATATTTACTCCCCTTCCGTAACGCTC
>NZ_JBSTYL010000031.1:0-49677 GCF_054052465.1 Aeromonas enterica | reverse complement strand
GCCTGGGCAGCGGGGTACTGACCCTGGTGCAGACCGTGACGGATGCCGATGGCGACCGCGCCAGTGCGGCGGTGGACCTGGGCGCCAACGGTGTGTTCCGGTTTGAAGATGATGGTCCGCGGGCCGGGCTGGCGGTGGAAGCGCCGAGCCTGGGTGCGACCGTGGATGAAAGCCTGGTCAGCCTGGGTGGCGCCGGCAGCGACGGGGTGGCCAGTGCCAGCCTGAGCGCGGCCAATGTACAGGCCCAGTTCAATCCGGCCTTCGGGGCCGACGGGGCGGGCAGTATCGGCTACAACCTGGCGCTGAGCGGCAGCAATGTGGTGAGCGGTCTGTTTGCGGTGGACCCGCAAGCGGCCAATGGCCAGGGTGCGGCCATCGTGCTGAACCAGGTGGGCAACGTCATCACCGGCAGCGCGGGTGGGGTGGACTACTTCACCCTGACCATCAACCCGGCCAGCGGGGAAGTGACGCTGGCCCTGCTGGACAACGTCTGGCATGGCGACAGCGGCAATGCGGATGACAGTGTGGCGCTGAGCCTGGGCAGCGGGGTACTGACCCTGGTGCAGACCGTGACGGATGCCGATGGCGACCGCGCCAGTGCGGCGGTGGACCTGGGCGCCAACGGCGTGTTCCGCTTCGAGGATGACAGTCCGCGTGTGACCATCAATGCGGTGGCGGACGGCAGTATCACCCTGACCACCCAGGATGCACAGACCATTGGTGCAGCCAGTGACACGGCGACCGGCAGTTTTGCGGCGGCGTTCCTGGCGGCGGCAGTGCCGAGCTATGGCGCGGACGGTGCGGGCACCACCACGGTGGGCAGTTACAGCCTGAGCGTGACCGACAGCAACAGCGAGCTGACCAGCAACGGGCTGGCCATCACCCTGACCAAGGTGGGCAGCGACATTGTCGGTGCAACCAGTGAGGGCGAAGTGTTCCGCATCAGCGTGGCAAGCAATGGCACAGTGACGCTGACCCAGTCGGCGGCGCTGGATCATGTGCCGGAGGACGTGGACAACAGCAACGACAACAGCGTTATCAGCCTGGCCAGTGGCAAGGTGCTGCTGAGTGCAACGGTGACGGTGGTGGATGGCGACAACGACACTGCGACCGGCACGGTGAGTGCGGACTTGGGTGGTAACCTCAACTTCGAGGACGACGTGCCAACCGCAAAAGACAACAGTGTGGTTGTGGCAGAGGCCGGGCTGCCCCCCTTCAACCTCATCATGGTGATAGACACATCTGGCAGCATGTTGTGGCAGATAGGTACGACGACGAATGGTTCGCCGAATCGCCTAGAACTGGCGCAGAGTGCACTGAATCATATGATTGATTCTTATGTCGCTTTGGGCGTGCCCTTGACCATCACTGTGATTGATTTTGCCAGTGGTGCAGTCTTGATCCCGCAAACCAGCGATCCGGATGTTGCCAAGGCCAGCATTTCCGGTTTGCCGACAGATGGAGGCGGTACCGACTACAACGCGCCTCTCGTATTGGCGCAGAATCAACTGACGGCGGATCTGGCAAACCCAGCCTTGGCTGGGTATGAAACCAAGGTTTACTTCCTGTCGGACGGTGCGCCCAATGAGGGCAACGTCCCTGCCGGCTGGACCAGCTTTGTGAACAACAACAATGTTGAAGTTTACGCGGTGGGTTTGAATGTCAGCGGCAATGCGTCGGCGATCGCTCAGCTTGGGTTGGTAGAAGATCATGGGGATGCGGTAACGCTGGTCAACAACATCTATGACCTGGATGCAACGTTGCAGGCTACCGTGCCGCCTCCCGCTACCGGCAACGTGATCACGGACGTGGATGCGAGCGCCGGTGTAGACAGTGTCGGTGCAGATTCTCCTGCTACCGTGCTGCAGGTGAGCTTCACCGTCAGCAATCCCGCTGCCTATGTGGGAGTCGCAGATAGTATCAATGGCAATGTGGTGACCTTCCTGGTGCAAGGGGGGTCAACAGGTGCAATCCCGACAGCCTTGGGTGGCCAGTTGGTGGTGAATTCCGATGGTTCCTACTCCTACACACCACCCAATGATGTGTCTGTTGATACTCAGGAAACCTTTACCTACACCATAGTGGACGCTGACGGTGATACCTCCAGCGCACTGCTGAAGATCCTGGTACTGGACACCACTCCGATCACGGCTTCTGTATTCGAAGATGGCCTGCCCACCGGATTGCCTGGCAACAATCCGGCCCTGACCACAGTTGCTGGTTCCCTGGCTCATATGGTGGTCGACAGTATTGGTGTCAATTTCGGCGTCGGCAATACAGCCGGTTTGCCTGCATTGACCTCTGGTGGTGTGGCGATTACCTACAGCATTATTCATGGTGTCGGCGTCGATACCCTGGTTGCGATGGCAGGCAGCAAACCCATCTTTACGTTGGCTGTCGAAGCTGATGGTGATTACACCTTTACTCTCCAAGGATCGATTGATCACGCTCAGGCTGATGGCAATGACTTGGAATTGAAAGCGCTGAATCTGTCCAATGCGATCACGGCGAATGAAGGTACCGATAATGTTGTATTGGTTCGGGACTTCATCGTACAAGTTGAAGACGATGTGCCCGTTGTCATGACCCCTGCCATGAGCGTCATGCTGAACCAATCCGGAGTCACGGGCACCTTCCTGCTGGATGGCGATGGTTCTTTGTCCAACAACTACGGGGCTGATGGTGGAGCCATTCGTTTCGACAGTAGCTTGAATGGCAGCAGCAGTGGCATGACGTCGGGTGGCTTGCCTGTCACCTATACCCTGTCACTGGATGGCACCATACTGACCGCTGCAACGGCGGCCGGTACCGTGTTCATTGCAACCTTGCAACCTTCATCTGCGACTTATCAAGTCCAAATGATCGGTGAGGTGGATGGCGGACAGACCGCGATCGACTTCAATGGCGGGGGATACAACTTCGTCGGTGGCAATGCTTCTTGGGCTGGTTTTAATACAACAGCTAATGACAACAGCAAGGATCTGCTGCTGACGGCGATGACCAATGGTGTGGATGGCGGCACTGTGAATACATCCGCCAATACGGGTGGAATCAGTAGTGGTGCCTCCGTTGGGTCTGGCGAAGGGATGCGAATCGATTTTGTTATCGACCTGACAGGTAATCCGGTCAGTGGTGGTTCCTACGGCACGTTGGCCAATCAAACCCATGCCTTTGAGGCTCACTACGATGTCAATGGCGCCTCCGCAATGTTTACAGCGATCAATAGCAGCTCCAGTGTACAACTGGTTGCCCGTCAGGATGTGGACAATGACAACGATATAGGTGATGGCAACAAGGAGTCGCTGACCGCTGTGGCAATCAGCTACGGCGGGTCGACCAAGATTGTTAGCATAGGGGCAGGTATGTCCCAGACCGTGGCAGTGGGAGGACACAGCTTCACGGTCAACTTTACCGACGGTGATCCGAGCTCTGCTGTTGCTTATGTCGCGACAGTGGCAGGAGTTGTCTCCAATACCAAGCTGGCAGCCTATACCGCAGATGGCTATAACAGTCTGGAATTCCACTATGCAGCCGGGAGCGACTTCAAGATTGGGGACTTCGGCTCCAGCGTTGCAACCCCCGGAGTTCCAGTGAGTCTGCAACTGCCGGTCACGCTGACAGATGGAGATGGGGACGCCGTTCACAGCAACATTGGTCTTAGCCTGTTGCCGGAAGCACCATTTACCTTGGACTATGACACCTCAGCCAGTGGTGTGAATGTGACCTTCAGCAGTACACAAGGGCACGCAATCGGATCCGACTTTGGTGACAGCATGACGGGCAACAGTCTGGACAACATCTTGTCCGGCGGCGACGGAGACGACCTGCTGTACGGTATGGGTGGCAAGGATACCCTGGTGGGGGGCTCGGGTAATGATGTGCTGGATGGTGGCAGCGGCAACGATACCCTCTATGGGGAATCGGGTAATGACACCCTGATCGGTGGGATTGGCAACGACATACTGCAAGGAGGAGATGGCAACGATCTGCTGATCGGCGGCTTGGGCAGCGACACCATGACGGGGGGAGCGGGCAGTGACACCTTCAAGTGGATTGCTGGTAATGCAGATGGCAGTACCGACAACATTACCGATTTTACACTGGGTAACCCTGCCAACGGCGGTGACGTGCTGGATCTGTCAGATCTGCTGGTTGGGGTCCCCTCGGGCGCCAATCACGATGATTTGGCAACGGTGCTCAACAACTACCTGCAGTTTGATACCACGACCAACAAACTGACCATAGATACCAACGGACTACCAAGTGGAGGTTCCCAGTTGACTGTACAGTTCCAGAGTAGTCTCGATCTGGATCAGAGTGGCAGTTTGACGACGAACCACGACATCATCAAACAGCTGCTGGATGATGGCAATCTCAAGGTTGATCCGTAATCGGGTAATGGGGCCGGGCTATGCCTGGCCCCTGTTTTTTGACTAAGGGGGCGGCTAAGATAGCGGCAGTACAGGAGAGGGTCACCATGCAGTCATTCAATTGGGTTGATATCGATGGCATTCGCTATAGCTGGGATGGGCAGGGCAGCATTACCTGCACTGGCCAGTTTGGCTATCAGGCCACGATGGCTGGTGATCGGATTGATGCACTGGATCTGGAGAGCGAAGATGGCGAAGTGGCGGGTTCCCTCAATGTGGACTTCGCCTCTGCCACCATCGCTTTCACTCCGGCAGCAGATGCAGAGCCACCTCATATGGTCGTGCTGGTAGGGCATGATCAGGGGCAGCAGGAGTATTCGCTGCAGAGTCTGAGTGATACCTGTCTGCAGGATCTACTCATGCGCTCCGACAGCATCGACTGTGTTCCACTCATAACGTCCACACCAGCTGACCCTGTAAACCCGCAGCAAGGACACGTTCTGTCGTGGGACTCCTTCCATTTTGATGATGACGTCGTGCTCGGTTCCCGCAGCAGCGCACCGATGGCTCCCAGTCATCAAGAGCTGATGGGCAACGAGATCAGCATCAACATTGACATGACCAATCAGGTGCTGGATCAGATACCGCCATTGCACGATATATGAATCCCATTCGACCACGGGCATAATGACCTCACTCTAATTGACTGAGGTTTTTTTATGTGGCGTCCCCTTCTTACTCTTTCCGCTCTGGTTATCAGTGCCCCGTTATTCGCGCTTGAAGTACCGCAAGCCCCGCATCTGGTAGTGAGTGGTTACGCCGAGCAGAAGGCCGAACCCGATATGCTGACCCTCAATGTGTCGGTGACCGCGCTGGAAAAACAGGGCATCAAGGCCAAGCAGCAGGTGGATGGCAAGGTCGCGGCCTTCTTTGGCCAGCTGGAAGGGTTGGGTATCAAGCGCAGTGACGTGGAGGCGGGCAATCTGGTGATCTCCCCCGAATATCAGTATCCGCAGAACAAGAAGCCGGAACTGGTGGGCTACCGTGCCCAGCGTCAACTCGCAGTCAAACTCTACCAGCTCGACAAACTGAGCGAGCTGATGGATACCGCCCTCAAGGCGGGTCTGGAGTCTGTGTCCCAGATTGAGTACGGCCTCAAGTCGCCGCAGACCATCAAGGAGCAGGCGCGTATCGGTGCGGTGGAAGATGCCAAAACCAAGGCGGAATCCCTGGCCAAGGCGTTCGGCATGAAGCTTGGCAAGGTTTACAGCGTCGAGTACCGCAACAACACCCCCATGCCCATCTATAGCCGTGCACTCAAGGCTGCCGCCATGGCGCCAGCCGCCGACATGATGGAAAACAGCTATCAACAGCAGCAGATCAGCATCACGGACAACGTGGAGGCCGTCTTCCTGCTGGAGTAAGGCGTTGGCCATCCGGCCTTGTCGAACTTATCCCAGGCCCGAGGCTCATCCCCTCGGGCTTGTCGTTTTTATCTGGCAAGCTGAAGGCGAGAGCGCGGCAACCGGATGACGATGTGACTGGCAGGCTCCCGATCATGCATGATTTTATATGATGCAAAGGCGGGTGGCGTCGGTGGCTGGTCTTGTACTCTGACGCAGCAAGTTGCAGATGGCGGATAGAAAGATGCCGGTCGGTGACCGGCATCTGATGGTGTAACGAGGTGGCGCGGGATCAACCCAGGTTGGTGGCAACCCGTACACGACGCTTCTGCTTGAACTGATAGCCGATGGCCAGCACGACGATCCAGACCGGGATGAGCAGTACCGAGATCTGGATGCCCGGAGTCAGGTACATGATGACCAGAATGCCAGCCATGAAGGCGAGGCAGAGGTAGTTACCGAACGGGTACCAGAATGCCTTGAACTTGGGCTCAACCCCTTCGGCCCGTTTGCTCTTGCGAAACTTCAAATGCGCGAGGCTTATCATGGCCCAGTTGATGACCAGGGCGGATACCACCAGCGCCATCAGCAGCTCGAACGCCTTGCCCGGCATCAGATAGTTGATGAGCACACACAAGAGGGTTGCTGCGGCGGAGACCGAGATGGCTACCACGGGCACGCCGCTCTTGTTGGTCTTGAGCAGGCTGCGCGGGCCATTGCCCTGTTTGGCCAGGCCGAACAGCATACGGCTGTTGCAATAGACACAACTGTTGTAGACCGACAAGGCGGCAGTCAGTACCACCATGTTGAGCACGGTCGCCACCAAGTTGCTGTCCAGCGCGTGGAAGATCATGACGAAGGGACTGCCACCTTCCACCACCTTGCCCCAGGGGTAGAGGGACATCAGTACGGCCAGAGCGCCAATGTAGAAAATGAGGATGCGGTAGATAACCTGATTGGTGGCCTTGGGAATGCTCTTCTCGGGGTCATCCGCCTCTGCGGCCGTGATCCCCACCAGCTCAAGACCGCCGAATGAGAACATGATCACCGCCATCGCCATCACCAGACCACTGATGCCGTTGGGGAAGAAACCGCCCTGGTCCCACAGGTTGGTGATGCTGGCATCTGGTCCGCCATTGCCGCTGGCGAGCAGATAGCCACCAAAGCCAATCATGCCGACGATGGCGACCACTTTGATGATGGCAAACCAGAACTCCATCTCGCCGAACGCCTTGACGTTGGAGAGGTTAATGGCGTTGATCAGTACGAAGAAGACGGCAGCCGACATCCAGGTCGGGATCTCGGGCCACCAGTATTGGACATAGATGCCGACTGCCGTCAGCTCGGCCATGCTCACCAGTACGTAGAGTACCCAGTAGTTCCAGCCGGAGGCGAAACCGGCGAAGTCACCCCAGTATTTGTAGGCAAAGTGGCTGAAGGAGCCCGCAACCGGCTCTTCTACCACCATCTCGCCCAGCTGGCGCATGATGAGGAAGGCGATAAAGCCGCCGATGGCATAGCCGAGCAGCACTGAAGGGCCCGCCATCTTGATGGTCTGGGCAATGCCGAGAAACAGGCCGGTACCGATGGCACCGCCCAATGCGATGAGCTGGATATGGCGGTTTTTCAGGCCGCGCTTCAGCTCCTCGCCGTCTTGTTGAAGATCCATTCTTCCTTCCTTACGTCTCTGATGTCACTCGTCTGTCATCTCGCCCGTCGAGTCACTCTATGTGACCTTGCACGGCAAAGCGTGCTTGAAACGTGACGAAATTCGTATTTATTTCGTTACGGTAGGCCGCTTATTGTTTTTTGTGGCGGCTACCAACGGAAGCAGAATAGTGATAATCGGTCGTACATGCACCTGTTTTCCTCATTATTCGCCGGTTTTTTCGGCACAAGACAGGTTTTTTATGATTCGAATGTGCTGGAGGGGAGTGGTTGCTCGCAATGTGTGCAATCGAATTCTGGCGGGTTGACTCTTTCGTTGATTGCTGTTTTATGAAGTTTCCTCGGTAAATAAGGATGTGATTCATGCAACGTATTATTGGCAGCCTGCTGGCTGTCATACTCTGGTTGACAGTCTGGCTCTCTCCTTTGTTGCTGACTATGGCGGCGGGATGCCTGCTGGTCTGGGCTGTGCAGGGTGATGATTATCTGGTGATGCACTTTCGAACCGTGCTGCTGACAGCCGGTGCGGTTGGTCTACTGCCCGCACTCTGGTTGACCGAATGGGTACGCCGGCGTCATGGCGTGCTCAACTTCTATGCCATGCTGATGAACAACAAGGAGTTGAACAGCCCTGCCTCCCGTTCCCGTCAACCATAAAAAAACCGAGCCAGATGCGCCGCATCTGGCTCGGTTTTCATTTCTGCCGGTCATCCTGCCCTCTTGTCTCACATGGACCGTGCCGGGGGCGGGCTTAGCTCCGCAGCCCGGGCCAGTTCAATAGAGCTGACGGCGCATGCCGGTTGCCTCCAGAATTTTTGCGCTTATCTCCTCCACCGAATGAGAGCTGGTGTCGAGGAAGCAGATTGCCTCCTGACGAAACAGCCGCTCCACGCTCGCCAGCTCCTGCTCGCACTGCTCAAGAGATGAATAGCGGCTGTTGGCGCGGCGCTGGTTGCGGATCTCGTGCAACCGCTGGGGCGCTATGGTGAGTCCGAACAGCTTGTGGCGGTTGGCCTTGAGGGCAGTGGGCAGTACTAGGGTGCCCATGTCCTGTTCGATAAAGGGATAGTTGGCGGCCCGAATGCCAAATTGCAGTGCCAGATAGAGACTGGTCGGCGTCTTGCCGCAGCGAGAGACCCCGATGAGGATGATGTCCGCTTCCTCATACTCCTTGGTGGTGATGCCATCGTCGTTGGCCAAGGCAAAGTTGACCGCCTCGATGCGATCATCATAGAGCTTGCGATTCTCCATGCCGTGAGTGCGATGCAGTCTGGGTTCGGCTTTGACCCCCAGCTCCTGCTCCAGCGGGCTGACGAAGGTGTTGAGAAAATCGTGGCTGCTGGCCTGGGCCTTGAGCACCTCTTCGCGTACCAGAGGGTCGACTATGGTGTGAAACAGTATGGGGCGTATCCCGGTCTGGCGGAACTGTTCATCGATGCGCGCCCGCACCTGCCTGGCTTTTTCCTGCGTCTCCACGAAGGGGATGGTGACTTGCTCAAACACCAGCGGAAACTGGCTCAAGACGGCGTGGCCGAACACTTCGGCGGTGATGGCGGTGCCGTCGGAAACATAAAATACGGTGTGCACTGGGTGCTCCTGTGATGGGGTCGGCTTGCTGGCAAGCAAGAAGTATCTCTCGAAACCATATCGTTTTTGTCAACCAGTCTGCTGTGCCCAAGTTGTGAAGTGGCTTGCAAACCTGAGTCGTTACCTTTTTGTGTTGGCATTGTAGAATGTCTGTGTCATTCGACCATCCCCAAATCTTGCTCGGGGATTTTTTTGACAATAAGTAGAAAACGTTTTCATGGTCGTTGGCAACAGTAGAAACAGACAATAACGCACATAAACTGGCGCACAAGGTGCCATGACGGCACAGTGCCCACCAACCTGGAGACATGCAAGTGCAACAGTACGTACTCTGGTACGAGCAACTCGGAATGCAGGACGTAGAACGAGTTGGCGGCAAGAATGCATCCCTTGGCGAGATGATCAGCAACCTCTCTGGTGCCGGTGTATCCGTGCCGGGCGGGTTTGCTACCACCGCCTTTGCGTTTAACGAGTTTCTGGAGTCAAGCGGCCTCAACGGCAAGATCCACAATCTGCTCGATAGCCTGGATGTAGATGACATTGGCGCCCTCAACCGGGCTGGCCAGCAGATCCGCAACTGGGTGATAGAGGCGCCGTTCCAACCAGCACTGGAGCAGGCTATTCTGGTTGCCTACAACAAGTTGAGTGGTGGGCTGGATGCCTCGTTTGCGGTACGTTCCTCCGCTACCGCCGAGGATATGCCGGACGCTTCGTTTGCCGGTCAACAGGAGACTTTCCTCAACGTACGCGGCATCGATGCCGTCATGATTGCCGTCAAGCATGTGTTTGCTTCACTGTTCAACGATCGCGCCATCTCCTATCGGGTGCATCAGGGCTATGACCACAAGGGCGTGGCCCTGTCGGCCGGGGTACAGCGCATGGTGCGCTCGGATCTCGCCGCCTCCGGTGTCATGTTCACCCTGGATACCGAGTCGGGCTTCAACGACGTGGTATTCATCACCGGGGCCCAGGGCCTGGGCGAGATGGTGGTGCAGGGCGCCGTCAACCCTGACGAGTTTTATGTGCACAAGCCAACCCTCAGGGGCGGGCGTCCTGCCGTGGTGCGCAAGACCCTCGGCTCCAAGCTCATCAAGATGACCTATTCCAGCGACGCCAGCCATGGCCGTCAGGTGCAGATCGTCGACACCATGGAAGCCGAGCGCAGCCGCTTTTGCATCACGGATGCCGAGGTGATGGAGCTGGCCAAGCAGGCCCTCATCATCGAGCAGCACTACGGCCGCCCGATGGACATCGAGTGGGCCAAGGATGGGCAGGACGGCAAGCTCTACATAGTGCAGGCTCGCCCGGAAACCGTGCGCAGCCGCCAGGAGGCGAACACGCTCGAGCGCTTCGCCCTCAAGCAATCGGGCAAAGTGCTGATCGAGGGGCGTGCCATCGGCCACAAGATTGGCGCGGGCCCGGCGCGGGTCATCTCCTCCATCAGCCAGATGGACGAAGTGCAACCCGGCGACGTGCTGGTCACCGACATGACCGACCCGGACTGGGAACCCATCATGAAGCGGGCCTCGGCTATCGTTACCAACCGTGGCGGGCGTACCTGTCACGCCGCCATCATTGCTCGCGAGCTGGGCATTCCGGCGGTAGTGGGCTGCGGCGATGCCACCAGGCGCATTGAGCCGGGCCAGCTTATCACCGTCTCCTGCGCGGAAGGGGACACCGGCTTCATCTATGATGGCGAACTCGATTTCGATGTGGCGGTGACCGAGGTGGGCAACATGCCACGCCTGCCCATCAAGATCATGATGAACGTCGGCAATCCGGACAGGGCGTTCGACTTTGCCCAGTTGCCCAATGCTGGCGTGGGTCTGGCGCGCCTCGAGTTCATCATCAACCGGATGATCGGCGTGCACCCCAAGGCCCTGCTGGAGTTCGATCAGCAGGGCACTGAACTGCAGGCCACCATCAGCAAGATGATCGCGGGTTATGACAGCCCCCGTGAATTCTATGTAGCCAAGCTGACCGAAGGGATCGCCACTCTGGGCGCCGCTTTCTGGCCGGAGCGGGTCATAGTGCGGATGTCGGACTTCAAGTCCAACGAGTACGCCAACCTGGTGGGTGGCCGTGGCTACGAGCCCCACGAAGAGAACCCGATGATCGGCTTCCGCGGCGCATCGCGCTACATTGCCGACAGCTTCCGCCCCTGTTTTGCCCTCGAATGCGAGGCGATCAAGCGGGTACGGGATCTGATGGGACTGACCAACGTCGAGGTGATGATCCCCTTCGTGCGCACCGTGAGCGAGGCGGAACAGGTGATCGACATCCTGGCCGAGAACGGGCTGCGCCGTGGCGAGCGAGGTTTGAAGGTGATCATGATGTGCGAGATCCCCTCCAACGCCCTGCTGGCGGATCAGTTTCTGCAGCACGTGGATGGCTTCTCCATCGGATCCAACGACATGACCCAGCTCACGCTTGGGCTGGATCGGGACTCGGGGCTGATCGCCCACCTGTTCGACGAGCGCAACGAGGCGGTCAAGGCGTTGCTGTCGATGGCTATCCAGGCTGCGCGCAAGGCGGGCAAGTATGTCGGCATCTGTGGTCAGGGCCCGTCCGATCACCCGGACTTCGCCGCCTGGCTGGTCGAGCAGGGAATAGACTCTGTGTCTCTCAACCCGGATACCGTGGTCGATACCTGGCTCTATCTGGCCGAGCAACACAAGACTGGCTGATCCTCGCCGGTTCCTGCCTGAATAATAAAAATGGCGCCCCAGGAGGGCGCCATTTTTATCGTGTAATAAACCAGATGGAATTATTTGTCCTGGATATTCGTTATTCCCGCTCAAAATAGGCGCACCAGATCTTGGTTTTACACTCTGTTACATCTGTTCACTTCATCGCCACCCCATAATAAACCTGCCGAGGTGAGCGGATTACTATATGCATGTCATGTCGAGCAAGGCGGGATAAATAGGTTTTTATTGCGGCCAGCTTAATTCAATAAATACGTTTTTTGTCATTAACATCAATATGCCAGGGTAGACAGATGTCACAGAGCGTATCAAATCAGGTGATCAGAAGAATGCTGATGGCCTGCCAGCAGCAAGGGGGAGATACGGATGCCATCCTGATGGCTGCCGGTCTGACGCCATTCGATATTCACCGTGAGCATGGCCGGATCCTGGCTCATAGCCATTATCGCATGCTGAGCCTGATGCAGCGGTATCTGAGCGGCTTTCACGAGAGCATCTTGTCTTACGATATCGCCGAGCTCTACCAGCATTATCCTGCGCTCCTCAGCCTGTGTCTGAATCAGCCGTCCCCTCGCGCCGCTATCGAGGCTCTGTTGGCTTATCGCACCGTCATCGGCAACTGCGACGACTTTGTGGTGCGAAGAGGGGCACTGTTCAGCCAATATGAGTATATCAATCAAGGTCCTGCCGCCCTTGGCGCGAGTCAGGCCATCCCCAATTTCGTCATCCTCTACCGGATCTTGCGGGTCTATGCACCCGGCCTTGGCATCTCTGTGGGGCTCGTCGGCAAGCCGCCGGCCCATCATCGCCAGCTGGATCATTTCTTTGGCGCCCATTGTCGCTGGGATCAGTCAGGCAACACCCTGACCATCGACAATGCCCTGCTGGATAGCCGCGCCGATAGTTACAACGGCCCGCTTTGCCGCTTGCAGACACGCCAGCTCGCGCATATTTGCAGCAATATCGATGAGCGGGTGCCTTTTGCCAATCTGGTGGCGGATATGATCCGCCATAAAATTCGCGGTGGTTTCATGGAGAGCGATGACCATTTACTCAAGGATGTCTGCTCGGCCATGAATATCAGCCGTTGGACCCTCAACCGGAAATTGCAGGGGGAGGGCAACAGCTTTTCCGCCATCTTGAAACGGGTCAAGGTGATGGAGGCTTGCCGTTTATTGGGAGAGGGAGAGCAACCGCTGCAAAATATCAGTGATCTGGTGGGTTTTTCTTCCCAGAGTGCCTTCAATCGTTTCTTCAAGGCCAATACCAATATGACCCCGCTGGCCTATCGCAATATCCGTCAATAATAACGGGATCCGACCTGCGCCGGATCCCGCCAAGGGTGAAAGCAACAAGAGGGGCGCCCCATCAGCTTCATTGCTTACCCATGCTCGCTTATTTTGTCACCGTGGTGACGGTGGCGACGTCCACCCCGCTGGGCAGGGCCAGTGCCCCGGGCGTGGTGTTGCTCACCACTATCTCCTTGCTCACCGTGAAGCTGACCGGCGTGCTGGCGGAGACATCCGAGGAGGGACTGATGTAGGCGCTGTAACTCCCCGGCTCCACGATCCACTGGTTGCTGGCCTCATCGAAGCTGGCGAGTATGCTGGCCGGAATGGTGAAGCTCAGCTGTTCGCTAGCACCCGGGGCAAGCTGCTTGGTCTTGGCAAAGGCCTTGAGCTCTATGGTCGGTTTTTGCAGTTTGACCTCGGGGGCGGTGACATAGACCTGGGCCGCCTCCTTGCCTGCCACGGCACCCGTGTTGGTGATGGTTGCCGTCAGCACCAGGCTGCCGGCCGCGCCATCGGCCAGGGTATTGGTGGCGATCGCGGGGCTGGTGTAGCCGAAGCTGGTGTAGGAGAGGCCGAAGCCGAACGGGTAGGACACCGCCTTGTCGAAGGTGCTGTAGTAGCGGTAGCCCACATAGATCCCCTCGTTGTAGTAGAGATCGTCCGGCTCGCCGTCACCGTCAGTATCCTCACCCGGGAAGGTGCTGGAGGAGGGCACGCTGGCGTAGTTTTGCGGGAAGCTCTGGGCCAGCTTGCCACTCGGGTTGACCGTGCCGGAAAGCACGTCCGCCACCGCATGGCCGGTTTCCTGACCGGCCATGTAGGCCAGCAGTATGGCGTCCACCTTGTCACCCCACTGGGCTGTGTCAATGACGCCGTTGACATTGAGCACCACCACCACCTTCTTGCCCTGGGCGTGGAAGGCGCTGCTCACCGCATCGATGAGGGCGATCTCGTCGTCGCCGAGCAGGTAGTCTCCTTTGCCGCTGCTGCGATCCGCGCCTTCCCCTGCCTGGCGGCCGATACTGATGACGGCGGCTTCCTGAGTGGCTGCCGCCGTGGCAATAAGGGCCGCCAGATCGCCGGTCACGGGCGCTTCGTCGCAGGTGTAGTAGCCCTTGGCACCGAATAGTCCCTCGTGATAGACCTTGTTGTTCTCGTAAAAATCGCGGTAGTAGGATTGCAGCGCCTCGTTGACCTGGAAGCGAGCAGCCAGCCCCTGGGCTATGGTGGTGATGCTGGCGGCGTTCACATCCCCGCTGCCGGTACCCCCCTTGTAGGTGTTGATCTGGTTGATGCCAAAGCTGGCTACTTTGCTGGTCGCGGCTATGGGCAGGGCGGCGGCTTCGTTGCGCAGCAGCACCATGCTTTCAGCCCCGGCCTGGCGAGCCAGTTTGGTGTGGGCGACCAGATCCGGGCTGTTGCTGACGGCCAACTGGTTGTAGGAGGGGCTCTTCATCGCCTGGGTCAGGATATGGATGGCGGCCTCGGTCACCCTGGCCTCGTCGAGATCGCCTCGGTCGATGGATTGCTGCAACTGCTCCTTGACGTTGACCGGTTCGATCAAATCCTGCCCCGCCAACACCTGTTTGTAGGCGTTGTTGGCCACGTCGCCGGCAAACCAGTCGGACATCACCAGACCGTCGAACTGCCACTCGCCGCGCAGCACATCGGTCACGGCATCCCTGCGCTCGTTGACATAGGTGCCGTTGACCTTGTTGTAGGAGGTCATCACAGCCCAGGGCTGGGCTTCGTCCACCGCGATCTGGAAGCCGCGCAGATAAATTTCGCGGAAGGTTCTCGGCTCGCCGATGTCGTTGATCTGGTTGCGGTTGGTCTCGGAGTTGTTGCCGAAGTAGTGCTTGATGGTGGTGCCCACCCCGTTGCTCTCCACCCCGTTGACCATGGCGGCGCCTATTTTGCCGGTCAGCAGCGGGTCTTCCGAGTAGTACTCGAAGTTGCGGCCATTGAGCGGGTTGCGCTGAATGTTCATACCGGGGGCCAGCAGTATGTCGACCCCGTACTGGCGCACTTCATCCCCCATGGCTTCCCCCACGGACTTGACCAGGTTGACGTCCCAACTGGAGGCGAGCAGGGAGCCGATGGGCCAGGCGGTGGCGTAATAGGTGGCGCTGTCGCCGTCGCGATTGGCGCTGATCCGCAGGCCCGCCGGGCCATCGGCCAGTTTCAGGGCCGGAATGTCGATGCCGTCGGCACTGCGTGCCACCCCGTTGATGTAGCCCGCTACCCCGGCGACATCCTGTTTGAGGTTGATGGCGCCGTCGGCGCTGCCATAACCTGGGCCGGAGAGCAGACTTAGCTTCTCGCCCAGGGTGAGCTTGGCCACCATGGCTTCGGCCTGGCTGCGGTAATAGGCATCGTCTTTTACCAGGGGGTCCGAGTCATTCTGGTTGCAGCCAACCAGCAGCCCGGTCAGCGCCAGGCTTATGCCGAGTGAAACCGCTTTCATTTTTGTCGTGATAGGCATGAAGATTTCCTCGTAACTGTCTGAATAAAAAAGCAAGTGCGATATCGACACCGGCAAGTGACTGGGCCGGGCGGCCGCTCTGATGGCGGGTTTCCATGGATATCGATGACGGCTCAGAGTGGGCCAGGGGGCACGTGCAAGGGTGCCGCCATGGCCGGAGCCACAGGCAGGTTAGCAAGTCGGGCGGGCGGCGCCTTGTCCGGGGGGAGCGAGAAATGTGCAGTTGGGTGCAAGGGTGCCAAGTTGTGACAGGGGTCGCATCCCAAGCGGCACGGCAGGGAGGGGAAAGGGGAGGTCGTAGGGTCCACGAAGGAGGATGGTGACAGCAGGGGCGGTCCGGCTTGGGTTGCGATGTGCCGTGAGATGCGGGGCGCAGACGCTCGGGTAGAAGAGAGGGGGCCAGCGGCCCCCTCGGCGTGTGCAAGATACCTCGTGCTTGTCAGCGCAAGGGCTTGCTCACTTTGGCTGTTTCAGTGCACCGGCCAGTTCGATCTGCACCCGGACCCCTTGCTGCTTGAGCTGGGTGGCGATGGCGTTCAGATCCGTGCCGGGCTTGGCCTCCAGCAGGGCGATGCCGCCGCTGCTCTGCTTGAACTGCAGGCCGTGGCGGCCCGCCAGCGCCTTGGCATGATTGTCATCGGCTTCCACCAGCAGGGTGCCGCTGACGGTCAGCTCAGGGCTGGCGACCCCTTGCAGCAGGACATCGCCGCGGCGCAGGGTCTGTTGTGGCACCTTGCCATCCAGACTGCGGGCGACCCGTTTCTTGCTGCCGTTATCCGGCGTCAGGTAGGTCTTGCCATTCACCTCAATGGTGTTGTACTGCTTGCCATCGATCACCACCGACTCGTCGGCCGTTGCGTACACGCAGACCGAGGTCAGCAGGCTTGCCAGGGCAAGGCTGAGTAAGCTGTGTTTCATGTTATGACTCCTCTGTGATCAGGAACGGACTGCGTCGTGACCGAGTACCCGCAGGGACCAGTCGAGCAGTTGACCCGGCTGGCTGTTGTTGCGCTCGGTCAGGGTGCTGCGGGTGTTGGTTCTGCGATCGAGCAGCGAGACCTGGCGGCTGCCATTGGCCACGTCGGTCACCTCCAGGCGCCATTCGCCCTGAGCCGGTTCGCCGTAGAACTTGTGGGAGAGCATGCGCATGTCACGCAGCCCCTTGGTGCGCACATAGCCCAGCTGCTGCCGGTCGAGGGATTGCCCCACCAAGCTGTTGTTGGGGTTGAGCAGCACGCTGCGAGTGCCGGATGGCGAGACCAGTTCGATCAGCAAGTCGGGCAGCCGCTGGTGATCCAGGCTCACCATCACCTGCACGGCCTCGACCGTCAATGGCTGATCGACCTGCGTGCTGGAGCGGGTCGGGCTGCTGCCCACATCCGGGATGGCGCCGACGGCGCGATCCCGTACCGTCACCTTCTGCCAAGGCAACTGCACCAGTGGCGGCAGCGGTTCGTGGCTGGCGGCGCGGGCCAGGGTCTTGTTCACATCCACCAGGCCGAAACCATAGGTCGGGCTGTACCAGAGGCCGGCTGCGTTGCGCTCCCACCCCTCCAGACCCGTCACCTGGCGGCGCTGACTGTTGGCGGCCGTGTAACTTACTTGCACGGGCACCTGATTGGCATCGATCCGGGTGGCGTTGCGGGCCAGCAGATCGCGCAGATCCCGCACCGACAAGTCCGGGTAGGCGGACATCAGCAGCGCCATGGCGCCCGTGGTGTTCGGGGTGGCCGAGGAGGTGCCGTTCATCACGCCGTTATAGTCGCAACTGGCATCCAGTTGCGGGTTGTTGTGCAGCCGGTTGGTGCTGGGATCGTCCACCCGGTTGTACCCCATGTCGCAGCCGGGCAGATCCGTGGTCACCATGGCGGGCGCATCCGTGCCGTATTCCCCGCCGGGGGCGCTCAGGAAGACGTTGCTGCCGACGCTGGAGTAGGAAGAACGCACCCCGTCCGCGTTGATGGCGCTCACCACCAGGTTCCAGAAGTTGCTGTTGGAGGGATCTATGTTGCTGTTCTCAAACGGCAGCTTGGGCAGGTTGCCGGTGCGGTTGAGCACATAGTTGCCGGAGGCAATCCGGTTGAAGCCGTTGCCCGCCGCCTTGATATAGGCCGCCCCCTGCGCCTGCTGGGTCTGTTGCTCGAACAGGCGATCGAGCTGCATCTGATCCAGCCCGTTGGCCCCTTCTGGATCGACCAGGCTCATGCCGTAGCTCTGGTTGAAGACCCGATTGTCTGCGGTGACGGCATTGCCGCCAAGGGCGTAGAGCCAATCCTTCTGCAACTGCTGGCTGTTGTCATCGAGCAGGTTGAAGCCCTGCAACTGGGCGCGGGGGGCCACCCCCAGGGTGCCGATGGTGTTGTCCACCGCGGCTATGATGCCGGATACCGAGGTGCCGTGGGCACTGTCCGGATCGGTCGGGGTCGGATCGCTGCTGCCGGTCACCACGTTTTTGGAGCCGGGGCGCACGTTGTCGGCCAGATCCGGGTGCGCGATGGCCATGCCATCGTCCACCACGGCTACGTTGATGCCCTGACCCAATACCTCGGTGCGGTGTGCCCACCAGAGGTTGAGGTCATTGCCCGCCACGCCGCCGCGGGGGCTGAAGGCATTCTGGCCGTTGTTGAGCAGGTGCCACTGCTGGTCCTGCAGGGGATTGATGCCGGGCAGACAACGGATTGCGCTGCTGCGACCGGTATCGAGTCCGGCCTCTTTACCGGTGAGCGGGGTGCAACTCTCATTAGCCTGAACTGAGGCGATAGGCAGGGCCGAGAGCAGGGCCGAGATTGCCAACGCCAACGATGTTTTTCTCATTAATAAACTCCATCTTATATCGCACCGTCCTGGGTGCGACTGGCATCTATACACGGGAAAAACAGAGCCAAAAAGGGCTCATTCCTGATCTGGGATAAGGCTCAAAAAAATCCCATCACAAATCTGTTTTCAACCATATGGGGGTTCCAGTGAATCCTTTTATGTGTTGTATTGAGAACTTTTCTCAGTTGGCGTTTATTGATCTTTGTCTTTATAGGTCAAGATGTTATTAATTCACCATTCACCATTCACCATTCACCATTCACCATTCACCATTCACCATTCACCATTCACCATTCACCTTGGCTGCGGCAGTGCCGAGGCCGGCGCGTTGGGCTGGCCCTGACCAGATATGACACATACTCAAGCGGGCGTTATGTGGCCGGCAAGCCTGCCATGCCGGGAGGCGGGTTTTGCACCCAGGCGGCAATGAAAACGGCGCCAGTGGCGCCGTGTTTATGTGAGGGGCTGGCCGCGAGTGGCCAGCCGTTATTTGATCAAGGCCAGGATCGGGCGAAACGCCGGATGACGGCAATCCCCCAGCAGCTCGTAGAGGCACATCTCCACCGAGGTGAGCCGCGCGCCACGGGCGGTCAGCTGAGCGATGGCCAAGTCACGGTTGGCGGCGCTGCGGGACGACACCGCATCCACCACCAGGGAGACATCGGCGCCGATGTCGAGCAGTCCCAGCACCGTCTGGTAAACGCAGATATGGGCCTCAATGCCGCACACCAGCCAGTGACGCCTGCCCGTCCGGGCCAGCGCAGCGGCCACTGCCGGCTCCCCCAGCGCGCCGAAGCTGAACTTGGTCAGCACGGGGGCGTCGCTCTGCAGCGGTTGCAGCTCGGGCACCGTTGGTCCCAGCTTGTCCGGATTTTGTTCCAGCCAGACAACCGGCAAGCCCAGTGCCTGGGCCCCTTGTACCAGCCGTGCGCTATTGGCAATCAGGGCCGGGCTCCCCTCGACGAGCCGTGCCAGCTTGCCTTGAATATCGACGACCAGCAGGCCTGTGGTAGAGACGGTCAGCATGATGGCTCCTTGGCTGAAAATAGATGGGTGATGGATCTCTGCCATATGAAGTCCTTATATCAAAGGCTATGGCTTGCGATAAATAAGCTTGCCCTGTTTTGTTGCTTGGCGACGGGAAGAGGCTCTGTTATGGTGGCATTAATTAGCCGTTTGGATGGCTAGATGGTTGTGGCGAATATATCCATGGTGGCAGGCGTCATCATAGGCCACCGTTTTGATCATGTTGACAGGGAGTTTCTTATGCAGCGTCGTTCCTTCTTCACCCTCTCCGCGCTGGCACTGCTGGCCAGCAGTCTGCCGTTTTCCGTTCTTGCCGCCGATCCGGCCAAGAAAGAGATAGTGATTGGCACGACAGTCGGGGACTTTGCCGACATGGTGACCGATTCCATCAAGCCGCAGCTGGAGGCCAAGGGCTACAAGGTCAAACTGGTAGAATTCACCGACTACGTGACCCCCAATATCGCGCTGGCCGATGGCTCGCTCGACGTGAACTGCTTCCAGCACAAACCCTATCTGGAGAGTTTCTCAAAAGACAGGGGCCTGTCGCTGGCTCCCATCACCCAGGTGCCGACCGGCCCCATGGGGCTCTACGCCGGCAAGCTGGGCGAGCTGACTGCGTTGAAAGAAGGGAGCACGGTCGCCATTCCCAACGATCCGACCAATCAGGCGCGGGCTCTGCTGATGCTGCAGGATCTGGGCTGGCTCACCCTCAAGGAGGGGATCAATCCGCTCAAGGCGAGTGAGTTTGATGTGGCGAAAAATCCGCACAATATCAAGCTGATCCAGCTGGAAGCAGCGCAACTGCCACGCTCGCGGGAAGATGTGGACTTCTCCGTCATCAACGGCAACTTCGCCGCCTCCAGCGGCATTGCGTTCAGCGAGGGCTTGTTCCTCGAGCGCAGCTACAACTTCATCAACTGGGTGGTGGTGAAAAGCGCCGATGCCGGGCAGCCGTTTGCCAAGGACGTGGCGGCGGCCTACAACTCCCCCGAATTCAAGGCCTATGCCGCCAAGCGCTTCGTGGGTTACAAGTATCCCGAGGGCTGGCAGGGGCAGAGCGCCAGCAACTGAGCATGGCCATCGGTATGTGACGCTATCGCATCAACAAAAACGGGCACCAGAAGGTGCCCGGTTTTTGTTGGCGTCGTCACAGGCGTCAGTAGCGGCGCAGCCACCAGCGGGCGGCAACGAGTGCGGTCAGGCTGCCGAGCAGGGCGCTCGCCAGCACGTCCAGCGGCCAGTGCATGCCGATCAGCATCCGTGACAGGCCTATGCCCAGCGCCCACAGCGGCAGCAGCCAGACCCCGGCAGGGGCGCGGGCCAGCCAGATCAGACCGAAGAACTGGGCCAGACTCATCGCGGCGATGCTGTGGCCTGAAGGGAAGGCGTAGTTCACCTCCGCCTGCCAGTGGTTGCCGAGCCACTCGGGCAGGGCCAGCAAGAGGCTGGCTGCATGCACCTGCTCGCTGCGTACTTCCACCTTGCTGGCGTAGAACTGCTGGATGGCGGGGATCAGGTTCTGGCTCTCAAGCCAGAGCAGATAGGGGCGCGGCTCCTGGGTCAGGTGTTTGACCAGGCTCTTGATGGCCCAGTCTCCCGCCAGCACGGCAAACAGGGCGCCACCGAGGGCCAGCGTGGCGGGCAGGCTCAGCGTCAGCTTGTGCCGGGTCAGCAGCAAGAGGGCGGCGATGCTGACGGCGAGGCCGGGCAGATCCACCATGCGGGTGAGGGCGTAGGGCCACCACAGCCAACCCGATTGCAGAGCGTTGCTCATAAAGGGTTGCCAGGGGAGGCAGGCCAGCAGTAGCAGCGGCAGGATCAGGGCGGCGCTGAAACCAAGCACCTGGCGGCGCGGCAACGAAGAGGCATGAGTCGGCATAACAGGGCTCGTAACGGGTGCGTGTAATAGGGGCAGATAGAAAAGAGGCGCCATTGTGCCAGCCTCGGCTTGTCGGTCAAGTCGTACCGGCCGGGCTGTAACATGGGGTTACAAATGAGTGTGGCCCGGGCCGACATGGCGATATGGGCATGGGGCGTCAGCATCCGAACATCTTGGCGGCTTGGGCCGGTCTGGTGGATCGACTGTGGTGAAGGGGCATGGGTGAACCAGCGTCTGGGCATCTGGCCGCTTTGGGCAGGCCGGGCGGAGCGACTGTGGTGAAAGGAGATGGGCGAATAAGCATCTGAAAATTCGGTTGGTTTGGGCTAGAATGGCGCGCCTGTGGCCGGTTGCGAAGTGAGAGAGCCCGATGAAGATCGTCGTTGATGAAAATATGCCCCACGCCCTTGAGTTGTTTGCCGAATTTGGCGAGGTGATCCCCCTGCCAGGACGACAGATGCAGGCGGTGGATCTGCAAGATGCCGATGTGCTGCTGGTGCGCTCCGTGACCCGGGTCGATGCCGAGCTCCTCGCCACCAGCCCGCGGCTCGGGTTCGTCGGCACCGCCACCATAGGCACGGATCACGTAGACAAGGCGCTGCTGGCCGAGCGGGGCATCTCCTTCTTCAGTGCGCCGGGTTGCAACAAGTATTCGGTCGGTGACTATGTGCTGAGTGCCTTGCTGGTGCTGGCCGAGCGTCATGAGCTCAATTTGAGCGAGATGAGCCTCGCCGTCATAGGCGCCGGCAACACGGGGGAATGCGTGGCGGGCAAGGCCGAGGCCCTCGGCATGCGGGTGCTGCGCTGCGATCCGCCGCGCGCCCGGGCCGCCGCGCAGGCGGGAGAGGCGGGAGCGTTTGTCGACTACCAGAGCGCCCTTGGCGCCGACATCGTCAGCTTCCACGTGCCCATCACCCGCGAGGGGCCGGTTGCCACTTTCCACCTGCTGGACGAGCAGGTGATCGCCGCGCGGCCGGCCGGACAGATCCTCGTCAACGCCTCCCGTGGCGAGGTGTGGGACAACCAGGCCTTGCTGGCGCGCCAGCAGAGCCAGGCGCCGCTGCGGCTGGTGATGGATGTGTGGGAAGGGGAGCCAGAGCCACTGCGAGCCCTGGTGCCCCATACCGAGATAGCAACCCCTCACATCGCGGGTTACAGCCTGGAGGGCAAGGCGCGCGGCACCTGGATGCTCTATCAGGCGCTGTGCCAGCAACTGGGCCGCGCGGCGCGCCAGGATCTGCAATCCTTGCTGCCAGCCCCCGAGGTGCGCGCACTGACGCCGGGTCAGCCGGTGGATCAGGCGTTGATCAAGCAGCTGGTGCATCTTATTTATGACGTGCGTCGCGACGATGCCCGTTTTCGCAACCGGATTGAGCTGCCCGGCAGTTTCGATGAACAGCGCAAACACTATCCGGAGCGGCGCGAGCTATCCTCGTTGCATGTCTGCGGCCCTTTCGCCGGCGATACTCTGGCCCGGCTCGGCTTTGGCATTCAGGCCGGGTGAGCCGACTCAATCCCGAATGCAACACCAGAAAATGGGCGGATCCGGTGCCACACCCGGTTCCGCCCTTGTCCGGTTTGGCATGATGCCAAATCCCCTATCGGGCAGGTCAGCCTGCCAACTGTGATGCCAGCGTGCGTCAGCGACACCATGGATAGTGGCGGTTAACCGGTGCCATCCATGGGTAATTCCACAGGAGAGAACATCAGTGAGTCAGCAATTCAACGTAGCGGTATTGGGCGCCAGCGGCGCCGTGGGTCAGGCCATGATCGAAATTCTGGAGGAGCGCGCCTTCCCGGTCGGCACCCTCTATCCGCTGGCCTCCAGCCGCAGCGCCGGTGATACCGTGCGCTTTGGCGGCAAGAACCTCGAGATCAAGGACGTGGAAGAGTTTGACTGGAGCCAGGTGCAAATAGCGCTCTTCTCCGCCGGGGCCGAGGTTTCTGCCAAGTGGGCGCCGATTGCCGCCGAGCACGGCTGCATCGTCATCGACAACACCTCCTGCTTCCGTTACGACGCAGACATCCCACTGGTGATCCCGGAAGTGAACCCGGACGCGCTGGCCGATTTTCGCAACCGCAACATCATCGCCAACCCGAACTGCTCCACCATCCAGATGCTGGTGGCGCTCAAGCCGCTGCACGACGAAGTGGGCATAGCCCGCATCAACGTGGCGACCTACCAGTCCGTCTCCGGCTCCGGCAAGGAGGGGGTGAGCGAGCTGGCCGGCCAGACCGCGCAGCTGCTCAACGGTCGCCCGGTGGAACCGACCCTCTATCCGCAACAGATCGCCTTTAACCTGATCCCGCAGATCGACAGCTTCACCGACAACGGCTACACCCGTGAAGAGATGAAGATGGTGTGGGAAACCCAGAAGATCCTGGGCGATGCCACCATTGCCGTGAACCCCACCTGCGTGCGGGTGCCGGTGTTCTACGGTCACGCCGAGGCGGTCCACGTCGAGCTGCACCAGCCGCTCGATGCGGATCAGGTCAAAGAGCTGCTGCGCAATGCCCCCGGCGTTACCCTGTTCGATGACGAAGCGGATTATCCGACCCCGGTGCGCGATGCCACCGGCAAGGATGAGGTGCTGGTTGGCCGGGTTCGCCAGGATATTTCTCATCCGAGTGGTATCAATATGTGGATTGTGGCCGATAACGTTCGTAAGGGCGCCGCGACCAACAGTGTGCAGATTGCCGAACTGCTGGTGCGCGATTACCTCTGATCCGCGGATCGGCTGGCCCGATGGGGAAGGAACCCCATCGGGCGTGAAACCTGCCACCCGCATGCGGTGTGGATGTGACCGGCGCCGCACTCTATGGCCCCGAGAATTTTTCGTGATATCAACTGATTAAGTTTTTTCCTACACTCAGAAACAAGTTGGGTGCTAAATGTGTCGGACTGCTGGCTTGCAACCTGAGCCTGATTTATATTGAACCGACTGTTTTGGGGTAACTATCCAGATTTTTCAATGCGATAGGGCCGTCATACGAAGGAACGAATATGGGACATTCCCGCATAACATTGGCAACGCTACTCGCATTGGGTCTGCTGGGCACCGCTCAGGCTGAAGACTCGGCGCGGGAGCCTTTTTTTGTTGAGCTAAAGGGCCCGGACGAACCGGCTCCGCCTGCCGTCAATTCCCAGCCGCTGGCACAACCCGTCGCCGCTCCCCGCGCCACGTCCCAACCCGGCCAAGCCAGGGCCCAGCCCATAGTGCAGCAGGTTGCGACCAGCAATGCCGGTAGTTATGGTCCGATCCGTCCCACCGATACCCTCTGGAGTCTGGCAAGCAAGTACCGCCCCTCCAACAAGGTGAGCGTCTACCAGACCATGGTGGCGATCTACGAGAAGAATCCCCGCAGTTTTGCCGATGGCAACATCAACCACATACTGGTGGGATCCCGCATTCTGCTGCCAAGCGCCGCCGAGGCCAGCGTCATCACGGATGCACAGGCTCGTCAGCGTTTCAACAGCGACAACGCCAGCTGGAAAGGGCTCAGCCCGAAATATCTGGCCAACAAACATGCCCAGCCGGCCCAGCCGGCCGAGACCAAGGTTGCCGCCGCACCTGCCAAGGTGACTGCGCCCAAGGCCGCGCCCATACCTGCGCCAGTGCCCAAGGTGACTACCCCGCAACCGGCTACCGAGTTCAAAGAGATTGCCAAGGCGGCTGACTCCGTGCCAAGCCAGGCGGCTGCGACCAGCGCCGCCAGTGCGAGCGCACCGGCTCCGTTGCCGGCCGACGTGGACAAGCCGATCGGCAAGCCCTCTACCGAGATGGCGCTGGCACTGGAAGATGCCAATGCCCAACTCGGCCAAGTCACGGAGATGAACCACAGGCTCAAGCTGCGCCTGCAATCCCTGACCGAAGAGGTGGAAACCCTCAAGGCCCAGCTGCTGGATCAGACGGCACTGCAAAAAGAGATTGCCGAACTGAAAGCCAAGCCGGTACCACCGGTGGTGGCGGCTCCCGAGCCCAAGCAGAACTGGCTGATGGACCTGCTCGCTTCGCCGCTCAACCTGGCGATGATCATACTACTGCCCGTGCTGCTGGTGCTGGCGCTGGTCACGCTCTGGTTGCGTGCCCGTGCACGTCGCGAGCTGGAGGAGCAGGAGAAGAGCCTGTCCGAATCCACCGCCATGGTCATGGATCAGGAGAGCGGCGAATTTGACGAGCTGATGACGGTTGGCATCACGGACGAGGAGCCGATGCGGCCGAGACCGGATCTCAACACGCCGGATGGTTATATGGCGGTGGCCGAGACAGAGGCGCCGGCCGATCTGGTGTTCAGCGACGATGGCGAGATGGATCTGGCCAGTTTCGAGCCGGAACCTGCGCCCAAGATGGCCATCCGTGACCCGGATCTGGTGCCCGAGCTGGATCTCGCCCATGACGAGTCCATCGAGCTCGATGCCGGGCCGGATCTCGATCTCGCCAGCGAGTTCAACCCGCCCAAGGGCGGTCATGAGGTCATGAGTGAAGAGGAGCTGCAGGCCGCACTGTTTGCCGAGCTGGACGCCGATCTCACTGCCGATCTGGATCTGGATGCTGACGATGACGGCCAGCCGGATGCCGAGCCCGTAATTAGCGGCGAGGAGCTGGCCTCCTTTGACCTGAGCGACTTCGAGAGTGCCTTTGCCGAGCCAACTTCTGGCAAGGGCAGTGCGCAGCAGAGCGCCGCCGATACCAGTGCCGACGAGATGTTGGCGGAACTGGGATTGGCGCCGACCAAGGGCAAGGCGGCCGAGCCGGATCTCGAGTGGGATCCCAACGAGCTGGCACTCTCCGATTTTGAGGATGCCTTCGCCGAGGTGGAATCTCATCAGGGAGACGTGAAGCCACGGGAACTGGCGCAGGAGAGCGGCTATGTCGAAATCGACAAGCTGCTGGCCGATGCCGATGCCAGCACCACGGAGCAGGAGCCTTATCAGGGCTTCTCGCTGGACGTGGGGCTGGATGGTTTCCCCGAGGTGTTGCCGGAATCCACTGGGTTTGATGTGGATGCCGACGATGGTGGCGTGGGGGCCAAGCTGGATCTGGCCCGTGCCTACCTCGAGATCGATGACAAGGATAGCGCCCGCGAACTGCTGCAAGAAGCGGCGGAGCAGGGCACGGATCACCAGCGTGCCGAGGCCGAGAAGTTGCTCAAACGGCTGGGATAATCCTTTGCATGGCGTGATCAAGTAACGAAGGGCAGCCGGCATGCTGCCCTTCTCTATTGGGGGTCTGTATCGAGCGGATGCGGTTTTTGGGACTTTTCAGCCTGAGCGCGTATAATCCGCCCGTTTCTTTTACCGCCCTCCTTTCACCATAAGACAAGTGTTATCCATGCGAATTGCCCTAGGTATTGAATATGACGGCAGCCGGTATTTCGGCTGGCAGCGTCAGCGAGAAGTGATCAGCGTGCAGGCCGAGCTGGAGAAGGCTCTCAGCCGGATTGCCAATCATCCGGTCTCCATCCAGTGCGCCGGGCGTACCGATGCTGGTGTCCATGCGACAGGCCAGGTGATCCACTTCGATACCGAGGCGAACCGCGGCGAAGGGGCCTGGACTCTGGGGCTCAATTCCAACCTGCCGCCAGACATCGCCGTACGCTGGGTCAAGCCGGTGGACGAGAGCTTCCACGCCCGCTTCAGCGCCACTGCTCGTCGCTATCGCTATGTCATCTACAACCTCAATTACCGCCCGGCGATCCTCGGCAGCGGCGTCAGCCACTATCACGAAACCATAGATGCGGACCTGATGCACGAGGCGGGCCAGAGTCTGCTGGGGGAGCATGACTTCAGCACCTTCCGCGCCATTGCCTGCCAATCCAACACCCCCTGGCGCAATGTGACCCATCTGTGTGTCAGCCGCTCCGGCCCCTATATCGTGCTCGACATCAAGGCCAACGCCTTCTTGCACCACATGGTGCGCAACATCACCGGTTCCTTGTTGCTGGTGGGGCAGGGGCTCAAACCGGTCGAGTGGATTGCCGAGGTGCTGGCCGCCAAGGATCGCAACCTGGCCGGGCCCACGGCCAAGGCAGGTGGACTCTATCTGGTTGACGTGGATTACCCGGCAGAACTGGCGCTGCCACGGCTGCCGCTCGGCCCGCTCTGGCTGCCGGACTCGGCACCGGGTACGACCAGTTTTTAGTAACTGGCCCCGAAAATTTGTGGTTTAATGATCCGTCATTTATTGCCATCGAGCTATTAAGTCATTGAACAATCTAGGCTCGATGCGTTTTGTCAGGCACAAAAGCATTAAGGAATTCCATGAGCTGGCTTGAGAAGATCCTTCCCAAGAGCAAGATCACTACACCTCGTCGTCACAACATTCCGGAAGGGGTGTGGACCAAGTGCAGTGCTTGTGAACAGGTGCTCTACCGGGCAGAGTTGGAGCGCAATCTCGAAGTGTGCCCCAAGTGTGATCATCATATGCGCATCAGCGCTCGTGCCCGTCTCGAGAGTTTTCTCGATGAGCAGGGCCGTACCGAGATCGGTGCCGAGCTGGAGCCGCAGGATGTCTTGAAATTCAAGGATTCCAAGCGCTACAAGGATCGTTTGTCTGCCGCTCAGAAAGAGACGGGAGAAAAAGATGCGCTGGTGGTGATGAAGGGGACCCTCAAGGGGGTGCCGGTCGTCGCCTGTTCATTCGAATTCTCCTTCATCGGTGGCTCCATGTCCTCCGTGGTCGGTGCCCGTTTCGTGCGCGCCGTCGAGGAGAGCATCAAGGAAGGCCGCGGTCTGGTCTGCTTCTCCGCCTCCGGCGGTGCCCGCATGCAGGAAGCGTTGTTTTCCCTGATGCAGATGGCCAAGACCAGTGCTGCGCTGGACAGACTCACCAAGGCGGGCCTGCCCTATATCTCAGTGCTGACCGACCCCACCATGGGGGGCGTCTCCGCCAGTCTGGCCATGCTGGGTGACATCAACGTGGGCGAGCCCAAGGCGCTGATCGGCTTTGCTGGCCCGCGCGTCATCGAGCAGACCGTGCGCGAGAAGCTGCCGGAAGGCTTCCAGCGCTCCGAGTTCCTGCTGGAAAAGGGTGCCATCGACCTCATCATCGATCGCCGCGAAATGCGTAACCGTCTGGCCAGCCTGCTCGCCAAAATGCTGAATACTCACGTCATCGAAGAGTGAAGATGAGTTCAAACATGCAACAATCCCAAAGCCGGTCGCTGGTCGACTGGCTTTCTTATTTGGAGCAGATCCACCCGGTCAATATCGACATGGGGCTGGATCGGGTCGGTGCCGTTGCCCGTCGCATGGGGCTCACCCAATTGCCGTTCAAGGTGATCACGGTGGCAGGCACCAATGGCAAGGGCTCCAGCTGTGCCATGGCGGCCAGCATTTTGATGGCGGCTGGTTACAAGGTCGGCGTCTACTCCTCTCCCCATCTGCTGCGTTTTACCGAGCGGGTGCGCATCGACGGCGCCGAGCTGGCTGATGACGAACACTGCACGGCTTTTGCCGAAGTGGAAGCCGCTCGCGCCGAGATTGCCCTCACCTTCTTCGAGTTCGCCACCCTGGCAGGTCTGTGGCTCTTTCGCCGCGCCGCGCCGGATGTGCTGCTGCTGGAGGTGGGGCTGGGCGGTCGGCTCGATGCCACCAATGTGGTGGAGTCCGATGTGGCGATGATCACCTCGATTGCGCTTGATCACTGCGACTGGCTGGGGGATACCCGCGAGGCGGTGGCGGTGGAGAAGGCCGGTGTCTACCGCGCCGGCAAACCTGCCATCAGTGGCGAGCCCAATCCGCCAGCGACCATAGCCTCAGAGGCGCAGCGCCTCGACGCCTGTCTGCGTCAGGTTGGCCGCGACTTCCACGGCGATGAGCATGACACTGGCTGGGATTACCACGGCCTTCATCAGTGGCGCGACCTGCCCAAACCGGCCCTGCCGCTGATGAATGCGGTGACCGTGCTGGCAGCGCTGGAATCCCTCGGCTTGCCGTTGCCTGAGTCCGCCATTCGTGACGGGCTGGCAAATGCCCGGCTGGCGGGGCGGATGCAACGACTGCAAACCGCGCCCCTTGTCATCGTCGATGTGGCCCACAACCCTCATTCGGCGGCCTACCTGGCCAGCCAGCTGCGCCAGATTCCCTGCAAGGGCGCGCGCCGCGCCGTGGTCGGCATGCTCAAAGACAAGGACATGGCGGGTTCGCTTGCCGAGCTCGACGGTCTCATCGGTGAGTGGTATCTGGCCAGCCTGACCGGCCCGCGAGCGGCGAGTGCAACCCAGCTTGCAACGGCGCTCGGGGCTGGACAGGTTGTCGCGACTACTTTCGACTGCGTGAGTACGGCATACCAAGCTGCGTTGGCCGCATCGAGTCCGGATGATATGGTCATTGTGTTTGGTTCGTTTTACACTGTCGCCGACATTCTGGCGGGCACCTCGACCTGATCGGCACTGTGCTGGTTGAGTGGTGCCATCGGCCAAGCAATGTAGGTTGATGTTAATCTGCCCCAGGTTGCAAAGCAGCATGTCTTGAGGGGATCGTCCATCACCGTTGTCCGTAAAAATGCAGTGGGTTCTAAGCAACATGGGTGGGAATTAACTTGGCTTCGAGGTTGCAAAACAGCATGGCTTGAGGGGACTGTCCATCATTGTTGTCCGCAAAATTGCAATTAATTCTAAGTAACATGGGTGGGAATTAACTTGGCTTCGAAGTTTCAGAACAGATTGGTGGGGACCGTCATCCTGGTGGCCCTGGTTGTCATTTTTCTGCCGGATCTGATGGACGGCCACAAGCTGGAGCAAAAGGAAGAGGCATTCGCCAAGATCCCGCTGCGGCCTGAACTTGAACCCGCCAAGCCGGCGCTGCAGGTCTCTGCTGCCAGCGCCTTGCCGGCGGAACATCTGGCCAGCCAGCAGCAGGCATCTGCCGCCGAGCAGTGGCAGGTTGAGGAGGTCTCGGATCCGGTTACGCTCGCTGCCAACAAGGCCCCGGCGACGCAGACACAGTCGCCAGCCACCAAGCCGGTGACTCAGCCAGTCGTCAAGCCCAAGCCCGAAGTGATCGCCAAAAAGCCGGTCGAGCCAAAGCCGGTACCGCCCAAGCCGGTGGAAGTCAAAAAACCGGTGGAGACCAAACCACAAGCGGGCCAGATCAAGTCGATGGACGATCTCATCGCCAGCAAGATGGCGCAGCCAACCACTCCAGCAGCTCCCGCTGCTGCCACGGCTCAGGGCAGCTGGATCCTGCAGCTAGGTGCCTTCAAGAATGTCGACAGCGTCAACGCACTGGTGGGCAAGTTGCGAGCGGCAGGCTATTCGGCCCAGACTTCGCCGAGAACGCCGGTGCAGGGTCAGCTCAACCGTGTCTTCATCGGGCCGGATGTCTCCAAGGCCAAGCTGCAGGGCATGCAGGGTCGCATTGGTCAGATGACAGGGCTCAGCGGTTCAGTGGTGGCTTACAACCCCTGATACGGGTTTGACGAACGCCGAACAAAAAATACCGCGCCTCTGCGCGGTATTTTTTAGAACCTGTTCATGGTCTCTTTGCGAGAGGCCGGGCCGGTTTTTAGATGCATTTCACCGGCTTGGGCAGGCCGCCTATCTTGGTGGCCTGCTTGGCGGGCCCTTCCGGGAACAGCTTGTAGAGATAGCGGCTGTTGCCCTTCTCGGGGCCATACTGCTTCTCCATCGCCTTGACCAGGGCGCGAATGGCGGGGGAAGTGTTGAACTCCAGATAGAAAGCGCGCACGAAACGCACCACCTCCCAATGGGGCTCCTCCAGCACTATGCCTTCCTGCTCGGCCAGCACCTGCGCCAGCTCCTCGCTCCAGTCGCTGCTGTTGAGCAGGTAGCCCTTGGCATCGGTTTCGATGCTGCGGCCGTTGAATGCCAGCTGATGTTTTTCAGACATAAGGGGCTCCTCGCAAAGGGGGCTATCAGGATTGGGCGGGCATGGTAGCGCCTTGTTCCCCGGTGAGCAACCGGCTCTCGTTGGCCAGGGCAAGCAATTCGTCTGCCAGTTGGCTGATGAGGGTGAGCTGCTGGGTCAGCATCAGCTGCTCCTCGCTGCTGTCCGGGGTGATGACAGGGCACTGACCCTCGATCTGCGCCGGCATGTCTCCTGCCAGATGACCGGCGGCGCGTTCCAGGGTATGGCTCAGGTGGCGGCTGATCTCGTCGAGCTCGCCGATGGCTTCCAGCTTGTCGCGATGGGCGCCCAGCGCCGAGATGTAGGAGAGCAGGGCGTGGTTGCGCCAGGTGAGGGTGAAGCAGAGATCGAGGAAGCGGCGACGCTTTTGCGGTTCCACCAGCATGCTCTGCCAGGCCATGGCCAGCTCGCTGTCGGCCAGATGGGCGCTCTTGCGGGCTACCCGGTAGTCGATGGATTCATCCCGTTGTTGTTGCAGGCTGGCGAGCACGGCCGCCAGATAGCGGGCGTTGGCTGACAGTGAGTTGGCAATGAGCGTCGGCAGCCGCTTGTACTGCCAGTCCGGCCACAGCCAGGCCACCAGGGCATAGGAGAGCAGGCAGCCGAGGAAGGTATCGAGCATGCGCGGCCCCAGGATGGCAAAACCTATGCCGTCCAGCAGGTTGAAGGCCATCAACACGTAGAGGGTGATGAAGCAGACGGCGGCGCTGTAGTTGCTGCGCACCTGGGTGAAAAACAGGAAGGCGGCCAGCCCCATCACCACCAGCTGGACATGCAGCTCGGGGAACAGCCAGAGCACGGGGATCCCCACCAGCAGGCCGGCGAAGGTGCCGAGCATGCGTTGCACCAGCCGGCGGCGGGTGGCGCTGTAGCTCGGCTGGCAGACGAACAGCACCGTCAGCAGGATCCAGTAACCCTTGTCCAGATTGAAGGCCTGCAGTATGCCGTAGCCCACCACCAACCCGAGCGACAGGCGCAGGGCGTGGCGAAACACCATGGAGTTCGGGGTCAGATGCTGCTTGAGCTGGGTCAGCAGCGGCAGGCGGGGCGGACGCGCCAGGGCCGGCAGGCTAGCCTGTACCTGGGTCGGGTTTTGCAGCTCTTCGGCACTGCCCAGCAGCTGGTTGATGCTGGCCAGGTTGCGGCGCAGGAACTTCATCGGCGTCAGCAGCGTCTTGGGATAATGCTGCTTGAGGTGGGTGAACTCCAGCTGATCGCCGAGGGCTTCCAGCGTCCAGTGGATGCGCTTGTTGTGGGCGTAGGGCTTGTGTACCAGGATGGCGTACCCGAGTCGCTGGCACGCCTCCGACAGCTGCAGGAACACCTCCTGAAATCCGTCGAGGACGATGCCCTGCTTGAGTTCTTCTTCCAGCTTGCTGTAGGGGTAGTGGCTGGAGGTGGCCCGCTCGTGGATCTCCAGCGCCAGCAGGTAGAGGCGCAGCAGGCTGGCAAGCTCGGGCGCCGCCTGATGGCGGGTGCTGAGGCGGGCGTTGAGTGCCGACTTGGTGAGGGTCAGTGCATTGACCAGATTGATGTTGAGCTGGGCCAGATTGTGGCGAATGGCCTGGGCGCCGTGTTCGTCCGCCGGAAAGAAGCGAGATTTCTCCAGCAGATAGCGACCGAGGGCAAAGTAGCTCTGGGCGAGCTGCTCGTGCAACGTCTTGTAGGGCAGCAGCCAGAGCCAGATGAGGGAAACCAGGCCGTACCAGAGTGCACCCGCGCCGAGTGCCAGCGGCTGGTAGAAGAGATCCGGCGCCTTGGCGGCCCCCAGCATGGTGTAGATGGCAATCAGCAGGGAGCCGAAGCTGATGGTGGCGTAGCGCTGGCCCAGCGCCCCCACCATCACGAAGATGAAGGTCGACCCCGCCAGCCCGAGGGCGAACAGCCAGGGAGTGGGGAAGAGGTACTGCACGCAGAGGGAGGCAAACAGGAAGCAGAGCAGCGTCATACCGAGGTTCTTGACCCGGCCCCACAGGCTGTCGTCGGTTTCGGCGATGGCGCCGGCCACTACCCCGAGGGAGAGCAGCACTGTGAGCTGGATGTCGCCCGTCGCCAGGGTGAAGGCCAGCAGCCCCATGATGGCCAGCAACACCTTGAGGGCGAAATAGATGTGACTGTCAGTCAGCAGTCGGCGTAACAAACCAGAGAAGTCCATGGGCATGCTAGGCACCACCCTTGAGCGAAGCAAAATTGATGTGACTGTCAGTCAGCAGTCGGCGTAACAAACCAGAGAAGTCCATGGGCATGCTAGGCACCACCCTTGAGCGAAGCAAAATCGATGTGACTGTTAGTCAGCAGTCGGCGCAGCAGGCCAGAGAAATCCATCGGCATGAGACAAGAGCAACCCTTGAACGAAACGAGAACGGGATACTAACCCGCCAAGCGCAAAGCAGCCCTGATTTGGATCAGGGCTGCTTTGCTTCATATCCTTGATTTACAACTTATCCTGACAGAAACAGGCATCAATAAAAACCCCGCCGAAGCGGGGTTGTTCATCAGTTGCGGTTGCCGCCAAGCAGGCTCAGCAGGCTAAGGAAGATGTTGTAGATGGAGACATACAGGGTCACGGTGGCGGAGATGTAGTTGGTCTCGCCGCCCCGGATGATCTGCTGGGTGGTCAGCAGTATGGCACCGGAGGAGAACAGCATGAACATGGCGGACAGGGCCAGGCTCAGGGCGCTCATCTGCAGGAAGATGTTGGCGACCATGGCCACCAGCAGCACCCAGAAACCGACAAACAGCATGCCGCCGATGAAGGAGAGGTCACGCTTGGTGGTCAGGGCATAGGCGGACAGACCGAAGAAGGTCAGCGCCGTGCCGCCCAGCGCCGTCATCACTATCTCGCCACCACCATTGTTCATGTACATGTTGATGATGGGGCCCAGGCTGTAGCCGAGCAGGCCGGTCAGGGCGAAGGTGAACACCAGCCCCATGCCGTTTTCGCGGTTCTTCTGGGTCAGGAACATCAGACCGTACACACCGATAAGGAACACGGCCCAGTGCAGGGGCGGCATGTTCATCACGGTGGCGACCCCGGCCACAACGGCAGAGAAGCCAAGAGTGAGGGAGAGCAGCATATAGGTGTTGCGCAGTACCTTGTTGGTATCGCGCGCGGCACTCTGGGTGCCAGTGTAGATAGAACGGGTATCCATCTTGGGTGTCCTCTTGATTTCCGGTTGAGGCGGCAGATTCCGCTTCGTTATCGCATTGTATGCACTGAATGTGGGGATGACGAGCGCTGATTTCAAGCACTACCCCAACCTGTTGCCCCCTACTATCCCAGAACAAATATGTATTGCATATGAACAAGGGCATGACGTAGTATGCACGCCGTTCGGAGGGGTGGCAGAGCGGCTGAATGCACCGGTCTTGAAAACCGGCGATGGGCGACCATCCGTGGGTTCAAATCCCACCTCCTCCGCCATATATATAGCCCAACTGATTGATTCGGTTGGGATTTTTTGTTTCTACAATTTTTGGTATGCCACTGGGTATGCCATTTGATGTCGGCTGGCATGCTATCTCGCTGAACAGCTTTGGACACATTTGTGGGCTGGTTTTCCTCGTTTAGTCTAATGCATTTAGAGAGGGCCAATAGCCCTCTCTCACACACAGCTTTATGACATTGGCCTAATTTACATCAAGAACAGACCACTCAGCCAAGAGCACATTTGTACAAATGTGCTATATGAGCGGCGCTAGCCTCTCTTGGATTACCTGCGCACAGGGGTCCGCCAATGCTTTGTTGATCCAGCCATCGATATCACTCTCCTTAATTCCCAGCAGACCGAACCAGGCAGGGATCCCAACTCTGGCAGAGAGTGCCTTGATGGCATCAATGGCAGTGTTTCGCCATTTCATACCTCCGGCTTGGCTTCAAAGTGATGAGTCACAACGCCAGCCTCTGGGTCGATACTGATAAACGCTGGGGCCTGCGGGTGGTACTGGTAGAGCCGCGCCAGTTCGGCACGAAACGCCTCGACGTTTGGTGCAATCACATGGTGGGTATCCCCCTCGGCGTAGGTAAAGATCTCCAGCTTCTCGGTGTGAATCCATATCCCGAAATACCAGGCGTCCTCCTCGGTATCGTATTGCCGCCAGCCTTGAGCCAGCAGTGTCCGATCGTAGTAGTAGCGGTCTGTCTGATGGCTACCTCGGCCGATGCGGCAACCTGTCACCGTGAGCTCGAACGAGATACGTCCCGCCAGGTGTGCTTTCTTGACCCGACGCAGCAGCTTTTGGGCCTTGGCTCTGCTACGGCCATTACCGAGCGGGTACGGCTGTCTGGCCCGCACTGCGAGGTGGGTCATTATCTTCGGCGCGATGTCGTGGTTGAGCTGACCGATAGCAGCGGTAATCTGCTTAGGTGTCAGGGCTTTGTAATCACGCAGGTCGTGCACGGCGGGGTTCCTTCAAATGCAAACAGCCCCTCGGGTGTGAGGGGCTGCATGGGGCTGTGGTTCAGTGATGTGCGGGAATGTGAAGACGGGGAGATTCAGGTATGGCTGCTCCAATCCGGCGCGTCATTGCTGCCGTGGTTGACGTAGGCCCCGACGATGACCCGTTGCCACTCCCCTATCGGCTGACCGGCTGCATTGCGGGGACAGCGGAATTGGGCAAAGTTAATTTCACGCGGCAGGTGTTCGCACATCTCGCGAGGGCTGACAAAGAGCTTCGTCTTGTGCAACACCGGGTTGGGGCGTACCAGCGGGCCTCCGATACGCCGTCCCTCGACATCGTGGGCATAGGTAAAGCCCGGCAGCATCAACTGTTGGTTGATGAGCTTGACGAGCCCCGAATGGGCGCGCAGGACCTCGGCCACGGCGGCTTTGCTCAAGCTGTCATTGCATTCAATCATGGTATTGCTCCATGGATGGTAGAAGGACGGAGTTATTACATCTCTCCCCAGGGGGCGTGTTCCCAGAGCTGCAACCGGGTGAGTACGTCTTGTGCCAAGGCCTGCTGCAGTTGCTGTATCAGTTTCACCAACCGGGGAGCACGCTCTGGGCCCCCGCTCCATTCACTGGACTGGTACAGGGCGCAGCAGGTGAATTTATACAGGGCCACCAATTCTGCATCGGTGAGTGGTGCCTGGTGGTAATGGTGGACAGGTTTGAGCGGGCTCAGTTTGGCTGAGCGGTGCGGGCGTGACTCCTCACTATCCTTCTGACGCCCCAGCTGATAGCGATGCCAGACCGCCCGACGATTGGCGAGCATCATCAACCGAACCAGCTGGTCTACCCGCCACGTCCAGGTTCTGGTCGTGTCTGCAGGCGACGCCCACCAAAGGGAGCGCAGCAATTCAAGGGTGTAATGGGGTGGCAGCGGGGCATTGCAAAAGCGGTGCAACTGCACGGCAAAGGCGAGGTACTCCTCGCGGTCAATCATAAAGGCTGACATGTTGGGGGATTCCTTGAAATGAAAAAGGCCACCTGCAGTGAGGTGGCCTTCATTGAGTTGGATGGATTATCGGGATCTGTCGGTGGCGGTAGATGGTCCGAGTTGAGGGACAGAAGGGGTTGAGTTGAATGAACTCGGTTTAGAGGTAACGACTACTCGTGGTACAACACAAGGCGCAGACCGAGGCCCGCCTCGTGCTCTTGCGAGGTGCTATCCGACAAGCATCCCTCGTTCAGCCAGCGATACCACGCCCTCTGCGCCGACCACCAGATGGTCGAGCAACCGGACATCAACTAGTGCCAACGCCTCTTTGAGGGCTTGGGTAAATACTCGGTCACAGTGGCTCGGCTCCGGGTCACCGCTGGGGTGATTGTGCACCACGATGATGGCCCCGCAGTTGAGTTGCAGAGCCCGTTTGACCACTTCCCGTGGATAGATGTTGGCGCTGCCCAAAGTGCCGCGAAACAGCTCCTCAAAAGCCAGTACGCGATGTTGGGAGTCCAAAAACAGTGCCCCAACCAGCGCTCGCCCTGGCGAGTTGGCCGTAGCTTGGCTTTGGCCGCGACCAGCCCCAGCCACTGGCGTGAGTAGTGGGAGAGCGGCAGTTCGTTCGTCATCACACGCCCCCTAATCTGCGCTGACCGTAACGGTGAAGTACGCCATCCGGCAGTAGGCAACAAAGTTGCTCTGCCACAGAGTGAATAACTCATGAGCTTCGGCTTGCTGCATCGGGCCCCATCCTTTCAAATAGTGCTCGTCATCCAGGAAGTTGAAGTCGAGCGCCTTGCAGAGCTCGGCATCCTGGCCGATCCCCTGGTAGCTGAAGTCGGTGACGTAATCAAACAGCCAGCCATCAAGACCGCGTATCAGGCGTATCTCGACCGGGTGAGCACCACCCTGTTGAGCGCTGTAGCCGGGATTGCGGAAATTGAAAGTAAGTTGGGTCAGGTGCTCAAGATTGAGCTCGTTTTTTGCTACTTCCTGATTGAGCAGCGTCAGCAGGGCCTGGGCAACGGGCAGGACAAAGCCGCCCCGAGAGAAGTAAATGGTCATAGGTGTCTCCAGAAATGGGGGAAAATCAGCGGTCGCCGAAGAGCTCGGTCAGTTTGTGGGTAACGAGTTGGCGTACCTGTTTGTCGATGAAGGCGCTGACCGTGGCGAGTGTGGCGCTTAGCACCGCAAAGTCGTCAGCGAATCCGAATGGCAGCAAGTCCGGTACGGCGTCGATGGGGGAGACAAAGTAGACCAAAGCGCTGTAGATAAGCAGTTTGGCCCAGACCGGCAGGCCTTCCTTTTTGCTGGTGTAATAGAGCAGTAAACAGATTTCGATAAGCGGTCGTCCGACTCGTTTAGTTAACGCCAAGAGCTTGTGCCAAAAACTATCGTGGTCGAAGGGTTTATCAGGGGGGAGGCAAGGTCGCATATGATTTCCTGGTTCAGTGGATGGACAAAATGGAAATAAAAGAGGAGGCAAGTGCCTCCTCGGTGGATACGGTAGTGGGGGCCAGAACTCGGCCCATCATCTACGTGATGGATTCGGTATGGCCACGAGATGATTATTTTTTGTAAATAACGCTGAGGGTGTTATCTGCCAGATGTTTAGCTATTTCATAGTCCGGGTTGTAGGTGGCGAGATTGTGAACCGCTATGCCAGCAGCAGAGACAACCCCTGCGACTCCGGCAGGGCCACCAAGAAGGCTTGCGCCTGCGGCGGCAATGCGCCCACTGGTGTAAACCCTGCATTTTAATCCAGCAGGTTCAATGGCATTCTCAATTTTGCTGACAGCGCTGCTCATCCGCCCGGATAAACCCGTTACCTCAAATGAGAGCCTGTTGCTAATGAGCGCTGTTAATTTGTCAGTATCCAAGTCGTCGTAATGAATTTTTTCCATGTGATTTTCTTTCCTCTTCTTGCCGTGTTGGTGCTCAAATTACCCCCCATTTTTAGGGGGGGTATGGATGCTAGGATTGTGCGTCAAATTGGTATAAGGCTTCCCCTTGGTTGGTTAGCTGGCGTAGCTCCAGAATGTTGCAATTCTGGGGAACGATAAATTTGGCTGTGCCACCAAAGCCGAGCGTTAGCGGCAGTTTCTGATGCGGGGTGCTGCGGCAGTTGCCGCGATTGACGATGGCACTCTGGATGGTGATGTTGTTGTGATGGGAAACGACCTGCAGCACTTTAGCGGGCAGATTGACCCAGACCTCTTCAAGGCGCCAACTGACATCAAATGCTGACGAAGGGAGTGCGGTTGTCACTGGTGCGGGAGGAGGGGTAGGGGCGGCGGCAGGTGTTGGCTCTTCGCTTTCATCCCACATCAGACAACCAAATTCAGCCGCCTTGGTTGAGGGCAGGATAGCGGCAACATCCTGCGTCGGTAACGTGAGCTGTTGTTTATCCGCTGTCTCGACAGCGATACTTTTTGCACCGCGCAGCTTATCCCATAGGTCATAAAAGTTCTGCTCTCCTACGTTGGACTCGGTCAGGTATGGGGTGTCATAGCGCTGCCCATCGACGATAAGGGCAAAGGCATGCTTGTCGTCGGGGTCATAGATGTGCTGTTCAGGGACATACTCTTTCCCTTGGATCGTCACCATCATGAAGACTTTCTTGGCATCACCACAGCCAATATATAGAGAGTTCTGTTCATCGACCGTCGCCATGTATTCGGTCACGCCTTGGCCCCATCCCGTGCTCCAGCGACCGGGCTCACCAACAGCGCATGCCGTGGTGCTTATCAGCAGTAATGGGGCGATTAAGTAACGTTTCATTATTCCTCCTTAAAGTAAAAATTGCTTAGTCTGCTCCAAACGGGTGATGGCATGGAGAGGATGTGAAAATGGGTAGACACATAAAAGAGCACAGGGCGCACAGGTTGGCGGAGTTTGCGTATTGACCTCTCATTAAGTCCGTTAACAACTCCTTAGGTTGTAACTCTACCCTCTGAGTCCTTCATGTCAATGCGTCTTCCTTCGACCATATGAGTCGAATGGAGGAGTTATGACAGACATCAACATGAAAGAGCTGGCAGTGTCAGTGGGCAAGGCGATTGCCCGTCAGCGCCAGCATTGCGGGCTGACTCAAGAAGCAGTAGCGGAACATCTGGGTATCGGCATGGAGGCCGTGTCACGCATGGAGCGCGGCATCGTGGTGCCGACCGTCGCCCGTCTTGCTGAATTAGCTCAGCGATTTGACTGCGAACTGGCTGACTTCCTGCGGGAGACGAGTCCGCGCCCGACTGAGCAAGGTATCGTTCTTAGCCAGAAACTCGCCCGATTGGACAGTGCCGACCGAGCTTTGCTTATCGAGACATTCGACCGGCTGGTTGAGCGCTTGTCCAAGCCCTGACTCAGGGAGAAGAAGGGAAGCAGTCGCAAGAACTGGCCTGATTTCGCTCTTGCTTTCATGACGGCTCCTGACGAGCAGCATAAGACGCCCCTGCCCGGATTGGCTTGCGCCAGTCCGGGTGAGGTTATTATGCGGTTTGAAGGGGGAGGGGAGATTACTGCAGCAGGGTGAGCGCCTGGCTCAACGCGTGGGTCTTGAGCTGGGCTCCTTGACCGAACCAGGCGGAATCGAGCCGATGATCTTGACTGCGAGCGCGACGGTGATGGTCAATATATTCGGTAACCGCATTGACCAGCCCCCAGGCGGTATTGCGGGAACTGACAAGCTCTGATCCCATGCCTGCGCCTTGATAGAGTTCATGTAGCCGTTGTACCGGCCTGGTGAAGATGATGCTCTCATCGTCCTGCGGCTGTGCCAGTAAGTTGCTGAAAAAACGCAATGCCTCTTCGGGGGCTACAGGCCGTTGTGCCAGTGCCTTGGTTTGCTCCTTGAATTCATCCCAATGGGAGAGTCCCAGCCCAAGCGACTCTTTGACGACAGCGGCATCGAACTGGGTGGAGTGAGGCACTTTGATGGCACCGGTACTGCCGCGCAGTGCCATCTGCAAAGTGTTGTTG
The DNA here is from genome assembly GCF_054052465.1 of Aeromonas enterica. NCBI lineage: Bacteria > Pseudomonadati > Pseudomonadota > Gammaproteobacteria > Aeromonadales > Aeromonadaceae > Aeromonas > Aeromonas enterica. The sequence goes on along the minus strand of NZ_JBSTYL010000031.1, from coordinate 9,208 downwards.
CACACCACCCGCAGAGAGGTGAATTGTGCCGTGGTGCAGAGCGTCCCATCGCAACTGCTGGCGAGTAGCAGATAGGACTTCACGATGTCACCGCCCCTGAGTGTGAGGTTCTGGCCGGTCTTGGCCAGGGCCCACAGCTTGCGGCCTCCCTTGAGCGAGCCTGCGGTCTCGAGCTCAAAACCACCGGCTTCCACCAGGTCTTGATAGAAATGCAGCACCTCGTGGGGCTGTACCACGTTGTAGCGCTGAGATACCACCGACAGGGGGGCGAGGGTATCGGAGCGATAAAGCACCTTGCTGTCGCTGTAGGGGCGAATATGCAGCGCATCGGAGGCGATATTAAACATGACGTCGCTCTGCTCAATGGTTCAATCCATCCCAGCAGCTTTAAGCCAGATATCCAAAGATTGATGCGGTGGTAATAAATTACCGAGGTCATGCCAAGGGGTTTGGCCGGTGTAGGCCATGGTATCAATCAGGTGAGCCATAAATCCTCCAGGAATAGTGAAACGCAGGGTTCAGCCCGCTAACTCATGGAGGTGATATAGGTGTAAAATATGGTTGAAATGGATTCCAAACAGAGAGTGGAGCGCATGGTGATATTAATGCGCCCAGTCTAACTACGTCAAGAGTGAATTAGATATTCCGCAATCCAGGAAACAGAGGTGCTTCCTGGATGGCATATGGGATAATATAAGTGCCATTGGATACTCGTTTTATTTGAATGGCGTTCTGTGACTCCAGAATCGCCAGTGCGATATCAAGCTGTTCTTTTTTACGCAACTTTGAGGGGCCTTTTTGCAATAACAGCGTTTTACTGGTGACACGGAGGTTGAGGGATGAATGATAATGAGTGTGCTGTTGGATAAAGGTCAGCAATGCTTGAATAAGTGATTCTGTTATTTCATGGTAATCCACGGCTTGTTGGTACCTATTGGAATATTCCTGCATCATCTGAATTGCGGAGAAAACCAAGTCATTGTTGACGGCGTTATTCTCATTTTTTTCCAAAAATGCATGCATTACCCCGGCTAACCTCAATGTATGTTCTGTTGCGCGCTGAATGAATTGAGGGGCACGGGGTTGGTCATCCGCACTTAATTGGATGCGATAAATCTCTTTGTCATGTTCCAACCTTGCTATTTGAGCGGTGTCTTGTAGTGCTAATACTCTGCGCTCATGAAGTTGCCCACACAGAAACTGCTCATAAGCGGAGTCCAGTAGCGTGGTGATACGAGCAATAAAGTTATCAAGGTGTGGCGTCAGCACCTTATTAACAACAGGTTGCTGGATGGTCAGTGATGGTGGCACAAACGAAAATAAACAGCGTGCAAAGAAACCACTTTCTCTTGCTTGCTCACCATGAATGCGAGTGTATTTAGCAAAAACGGACGGTTGTAACATCAGGTTCATACTAAAGCGGTAGTTAGCAACTTGGCTGCGCCCCGTTGCTATTCGTTCAATGGCGAATGGCGTTGCATCCCAGAGTCCATTGTAGAAGCTGGGCACTGAAAAATCCTTGCCATTGAGGATTTTACCAGCTTCATCTGTATTAAGGCACAAGGCGCTCCATGGTGCACTCAATACATTTTGCAGCGCTGCTTGCGTGATGTCACTGACGAGTATTCGTGGTGCTGGCTCCACAATGGGCTTGTTGTCTTTGTGCAGTGTAAGTTCGGCCCCAAGTTCGGTCTCATCCTCTTTATTCTGATTGGCAATCGCTTTTTTGAGTTTGGCCTTGAGTGTCTTCAGCCGGATATCATAAATATCGATTTCATCCTCGTAGCGTCTCCTGCGCTTTTTACTATCGTCTTCCTGACGCTGTTCGAAATCCCTGAATGGCGCCATTAAGAGGCTTTCTACCGTGCTTTTTCGGGCCCCGGATTCAGCCACGGTGATGCAATAAAGTGAAAGGGGGATGGGCTTGTGGGTAAAGGGATGGAGAATATCGGTTGAGGCTTGCACGGCCACGGCCATGGCATTGAGTATGCTGTTGATGATGATGTCATCATGTGCCTGGGTGAGCAGGCGTAGCTCGGTGACGACATGTTGTAGGGGTAAAGGCAAGAAACGGCACATCTGGCTGGCTATGTGGAAAGGTGGGGATAAGGGGGGATTTTGCATCATCGGCTCCAAGTACGTCATGCACATACCACAGAGTGCGCTAATAATTAGCTGAAAAATGTGACTGGCAGGGTTAAAATCCGCATTTCTCTGTGATGGATGTCAAAAAATACATCATGGGCTACTGATATGAGAACAAACCATCACTCGATAGTTTCACCTGAGTTGAGTCCTGAGTGGGTTCTTGTCGGCGGTTGAGTTCGCCTGGCGTTATCTCTCTTCCTATCAGGAGTCTGGTATCATGAATACCCATCATAAACCTGTCCGTGTGCTTCGTCTGAAGGACATGCTGTTCAAGCTCAATATTGCACGTAGTACGCTGTATGACTGGATGAGTGAGCGTTCTCCCCGCCATGACCCCACGCTCCCCAAAAGGGTAAAGATAGGTCTCAACAGCGTAGGCTGGTTGGAGAGCGAGGTAGATAATTGGATTTTATCCCGCTTTGACGTTACGCCTGAATAACGCGATGTTGAATTGTATAACTTCAGAGTAAATCCTTTCATCAGGCGCGAGTAAATACACGGTACTGTCGGTCACTTAAATCTGACAAGTGTGGTATATACCGGATATCAAAGCTGGGGCCAATGTCGGTATATGTATTATATATGTGCATCTAATATATACATGACTAATGCATACCTAACATACACCCAATCTACATTTCCTCTATATCTACTGTTATATGCCTACAGCGCCTCATTAACTTCTATACACCTACTCTGCTGTACCCGCAGTCACATCCTATCTGGGATTGGCACTCCTGTTATACACGGTGTCTAGTCTGTTTGGCAGACTATATATCCAGAGAGAAATAAAACAATCCCCCTGGAAAACAAATGGAATATTAGTGGTCTGTAATCTATCCCTCAGTCCACTAATCAACGAAACCTTTAGATAAAGGCATGTGAATCAGCATGCCCAAGCAGGACTGTATTATGGAGATTATGCATTGTAATCATCTGGCAAACTGGGAGTTTAATAACTTAATGGCAGAGGCTCAACGCCTCTATGGTGAAATATCTCCCTATTACTTGGAAAGGTGTTTGGGGGTGGTACAGGGAGCTGTCACCAAGTTTGGCCGAATTTTTGCTCTGCGAGTAGACCTGCGTTTTGCACAAAATACGTGTGGCGGTGAATATGACATGCCCATCTGCTTTCAGCGCAGTGACCCTAAAGTGATTACTAGTTTTATAGAGGCACTGAAAAGCCAAATCAAGGCAGACCATAAACGCAAAGGAAGACCTGGTGAGCCGGCTTATCCATTGTATATTTGGGTCAGAGAACAAGTGGGTGGTGACCACTGGCATTATCATCTGGTTTTGTTTTTCAAGAAAGACGTCAATGGATTTAGAGGCGACTATAACAATTCAGATGCCGATAACATGGCTATTAGGGTGCAGAGGGCTTGGTGTAGTGCCTTGGGGCTTGTCTATCCAGATTACGCAACATTGGTCCATTTCCCACCCAATGGTAGCTATCTGTTCGACCAGAATTCAATGCACCTGAGGCCTGAGGATTTCAATCGCTTTCTGTTACGCCTTGCCTATCTCTGCAAAACCTACTCCAAGGACATTGGTGATGGTCAGCGCAATATGGGTTGCAGCCAGGTTTAGCCACTTCACTATTCAAGCGGTGTGTCGTTGTTAGTCGCGAGGATGGGAGATGAGCTTAGACAAGGCGATGGGGAGGTCAAATGGAGGCATTGTTTAAGTAATGACTTGGGTATAATATCATGCTTGATGTGATAAACCTGCTAAGTTAAGTGAAAGTATGGCTAGAAATAGCGAATCGAAAATTAATTAGGTTCAATAGGGTTTCATAGATGATGTCTAAGCGTCTTGGGGGCACCGCCAAGACGTTTCAGTGTTGGCGGGATGGGTAAGGTTAGGTCAATGCCAGGTGTGCGTTGTGATGTTGTAGGAACCCGTAAAAATAGAGCGGGAGATATTTACATGGCGATGGTAAACAAGTTGTTAGCGTCAAACGATGAACTGATGTATCGATGGTCGTGAGCGTCATCACAGATACATGAGCACCATGAGGTCAACATGGTGATATGTTCATCATGATATTCGTATTGCATCAAGTGTTGACTCAGCAATATAATGTTGCGCAACGTTATCAAAATGAAAAATAGTGTTTGGTGTTAAGACCTTGATGTATATCTAGCCAAACTATTTTTTATTGAGAGTGGGACTATTATGAGTGAATTTCTGAAAGTACTGTTGAACTTCCGCAGTCTGCGTGCGGCGTTGCGCGAGTTGTCTCTGGACCAACTCAAAGAAGCACACGAAAAAATTGAAGCTGTCTATCTTGAGCGTCTGGCGCTGGCAGAGAAAGAGCATGCAGCGCAAGCGGACTGGCTGAATTTCAAGCAATGCTCGCTGATGCAGGGATTGACCCAGCTGAGTTGGTGGGCAGCCCCCCAGCCGCAGCGACCACTACTAAATCTAAACGAGCTCCTCGTCCGCCGAAATACCGTTACGTTGATAACGGGCAAGAGCATACCTGGACCGGCCAGGGGCGCATGCAAAAATACTTGGCCCAGCAACTCGAGCAAGGTCGCCAATTGGATGACGTCCTCATCTAAATAGACAAGGCTATGCCGATAGCTGGACAAGGTCATGAACATTTTTCAAACAGATGCGGCACATTTTGACCTGGGGATCGGGTTGTTATCTGATATTTCCTTTTCTTGGGAGTACATCTATGCAACTTAATGCCTTTGCTGAATTTTTCGCTGACCTTCATGACCCGCACCAGTCGGCAAAAATTTCTTACCCCTTGTTCGATATCGTATTCCCGACGGTGTGTGCCGTCATTGGCGGTTTGGGAAGATATTGAAGACTTTGGGCTGGCTCATTGCCGCTGGTTCCAAGATAGAGGCTTGTTTCCCAACGGACTTCCTGTGCTCGACACCATTGCTAGAGTTATATACCGGTTGGCACCAGACGAATTTCAGGCGTGTTTCCTCAAATGTATGAAGGCCGTCCACAGGCGTGCCCGCAGCGAACTGATTGTCATAGATGGCAAGATTCTGCATAGTTCGTATAATCGGGAGGATCGTCAATCCACCATCCACATGCACATGATCAGCGCGTTTGCCAGTGCCAATTGCGTGGTGCTGGAATAGGTCAAGACGGATGCCAAGTCCAATAAAATCAAGGCCATCCCGGAATTATTGGCGTTGCTGGATATCCGGGGCTGTTTGGTTTTCATTGATTCTATGGGCTACCAAACCGAGAGCGCAGCCAATATTGTCGACAAGGGGGGGGGACTATCTACTGACAGTCAAAGGCAACCAAGAAACCTTCTATCGTGCAGTACGTGAGGCGATGGCGCCGCAGGCACAAGAGGGTAGCCATCAAGCCACGATAGAGTGCTCGCGGGGAGGAATAGAGCTCCGTGAATACCATGTCATGTCGGCGTGCGCGATAACCAAGCAGTTACCGGCCTGGAAAGGCTTATCTACCTTGGGGGTAGCCATCGGCTATCGATGCGACAACAATGGGCATGAATCGTTGGAGTACCGTTACTACATCAGCTCGGCGGCCCTAACCGAAGAACAATTCGCCAACGGGGTTTGCAGCCATTGGGATATTGAAAACCACCTGCATTGGATTTTGGATGTCACCATGAAAGAGGACGCCTGCCCGATCTATCGAGGGAATGCAGCTGAAATATTGGCCACAGCACGGCATATGGCACTGAACATGCTCCGAGTGGAAGAAGGAAAGCGGGCCAGCATCCGTCGTAAACAGAAGATAACCGCCATGAATAGCGACTATCTTGAGCAGGTGATTTTGGTAGGAATTATAGCGGTGAACAAAAACTGAACATTCATGTTCTTACCCTGACACCCAGAGCAAGTAGCAGTGAAAGATTGGATAACTTGCTACATATCAAAGGAATTGGTGTTCTTATGCGGTTTGATATTATTGATTTACGTTTGTTCCTGAACGTTTATAAGGCAGGAAGCATTACTGGCGGCGCGGCGCTGTCAAACCTTACCTTACAGTCAGCCAGCGAGCGTATTCGCGGTATGGAAGGGGAACTTGGTGTTCAGCTGTTCAGCCGCTCCAGAAAAGGTGTAAGGTTGTCAGATGCAGGATATTCGCTGGTTAATCATGCTAATATTGTATTGCAACAGGTCGATCATATGCGTAGTGAGCTCCATCAGTATGGAAAAGGATTGCGTGGGCATATCAACTTGTTATGTAATTCTTCGGCGCAAAATGAATTTTTACCCGGGCTGATCGGCCCATATTTACTCAGCAAACCCAATATTTCTGTTTCCGTTAAAGAGATGCTCAGTTACGACATCGTAGCTGCTGTTAAAAATCAAATGGCAAGCTTAGGTATCGTAGCTGATTCAACACAACTGAACGGGCTGGCTTCGCTCCCATTTCGTGATGATGAGCTAGTGGTGTTTGCTCCAGCAAATGGCCGCTGGTACGATGTGGAAAGTACGACATTTGAAGATATAGTGGCGACTGAATTTATCGGGTTATCCGAAGGAAGTGCGCTTCAGGAGCATATTGAAGAACACGCCAAAAATCTGGGGCATCGTCTCAACTATCGTATCCGCATGACCACATTTGATGCCGTGATGCAGGTTGTAAGTAGCGGCGTCGGGGTTGCGATTATCCCGAAGCATGCCGCTGAACGTTATCGACATTGCCATGACAGCAAAATTATCCAGCTAACAGAGCTCTGGGCTGATCGTAAACTTATCATTTGCGCTCGTGATTTTGCCGATCTTCCTGGCTATGTGAAGGAGTTTGTTGATTTTCTGGTGCAGCGTCCAACCGACCTTTATTTATCAGAAAATAGCCATATAGGTGCCCAGCACAATTAAGCCGATAAAAAAACAGCGACGAAAGGTTATTTCACTGATGATTTTTCGTAGATATTGTCCTACATACATTCCTGCGATTGCAGGAACTAAGGCCACAGTGGATAAATAAGAGTCAGCATGATCCAGTTTGCTGTCCAGTGACAAATGCATGGCCAGCGCAATAGTAGATGCAGTAAAGGCTAATCCAAGTGCCTGAACAAGAGCATTTTTATTTAACTGGAGCGATTGCAGGTAGGGCACTGCTGGGATAACAAAAACCCCTGTTGCCGCAGTAATCGCACCAGTGATATAGCCTATCAGTGGTGAAAGCCATTTCTCGGCATTGCCTGGGGATGGCAATCGAGTGGCGATAAGTCCCCAAAATCCATATATAATAAGCACGATACCCAGTGCCGCTTCAGTCCATGACGATGTAGATGTTAAACCAGGTAACACGCTGAATAGCGTGCCAATAAAAATACCCGCGATAAATCCCCATAGCCTTTTAATTAAACTAAAAAATTCAGGCCCGGTCAAAAGCTGCCATATATTTGTCACCAGCGAAGGGATTATTAAAAGTCCGGCCGCGCTGGCCGGAGGCATAATAATGGTTAATAAACCCATCGATATCGTTGGTAGCCCCAACCCAATCACGCCTTTTATAATGCCAGCCAGTAAGAAAATTAATATGATGCTAATCATGTGATTCCCCTTATTATATACACGTTGTTTTTATTTTATGGAAGATGTTATGGGGGCAAGACAGTGTATGTATATGAGTATTTTTATTAGGTTCAATCAAGAAAAAACTGATTGCTTTATTTTATGTGGTGTCAATAAGTGAGCTGTGCAGGAATAATTAATCAGGATTTTCCTTAGGTGGTAAACGTAAATAACTGAACAAAAACATTTTGTTAGCGATTAATATACATTTCTCAACAGCAGTTACCCATGGAGTCATATGCTATGAAATCGATGATAAGCCCACAGTTATCCAAGTCGTTGTCTGATGCTAATGATATGGCGCAGTGGCTACGCCAGAGTGCATCTGAACGAGATCAGACTCGCCATATCAGTACTGAGCAAGTGGATTCATATGCATCATCCGGGCTCTGGGCTGTTACGGTGCCCCGTGAATATGGCGGCCTAGGTTTGGGTTATAAGGCGCTTAGCCAGATAACGAGAATCATTGCGGCGGCTGATCCCGCAATAGCACAGATCCCGCGTAGTCATTTTCATATTATTGATCTCATTAATGCTGTGGCTACGCTTTCTCAGAAGCAGTTTTTCTTTAGCGAAATTTTGGCGGGAAAAAAATTTGCTCAGGCAGCTTCGGAAATTGGCGGTAAGAATGCATCTGACATTCAGACAACGCTGACGCAGGAACGCGGGGCATGGTGGTTAAATGGTAAGAAGTTTTATGCGACTGGGTGCATCCATGCTGACTGGGTTGGTATTGTCGCCAAAGATGATATCGGTTTATACATGCACGCCTTCGTCCCTAAAGGCACGCCGGGCATGGAAATCAAAATGGATTGGTCAGGCTTTGGTCAAAAAGTGACAGCAAGCGGAACTGTGGAATTACACAATGTTGCTGTGAGGGAAGAACATCTTATTCCTTTCAGTGAGGCGCTGCTTGATATCAAGCCGATAGGTGCTGCTTCTCAGTTGATCCACGCAGCCATTGATATCGGAATTGCGCGGGAGTCAATTGACGAGACAATAAAATATATCAGACAGAAAACCCGTCCCTGGATTGATAGCAGTGCAGATCAGGCATGTAATGACCCCTATCTTATTTCAGGGATTGGCGATCTGGAAATTCGCCATGCTGCCGCTATCGCTATGCTGGATCTGGTAGCCGGTGAACTGGATGAAACTAACATTACCACTGATGGTGATCTCGCCAAGCTTTCGGTACGAGTGGGGATGGCAAAAGTGCTAGCTAATGACATTGCTTTACTAGCCAGTAGCAAACTCTTTGAGTATGCTGGAACCAGTTCTACCCGGGATGAACTTAATCTACATCGCCACTGGCGAAATGCACGCACTCACACACTTCACGATCCAGTACGATGGAAGGTAAATGCTATTGGTCAGTATTATTTAAATAACGTTTATCCAAATAAACATAACTATATTTAGAACCACTAACTGTACAGATCTAGTTATCACCTGACACCGGCCTCAAACCGGTGTCTTGTTTACGCTACTTTAGTGCGCACTTCCTTCGGTATCAATTTCAG
>NZ_JBSTYL010000030.1:0-50651 GCF_054052465.1 Aeromonas enterica | reverse complement strand
GTTGAAAGGCAGGGGTATCCATGATGGTAGACCTCAAGGAGATGGCCTACTTCAAGATTAGCCTTTCAACACGTAATTGGGACAGAGCCATTTTTATTGGTTGTAGATCTGGACTTGCTACAGCTTGAAGCGTTTGACCCAAGGGTTGGCGCTGATGCCATGCAGTATGACGCTGAGGATAATGGTGCAGAGTACAGTGGCTATGATGGGCGTTTGCCCCAGCAGAGCGGGCTTGTGCTGCAACACCATGACGGCGAAGACGATGCTGGCCAGCCCCCTTGGCCCGAACCAGCCGATAAAGAGCTTGAGTTCGGGCTTGAGACCGGTGCCGAGCAGGCTTAGCCATACCGGCAGCATGCGCAGCAGGGTGAGGCTGGCGGCGGCATAGAGCCAGTATTGCCAGTGCAGCAGCTCCGCCAGCATGGGCATCAGGGTGGCACCGAACACCATCCAGATCACCACGGAGAGCAGATCCCCATAGCCCTCACAGCTGTCCAGGTAGGCATGCTTGTGTTCCCCCAGCTTGCGGCCGATCAAGAGGCCCCCCACGAAGGCGGCGATGAAGCCGCTGCCACCCAGGGTCTGGGCCAGCGCAAAGCAGAGCAGGGCCAGCCCCGGCATGGTGAGCTGGCGCCAGAGTGGCAGCTGCCAGCCGTTGAGGTAGGACGTCTTGAGCAGGCGCAGGGTGAGGCTGGTAAGCACCAGGGCCACCAACAGGCCGATACCTATCTCCTCCAGCAGCAAGGTGACCGCCAGCATGCCGGTGCCGGCGTGTTGTTCTGTGGGGGCTATGAGGGCGAGCAGCAGCAAGAGCACGGGCACGCAGATGCCATCGTTGAGCCCGCTCTCCTGATTGAGCCCCTCCCGGATGGGGGCGGGGACGGCCGGGTTGCTGACCACCGCCTTGCCAAGCGCCGCATCTGTGGGGGCGAGTATGGTGGAGAGGATGGCCATCTCCAGCAGCGGTAGGTCAGGGTAGAGCCAGCGGCCGAACAGGGTGCCGCCGATCAGGGTCAGCGGCAGACCGATGAGCAGCAGCCGCATGGGCAGGGCGCGGTGGGCCGCCAGCACCTGCCAGTTGGTGTTGGCCGCATCGCTGAACAGCACTATGACCAGGGTCAGCTCCGCCAGCAGCTTGATGCCGTCGCTGTTGATGGAGAGGGAGAGCAGACCCAGTCCGCCGGATCCCAGCAGCCAGCCCATCAGCAAAAACAGCAGAGGGCCGTTGACCAGCTTTGATTCGAATCGGCCCGCAATCAGGCTGTAGATGAGCAGAAAGGCGGCGAGCACCGCCAGGTTCTGGTAAATCAGGGATGCGTCCATGCAATCTCCTCAAGGCCCCCGTGGGCGCCGCGTTAATCAGTCAGGCAATCCGGATCGAACACATATTCACCGGCCAGCCAGTGCAGAATTTCATTCACGCAGGCCTGATCCTGGAACGGCAGGTAACGGGTCTTGAGGTGGATGATCTGCTCCGGGGTGAGCTGGGCCAGGCCGATGTCCTGAAACAGCGGCAGGTCGGCCTGGATCATGGCGGAGATCTGCGGGCCGCAGGTGGCGTTGAGGGAGGCGTGCAGCGCCTTGTCCGGGTCGTACTGCTTGCCGAGCTTGTAGCTCATGGGCAGGGTGGCCAGCGGCAACACGGAGAGCGCCGCCTGCTTCATGGGGTTGACTGCGTGGCCTGCCACCAGTTCTGCCAGCTCGGCGGGGCGGTTCTCGAAGGCGCGCAGGTGCAGGAAGCTGCTGGCCTTGCTGCCATCGTTGACCGGGTAGTTGTCCCACAGGAAGGGCTTGCGGTGCAGCCAGTCGGCCACTTGCCTGAGGTGCGGGGCCGGGTACTCGCTGGAGCAGACTTTGGGGCCGGTCCAGAAGATGTCGATGCGGCGATCCAGCCCCTGGCCCAGATCGGTCAGATAGTGGGGTGGCATGGCGCCGAACACCTTCTCCAGCACGGGATCCGTCGAGTAGTAGCTGGGGCAGAACAGCAAGCGGCTGGCGCGGGTGTGGGCCGCGATGTCGTGGGCCATGGTGAGCTGCCAGTGGGCCAGATCCGGGGTATCCCCCTTCATGTCGTCAAACAGCACCGCCAGTATATCGGGCTGGAGCGCCTCGTCGATGAGCCGCACCTTCTCCAGCAGGGCCGGGCGCTTGCTGGCATAGTCGTGATGGGCACCCATGGGGCTCAGGCCTATGCCAAAGGCGAGGCCGTTTTCACGGCACTGACGGGCCAGCTGACGCAGGGCCTCGAGCTGGGCCGCAGGCCAAGGCTGGGTCCAGTGCTTGCGCAGATAGCCGTCTTCTTTCGGGGCATAGATATAGAAGCCATAGCCGTGGCGGGGCAGCCACTGGGCGTAGCGGGCGCGGGCTTCCCAGCTCCAGCCCTTGCCGAAGAATCCCTCTATCAATCCCAGCTGGGGCGAAGGAGGTTGCAGGCCGGACAACAGGGTTTGGTAAGGCATAGATAACTCCCTTCTCGCTGAGAACGGGTCGGACGAGCGGCGTCAGACCGGGTCTTCTTCCTGAAAGCGCACCCCTATCTTGCGGGGCTCACCCTCTTCCATTTCGGCCACGGTCCAGATCAGTCCCTGCCATTCGAAGTGGTCGCCGACTACCAGATTATCGCCCAACTGGTTGGCAATAAAATGGCCAAGTGTCTGATCCGCCACCTCGCTCACATCCAGCCCGTAGAGCGGGGCCAGATCCACCAGCTTGGCGGTGGCTTCCAGCAGGAAGTCACCGAAGAAGCGGGGGCCCAGATCCTGCTCCGGTGCCTGGCTGAACAGCTGGCCGAGGGCGGGCAGATCCCGTTCGTGGCCGATGACGCAGAGGATGTCATCGGATTGCAGACAGGTACTGCCCGAGGGGTGCAGCAGCTCCTGATCCCGGAACAGGGCGCAGATGCGAGTCCCCTTGGGCATGCGCAGATCCCGCAGAGGCGAGCCGATGCACCACTTCTCGGCGCTGAGGCGGTAGACGAAGGTCTCCCACTGGCTATCCAGATCTATCTCGAGCCCGGAGCGGTTGATGGGCGACGGCGGTGCCGGCACTTCCACCCGCGCCAGCCGTGAGGCCAGCGGCAGCGAGCTACCCTGCAATATGAGGGAGACCAGTACCACGAAGAAGGCCACATTGAAGTAGAGCTGGGCGTTGGGCAGCCCCGCCATCATGGGGAAGACCGCCAGTATGATGGGTACAGCGCCGCGCAGCCCGACCCAGGAGATGAACCAGCGCTCGCGGGGGGCAAAGTTCTTGAACGGCAACAAGCCGATCCAGACCGAGATGGGGCGTGCGAACAGTATCATCCACATGGCCAGCGCCAGCGCCGGCAGTGCGATGGGCAACAACTTGTGGGGGGAGGCGAGGAGCCCCAGCACCAGGAACATGCCGATCTGGCTGAGCCAGGTCAGACCATCCAGCACGGACAGTGTAGTGCTGCGGCTGCGCAGGGAGAGGTTGCCGAGCAAGAGGCCGGTGAGATAGATGGCGAGAATGCCGCTGCCACCCACAGCGGTGGTGAGGGCGAAGATCAGCAGGCCGCCGCTGACGGTGAGCAGCGGATAGAGGCCGGGGGCCAGTCTGGCGCTGTTGATGAGGCGCCACAGCAGCCAGCCGCCGCCAAGACCTATACCGGCGCCAAGGCCAAACTGCTTGACCAGTTGCAGCAGCAGGAAGCTCCAATCCAGCCCTTGCTGCTGGGTGGCGAGGATCTCGATCAGGGTCACGGTGAGAAACACCGCCATGGGATCGTTGCTGCCCGATTCTATCTCGAGGGTGGCACTGACCCGTTCGTTCAGGCTGCGCCCGCCGAGCAGGGAGAAGACGGCCGCCGCGTCGGTGGAGCCGACGATGGCACCGATCAACATGCCCTGCATCAGGTTGAGATCGAACAGCCAGGCGGCGATGAGGCCGGTCAGGCCTGTGGTGATGGCTACCCCCGCAGTCGCCAGCGAGAGTGCTGGCCAGAGTGCCACCCGAAACGAGGAGACCCGGGTGCGCATGCCGCCATCGAGCAAGATGATGGCGAGCGCCAGGTTGCCCACCAGGTAGGCGACCGAGTAGTCAGCGAAGTGGATACCGCCCGGGCCATCTTCCCCGGCCAGCATGCCGACTGCGAGAAATATCACCAAAATGGGGATGCCGAGACGAGAGGAGAGCGTGCTTAACAGGACACTGGCTCCCACCAACAAGGCCGCGATTAAAAAGAAACTGTTGATGGTGACGGCATCCAATGGCGAACTCCTTCTGTCAAAATGCAAATCAGGCACATTATATGCAGTTTGTTAGGCGCCGTGTGGCTTACTTGTGCATTAATTTGCAGTTTTTTACATTTTTGGTGCGTCTGTGAAGGGGATGTTTGCACCGAAAAAGGCTGGGCAAGAGGGAAGAAAAGGCATGATTAATGTGAATTGGTTCACAAAATCGACACGGCCTGAGGGTGGCCTGCCGGTCATGTTCCCCACACGCGCCAGAGGCACCACAGTGGCGCCCCTGGCGGGCTGGGAGGGCGGTCAGTCATCCTCGTCGTCTTTGACTTCCCGGATCTTGTCCTTGTAGTTGGGCAGCTGTTTCTCCAGCCGTTTCATGTCCTTGATGGCATTGAGAAACAGGCCGAGCAGGAACAACAGTGGCAGGCCTATCCATAACCACAGACTCATGAGCTTTTCCTTTCATCGGGACAGAGGGTGACGTAGCGGGCCAAAATCTCGTCAAGATGGGCCAGTATGGTCGATTTACCTTCAATATCCGCCTGTTGCAGACAAAGCGCCAGCGCATCCGGATCCAGTCGCTGTTCGGCGGACTCCAGCGCGAAGCTGATATGCCAGGGTTCGTAGGCGACGCCGCTGCCGGCCCCCGCCGGTTTGGCATAAGGCAGGAAGAAGCCGAAGTCGTTCATGCGATCCTCCAGCCAGTCGCCCAGATCGGCAAACCAGCCCCCCTCCTCATATTCCCAGGGCTCAAGCGCCAGCCGGGTATCGGCGGGCAGGCAGTCCGGATCGTAGATGTCCAGATCCGTACCCCAGTGGTGGCGGCTGGTGCCGGGCAGGGCACTCCAGCGCAGGATGGCGTGCAGCCGCTCGGTGTCGCTCAGTTGGAGGGCATCCAGCGGCTGGTTGTTGGCATCCAGCAGGGGCCGCTCGCCACGCCACTTGCCATTCCAGATGGCGAGTTGACGGTCGAACCCGCGCCAGCTGGAGGCCGCCTGCAGGTTGTGTCCCTCATGGGCGGCGGCCACCTGCATGTCGTTGAAGGCCGCCGCAGTGGCCGCGGTCAGACGATGGGGCCCGCGCCCCACCAGGATGAGGTGGTGCTCATCTCGCCCCAGCAGTTGATCCTGTGTCATGCCCATCCCGAATCCTGTGTGTTGTTGAGCGGGATACCCGCAAGCCCGCGCTGAAGAGGCGTCATGCCAGCAACCGATCCAGTATGCCCTGATACATGTCGGCCAGCAGATCCAGATCCCCGGCCTTCACGCACTCGTTCACCTTGTGAATGGTGGCGTTGACGGGGCCGAGCTCAATCACTTCGGCGCCGGTGGGGGCGATGAAGCGCCCGTCCGAGGTGCCGCCGGTGGTGAGCAGGGCCGGTTGCTGGCCATTGACCTGTTCGATGGCCGCCACGGCGGCATCGAGCAGATCGCCGGTGTCGGTCAGGAAGGGCTGACCGGAGAGGGTCCAGTCAAGCTGGTAATCCAGTCCGTGCCTGTCCAGCAGGGCCTCGACCCGCTCGCGAATATCCATGTCGGTCAGTTGGGTGCTGAAACGGAAGTTGAACTGGACCTGCAGCTCGCCGGGAATGACGTTGGAGGCACCAGTGCCCCCCTGAATGTTGGCAATCTGGAAGCTGGTGGGAGGGAAGTAGGCGTTGCCCTGATCCCAGACAGTCGCCGCCAGCTCGGTCAGTGCGGGCGCCGCCTTGTGGATCGGGTTGTCTGCCAGATGGGGATAGGCGACGTGACCCTGCACCCCGCGCACCAGCAGATCGCCGGTGATGGAGCCGCGTCGGCCGTTCTTCACCACATCCCCTACCACGGCGGTGGAGGAGGGCTCGCCGACGATGCACCAGCGGATCTTCTCGTGGCGCGCTTCCAGGGTGTCGATCACCCGTGTGGTGCCGTTGATGAAGGGCCCCTCTTCATCCGAGGTGATGAGAAAGGCGATCGACCCCCGATGATCCGGATTGGCCGCGACGAAACGCTCGACCGCCACTACCATGGCGGCCAGCGAACCCTTCATGTCGGCGGCGCCGCGACCGTACAGCACGCCATCCTGGATGGTCGGTTCGAACGGCGGTGTGTGCCACTTTTCCAGCGGCCCGGCTGGCACCACGTCGGTGTGGCCGGCGAAGCAGAACAGGGGGCCTTCGCTGCCACGGCGGGCCCAAAGGTTGGTGGTGTCTTCGAACACCATGGGTTCAATGACGAAGCCGAGCTTGGCGAGGCGCTCCGCCATCAGGGTCTGACACCCTTCATCCAGCGGGGTAACTGAGGGGCGGCGGATCAGATCCTTGGCCAGTGCGATGACATCCGACATCGGCGTTCCTTAACAGAAAAGTTTAACGAGAGAAGAGGGATTGGTAGTTATCGGCTTTAAAACCCAGAGTCAGTTCGCCGTCTCTGTCGAGCAAGGGGCGCTTGATCATGGCCGGGTGTTCCAGCAGCAGAGCGCGGGCCTTTGCGGTGTCGAGCCCCTGTTTGGCCTCATCCGGCAGGGCGCGGAAAGTGGTGCCACGGCTGTTGAGCAAGGCTTCCCAGCCAAGCTTTGCCAACCAGCTGTCCAGCGTGGCGGGATCCAGCCCATCGGCGCGATGGTCGTGAAAGCGATAGTCGATGCCAGCCTCGTCCAGCCACTTGCGGGCTTTCTTAATGGTGTCGCAGTTTTTGATGCCATAGAGGGTGGTGGCCATGAGGAGTCCTTGTCTGCGGGCGCGGGCCCTTGAAGCTGAAACGTGAAATCGGCAACTTGAGATCTGAACGTGACATCAAGCAAAGGCTCGATTCTGGCATTGTGACTATCCCATGGCAACGGCGGAGCCGCACCTTGGGTGATTTTCCAAAGGCGAAGAGGCAGTCGCAGGGGGCTGGGGAGAAAAAAGTCCGGCGCAGGGTGCGCCGGCGGGATCAAAGCTCGCGCTGGGATTGGCACCAGAGGTGCAGTTCGGACTCGAACCAGTTGAGCATGGCGTGGTTGTCGTCGCGGCGATGGCGAATGAGGCTGACTTCAAAGGTCGGCAGGGCGAAACGGGTCTCGTACTCCACCAGATCCAGCAGCGGCATCAGCGGTCGCAACACCCTGGCGGGGGAGGTCAGCAGCAGGGGGGCGTAGGGCAGGATGAAGGGCGCAGCCAGAAAGCTTTGCACTATCAAGGGGGTATGCCGGGTCATGCCGTGGGCGGCCAGCAAGTCATCGACTATGCCCCCTTCGCTGCCACGGGGGGCGACCAGCAGGTGCTGGGCCTTGGCGAAGGATTCGATGCAGAGTACCTGGCCCTGGAATGGATGGCTGCGGTGGGCCGCACAGATCAGCTTGTCTTCAAACAGCGGGATGCGACGAAAACGGCCGGGCACCTCGTCCTGCTTGCTGATCACCATGCTGATCATCCCCTCGTCGAGCTGACGTTCGTAGTCCGCATTGAGGGGCACCATGTGGATGCGCAGGTTGGGTGCCTGCTGCTGCAGGCGGGCCAGCAGGCTCGGCATCATCACGTACTCCACATAGGTGTGGGCACCGATGCGCAGGACGCCCTCGAACTTGCCCGGATCGAGCTGCTCCGGCTGGCTGAAGGTCTGCTCGATGTCGTGCAGTATCTCCCGCAGCGGCAGCAGCAGCGCCTGTGCCCTGGCGGTGGGTTCCATGCCCTGGGGGGTGCGGATCAGCAAGGGATCGTCATAGAGCAGCCGCAGGCGAGCCAGGGCACGACTGACGGCCGGCTGGCTCATGGCGAGCCGCTCGGCGGCCTTGGTGGTGTTGCGTTCCTCCAGCAGCGCCTTGAGCACCACCAGCAGGTTGAGGTCGACGCCTCGTAAATTCATTTTGTGCATAATGGAATACTAATAAATCATTTCCTTAAGCAGGGCCTTCACTTTAGTCTCATTCCCCGTCGATGGTCAGCATGAAGCTTGGATAAATCAGCGATTTATACAAATCCATGTTGTCCTGTTACCTCTTTCGCGTGGTGCCGGGGGTGGCAAGATTCGACAGCCTGAACTCTTTACTCTGGTCATCCAGAGCGTTGCTTGCTTAGTACCCGCCCTTGAGGCGGGTTTTTTTTGCCTGTAGTTCAGGAAAGGGGGCCCAAAGAAGTACAAAACGCGCCACCGGGCGCGTTGTTGTGAGGGCGGATGGCTCAGGGTGCAACAGGCCATTGGTAGTCAAACACCCTGGCACGCTCCCAGGGGGCGTCCGGCAGGCTGGAGGAGAGGCCGGTATATTTGCCCACATCGTCCACCACTATGGTGGAGAGGATCGGCAGCTGGTGTTCGGTGCAGTACATGCGGATGCGTTGCAACAGGGTGCGCAGCTCATCCTGGCTATTCTCCAGCCCGGCCTGCCTGGCCAGTTTGGAGTAACGAATGGTGGTGCGTTCCTTTGCAGACTCGACGAGGATGTCCCATAGCTTGTAGTCGCTGGTGGTCATACCCGCGGTGGCTTGGCTTGTCATAACTCTCTCCGGCGCGAAATGGTCGCTGTGTCGATGCGCATCTTGGCCAGTTCACTGGCCCCTGACGTTGATCCAAAGCAAAAAAGCCTGAGGTTATCCGCCAGAACGGGTGGCAAAAGGATTCTAAAGGTTTGCCTTTAGTTTAAACGGCCATTTTTTGTTAGGTGTATAGCATTTTATGCCATTGAAATGAGGCGAAGCCACCTTTATTGACAGGGATCAAGGGGAAAGCGAGACCCGACCACTAGATTTCGCTCCTCGATAATTTTATCAGGAGCGAATATTGGAACTCTTATTTGTCTTGCTCGTGCTGATCGCCGTGGTCTACGGCATCATCAAGGATTACAACCCGCAGGCGGTGCTGGCATTGGCCGGTATGGCCATTTTCACCCTGGCTTACTGGCTGGGGTTGCACCCCATACTGCCCGCTGACAAGAGCACCGGCTTCGCCCTGTTCGACCTGTTCGAGGTGTTCAAGGGGATCTTTTCCTACCGCGCAGCGGGGCTCGGCCTCACCATCATGGCGGTCGCGGGCTTTGCCACCTACATGTCCCATATCGGTGCCTCCCAGGCGCTGGTGCGGGTGGCGGTCAAACCGGTGGCGGGCATCCAGTCCAGTTACCTGATGCTCTCCATCTGCTATCTGGTGGCGGTATTCGTCTCCTTGTTCGTCACCTCCGCCACCGGCCTTGGCCTGCTCTTGATGGTCACCATGTACCCTGTGATGCGCAACCTTGGCATCAGCCCGGCCTCAGCCTGTGGCGTTATCGCTACCTCCCAGGCGTTCGAGATTGGCCCGACCCAGACCAACGCCATTTTCTCCGCCGGTCAATCCGGCATGGATCCGACCAGCTACTTCGTCGACTACCAGATCTGGCTGGTGGCGCCCATGCTGCTGGTGACCATGGTGCTGCACTTCTTCTGGCAGCGTCACTGCGATCGCAAGGATGGCTGGGATCCGGCCCTGCATCGCGGCGAACACGCCGAGCTGGATGAGAAGGGCACCGACGCAGTGCAGGCGCCGATCTGGTACGCCCTGCTGCCGATCATCCCCTTCGTGTTGATGATGACCTTCTCCAAGCTGATGGTGACTACCATCAGCGTCAGCGTGGAGGTGGCCATGCTGCTGTCGGTCTTTATCGGCATGTTGTGCGAACTGCTGCGTACCTGCTCGCTGCGCACCGCCTTCGCGGGGCTGTCAAGCTTCCTCGATGGGATGGGCAAGGTGTTTGGCCCGGTGGTGGCGCTTATCGTCTGTGCCGAGCTGTTTGCCGAATCCCTGAAAGCCATTGGCGCCATCGACACCCTGCTCCATTCCGCCAGCAATGCCGGCATCGGCAGCGGTTTGATGACCTTGGTGATGGTGGGGCTCATCATGGTGGCGGCTGTCATCATGGGCTCGGGCAACGCGGCTTTCTTGAGCTTCTCGACCCTGGCGCCCGCCGTGGCGGCCAAGTTCGGCGTGCCGGCGGTGACCATGCTGCTGCCTATGCAGCTCGCCTCCAGCATCGGCCGCACCGTCTCCCCCATCGCGGCCGTGCTGATCGCCTGCGCGGGGATCGCCAAGGTCTCCCCCTTCGTGGTGGTCAAGCGCACCTGTGTGCCCATGGCGGGGGCGCTGGTGACGGCGTTGACGCTCAACTATCTGCTGTTTATGTGATGGTCTGCTGTGTATGTAATGACGGGGCGGGCAGCGCGGCTGCCCGCCCTCATCCTGTTGCTGACAGGCCTTGGCCGCGAGTGGCAAGGCTTGCATGGAGAAGATGATGACAGATGTAAAGCGCCCGTTTTCCCTCGATAGCTATCTGGCCGATCTGGCCCCCCTCATCAATCTCGATTGCGGCACCCGCACCCCGGCCGGGGTGGCAAAAGTGGCCGACATCATGACCGAGAAATATGAGGCCATCGGCTGGCTGGTAACCCGCCACCAGTTTGCCGCCGAGTGCGGCCCCTGCCTGGAGATCACCAATGCCCCCGGCGCCAGCCACTACGACGTGATGCTGGTGGGCCACATGGACACCGTCTTCCCCGAGGAGACGGCGGCGAAGCGCCCGCTGAAGGTCGAAGGCAATCAGGCCTTTGGCCCTGGCGTCTCGGACATGAAGAGCGGCCTGCTCTCCACCTGGTATGCCCTCAAAGAGATGGATCCGGCGCAACTGGCCAAGCTCAAGGTGCTGGTCTGCTGCAACTGCGATGAGGAGATTGGCTCCCCCTGGTCCAAAGAGTGGCTGGTGGAGAAGGCCAAACAGAGCGGCTGCGTGCTGGTGGCCGAGGCGGCGCGCCCCAATGGGGATCTCATCAGCGCCCGCAAGGGCAACGCCAAGTACCGCATTACTTTCCACGGCAAGGCTTCCCACGCTGGCTCGGCGCTGAGCGAGGGGATCTCCGCCATTACCGAGCTGGCCAACTGGGTGCTGGCCATCAACGATCAGGTCAATCTTGAGACAGGCACCACCATGAACGTCGGCGTGGTACAGGGCGGCACCGGCGTCAACGTGGTGCCGGACTTTGCCGAAGCGATCGTGGACTTGCGCTTCTGGCGCAACGAAGAGGCGGCGGCGGTGCACGACCGGCTCACCTTTATGGCCAACAACCCCTTCCTCGCCGGTTGCCGGGTCGAGGTGGATCGCCAGACCTTCAAGCCGGCGATGCGCCCGAGTGGTGACACCGAGGCGCTGATGACGCTGGTGGAGGCGGCGGGCAAGGAGGAGGGGATCCCCTTCAACTGGCTGGAGGCCGGTGGCGGCTCGGATGCCAACTTCACCGCCGCCGCGGGTGTGCCGTCGCTCGATGGCTTCGGCCCCATGGGCGGCGGTTTCCACTCGGAGGCGGAATTCCTGCTGCTCGACAGCATCGAGCCCCGCATCCGCCTGCTGCAGCGGGTGCTGGGCAAGCTGGCGAAATAAGCCGGTTTATCCCTTGTTCGGGTCGTTATTGGCCCGATTCAAACAAAACGGGAGGCTGTTGCCTCCCGTTTTTTTATCTCGATTTTGGTGCGCCCTTGAACGCGCTGGCCAGATGGCTTGGCGCCGTTACCCCTGTTGTTCTGCCAGATAGGCCAGATGATCCTGCCGTGCCACCTGCCAGCCATCGAGGAGCAACGGAGCGGCAAAGCCGGGGCCGTCGGTCACCATGGTGTGGTACTCCCCCTGTTCGCCGCAGGCATCGAAGCCCTGGCGCTCGGCCAGTTGCTGCAATTCGGCGAGGGTGTCGGCATCGAGCGTGCGCCCGGCCCACTCGGGAGCCAGCATCCGGGTATCGACGCAAGAGAGGTGGGCGACGATACCGCATGCCAGCATATCCGCCAGCAAAGCTTGGCGGGATTGCTGCCAGAGCGGGGTGTGGACCGCGAGCCCAAGCGGCTGGCAGCGTTCACGGATCCAGTTTGGTGCGCCCCCCACGCTATCGATATCGCCGGTCACCACCCCGTCGAGGTTCCACTCCTGCTGCAAACGGCTCAATGCCGTCTCGTAGCTCTGCTCGAACGGCGCCTCTATGGTGACCAGCAGATGGGGCAGCCCGAGGGCCGCCGCCTGACGGCGTACCAGCGGCAAGGGATGAGCCAGAAATCGGGGCTCTGGCGGCGCAAAGGTGGCCAGTGCCACCACCTGATGGCCCGCTTGGCGGGCATGACAGAGGGCCAGCATGGCATCTTTGCCGCCACTCCAGAGCAGGATGACGCGAGACATGGGGGAGATTCCGGTGGTGAATGAAAGGGCATGCTACCCAGCGGCGGGGACACAGGTAAAGGCATAGTGTCTGGAAATGGCGGCTGGAAATAGCTGCGGGGAAATTGTTGGGGTAACAGAGCGGGGGAGAAAAAAGCAGGCCCCCGAAGCGGGGGCCTGTCTGTCAATGTGTTAAACGCGACTGCGATTAGAGCAGGATGCTGGTCAGGATAAAGCCCAACGAGCAGGAGGTCACCACCCCGATCAGCCCCGGAATGATGAAGCTGTGGTTGATGATGAACTTGCCGATACGGGTGGTGCCGGAGCGGTCGAAACCGATACAGGCCAGATCGCTCGGGTAGGTCGGCAGCACGAAGTAGCCATAGCTCGCCGGCAGGAAGGCGATCAGCAGCTTGGGTTCGACACCCAGCGCCAGACCCATGGGGGCGATGGCGGTCAGGGCGGCGGCCTGGCTGTTCACCAGCTTGGAGATAAGGAACAGCACCAGCGCGTAGGTCCAAGGCTGGGCTTGTACCACGTGGGCCAGGGTCTCTTTGAGCAGCGGCATGTGAGCCTGGAAGAAGGTCTCACTCATCCATGCAACCCCGAATACGGAGAAGATGGCGACCATGCCGGCCTTGAAGACGGCGCCGTTGGAGATATCACCCGGCTTGACCTTGCAGCGCATCAGGATGATGGCACCGGCGATCAGCATCATCATCTGGATCACCAGGTTCATGGAGAGCGGGCCGGTTTTGTCCTTGATGGTGAACACCGGACGCAGACCTTCGTTGGCACCGAGCAATACCACGGCCGCGATGGCGGCGAAGAAGATCCAGGTAGACCAGTAGGCCTCTTTCGGGAACTTGGTGTTGAGCAGGGTTTCACCACCACCGTAGATGAAGGCGCGCTGCTCCGGATCTTGGATCTTGGCCTGGAACTCTTCGTCCTTGTCCAGATCCTTGCCGCGACGCAGGCTCCACAGGGCCGCCATGACCACACCGGTCAGGGAGGAGGGGATGGCGATCATCAGGATATCGAGCAGGCCGTAGGCCTGACCTATGCCGTGACCAGCCGCCAGAATGGAGACCATGGAAACCACGGCCACCGAGACCGGGGAGGCGCAGATCGCCATCTGGGAGGCAACGGACGCCACGGCCATCGGACGCTCGGGACGGATGTTCTTCTGCAGCGCTATGTCAGCGATGATGGGGAACATGGTGTAGACCACGTGGCCAGTACCGCACAGGAAGGTGAGGGTCCAGGTCGTCAGCGGCGCCAGGATAGTGATGTATTGCGGGTGACGGCGCAGCAGGCGCTCGGCCACTTGCATCATCAGGTTGAGGCCTCCGGCTGTTTGCAGGGTGGCGGCACAACCGATCACCGCCAGAATGGTCAGCATCACCTGAACCGGCGGTTCGCCCGGCACCAGGCCGAAGACGAAGGTCAGCAGGAAGAGACCGATACCACTGATGAGACCCAGTCCCATGCCCCCAAAGCGGGTACCCAGCAGCAAGCAGCCGAGTACCACCAAAAATTCCATCAAGATCATTCCATTACCTCGCGTGATTTAATCCATGTCAGTGCTGTATTGGGCTCATGGACCGGGATTGTCTGTTTTTTATTTAGCCCTAAAGGGTTAGTGGTTATTGTGCCTTGCTAAAAGAGGTAAAAATTTGAGGTACTTCAATAACTCATCGCTTTTTGATTTAACGTCATAAAAACCACGTATTAACATCATTGTTATTTGTTGGGCCAATAAACGGCATCGTACGGGGCTCTATGTGGCACAGGAGGGCATGGGAAATGGTGGGCAGAGTGTGTGGAGTGCGGGCTGCGTGATTAATTGTGATGGCCATCAGGCCGTAATACTGCTGCATAGCTAACAAAAAGCCGACCCAGGGGTCGGCTTTGTCGGCAAGTGGCCGTAATCAGAACTCGGCGGTACGCGGGGTACGCGGGAAGGGGATGACGTCGCGCACGTTGCCCATGCCGGTCACGTAGACCACCAGGCGCTCGAAGCCGAGACCGAAACCTGAGTGCGGCACTGTACCGTAGCGACGCAGATCGCGATACCACCAGTAGTCTTCCTTGTTCAGACCCATTTCGGCCAGGCGGGCATCCAGCACTTCGAGGCGCTCCTCACGCTGGGAGCCACCGATGATCTCGCCGATCCCCGGGGCCAGCACGTCCATGGCGGCGACTGTCTTGCCGTCGTCGTTGAGGCGCATGTAGAAGGCCTTGATGTCTTTCGGGTAGTTCTTCACCACCACCGGAGACTTGAAGTGTTCCTCGGCCAGATAGCGCTCGTGCTCGGAGGAGAGATCGATACCCCAGGAGACCGGGAACTCGAAGTTCTTGCCGCAGTTCTTCAGCACGTCGATGGCGTCGGTGTAGTCGATCTGGGCGAAGTCGGAGGCGACGAAACGCTCCAGACGGTCGATGGCGTCCTTGTCGACGTGCTGGGCGAAGAACTCCAGATCGTCACGGCGCTCGCTCAGCACGGCGTTGAAGACGTATTTGAGCATGGCTTCGGCCAGGGCGGCGTTGTCTTCCAGATCGGCGAAGGCGATCTCAGGCTCCACCATCCAGAACTCTGCCAGGTGGCGGCTGGTGTTGGAGTTCTCGGCGCGGAAAGTCGGGCCGAAGGTGTAGACCTTGGAGAGGGCGCAGGCATAGGTCTCGACGTTGAGCTGACCGGAGACGGTCAGGAAAGTCTCCTTGCCGAAGAAGTCCTTGTCGTAGTCGACCTTGCCGGCTGGGGTGCGCGGCAGGTTTTCCAGATCCAGGGTGGAGACGCGGAACATCTCGCCGGCGCCTTCGGTGTCGGAGGCGGTGATGAGCGGGGCGGCGATCCACAGGTAGCCTTCTTCGTGGAAGAAGCGGTGAATGGCCTGGGCCAGGCAGTTGCGTACCCGGGTCACGGCGCCGACCACGTTGGTGCGGGCACGCAGGTGACCCTGCTCGCGCAGGTATTCGATGCTGTGACGCTTGGCGGACATGGGGTAGGTGTCCGGATCTTCGACCCAGCCCACGACCTTGACCTCGGAGGCTTGCAGCTCGAAGGCCTGGCCGCTGCCCTGGGAAGCCACGACCACACCGGTCACTTCCACGGAGCAGGCGGTAGTCAGACGCAGCACTTCATTCTCATAATTGGCCAGGGTATTGGGGACGACGGCCTGTACCGGATGGAAACAGGAGCCATCGGATACGGCCAAAAATGAGATCCCCGCCTTGGAATCACGGCGAGTCCGGATCCACCCTTTGACTGTCTGGGTGGTGCCAACCGCATATTTACCGGTCAGCACATCTACTACGGATGCGTGCGTCATCGAAATATTGTCTCCAGCTTGTTCTTGCAGCGCTATGGGTCTGGCCCGGGCATTGATGGGCCCATCATGGCAGACTAAGCCGTCAATCTTACCCGCGCGGGTTTGATAAACAAGCAAAAATGTCGGACTCTGGAGGGGTTTTGTGCCCGGATCACCTCATGACCGGGCCGCTTGGGTGAGGGATGAGCGTGAAAGAGCGGCGACATGGACCTGACGGGTTGACCCGGGTGCTGCAGGGATTGGTGATGCTCTGCTGGGGCGGCTTCATCGCCTTGCTCTCCCTCTATCACTTTGCGCGGCCACAGACTGCCTACGGCTTTCTGATCTATGGCGGGGTCAAGGTGCGCCAGAGCTGGGATCCCGTGCTGACCCCCTGGCTGGTGCACGGGCTCTGGGGTTGTTCTGTACTGACTCTTGCGGTCTTGCTGTTCGAACGGCAACGTTGCCGCCGCCGGGAGGATGTCGGCATGGTACATCTGGCCATCCTGTTGCTGATCCTCATTGCCAGCCTGCTGTTCTACTACCTGGGTTAATCTTTCTTCTTCTCGTCCCGATCCGGGTGCGGGGTGGGGCGTTTGCCCAGTTGGCGCTCCACGCTGTCGAGCATCTGATTGTAAGCCAGTGCCACCCGGCCTATTTCGTCTCCTTCATCCCCTTCCAGTCGATGGCCGAATTCGTGCAGATCGGTGGCCTCTTCCATGGAGCGGGTCAGCTGGTTAAGGGGGCGGACTATCCAGGTGCGGATAACCCAGAGGGTGAGCAGCAGACCCAGCCCGAAGATGAGGGTGAGGCTGAGTGCCGAGGTGAGTATGTTCTGCTCGACCCGGGTGAACAGGGTGTCGAGGGAGTAGTCAAAGCGCACAGCGCCCAGCACGGTATTTTCCGGCACCAGATGGCAGCTGGTGCAGTCGGTGCCGCGAAAATCCTTCTTGGCCAGCAGGGGGCGGGTCACCACCAGCTTGCTGTGCATGCCGTCGTGCACCACCTCCAGGCTACCTTTGCCTGCCAGCGCCAGCTCATCAAATCTGTCCTTGGGCTGTTCATTTTCATGACCGGCCCCATACTGGGTGTTCACCGCCTCGCTGCGCACTATGCGGGCATCTTCCACGTGGGCGTGTTCGAGAAACTTGTCGCGCAAGGTGTCGCGGGCGTCCATCTTGCCGGTCAGCATCAGCATGTTGAGGCCGTCGAAATAGGCTTCGGTCTGCTCGCGGCTCTGCTCCTTTATCAGGGTCAGGATGAGGTCGCGCTCACGCACCGCCTGATAGGCTGCGGAAAACACCAGCACCATGGAGAAGATGAACAGCAGGAAGAAGTTGATTTTGGCAGCAATAGAGAGGCGCATGGGAACGGTACATCTGTTGGGTAAAACCCGCGCAGTCTACTCGCGCCGGCCTTCCGGGTCTGGTGCCTCGCTCACATTCTGATGAAAAAGAGTCAATAGGCCCTGCATTCTCATGCAGGGCCTATTCATTCATGTTCAGAATTCGCCGCTGGCGATGGCCTCATGGATGGCGCCGGTCAATACCCTCAGCTCCTCGGGGGTGATGACGAAGGGGGGCATCAGGTAGACCAGCTTGCCAAACGGTCGGATCCAGGCCCCAAGCTCGACGAACTTGCGCTGGATGCGGGCCACGTCCACTCGTTCTTTCATCTCCACCACCCCGATGGCGCCGAGCACCCGTACATCGGCCACTGCCGGGTTGAGAGTCAGCGCGACCAGTTCGGTTTTGAGCTGATGCTCGATGGCCTGCACCCGCTCGGCCCAGGGCGAGGCGAGCAGCAGATCGATGGAGGCGTTGGCCACGGCGCAAGCCAGCGGATTGCCCATAAAGGTGGGGCCATGCATGAAGACGCCGGCCTTGCCGTCACAAATGGTGCGGGCAACATGCTCGGTAGTCAGGGTCGCCGAGAGGGTGAGATAGCCGCCGGTGAGCGCCTTGCCCAGACACAGGATGTCGGGGCTGATCCCCGCCCAGTCGCAGGCAAACAGCTGGCCGGTGCGACCAAAGCCGGTGGCGATCTCGTCGGCAATCAACAGCACGCCGAACTCGTCGCACAGGGCGCGCACCCACTGCAGGTAGCGGGGGTGATAGAAGCGCATGCCGCCCGCTCCCTGCACGATGGGCTCGAGTATGATGGCCGCGATCTCCTGATGGTGGTCAGCCATGAGGGTGGCCAGTTCCACCACGCTCTGCTCGTCCCACTCGGCGTGGAAGCGGCAGCTCGGTGCCGGGGCGAAATGGTGCTCCGGCAGGAAGCCCTTATAGAGCTCGTGCATGCCGCCATCCGGGTCGCAGACGCTCATGGCGCCGAAGGTGTCGCCGTGATAGCCGCCGCGCAGGGTGAGGAACTTGGCTCTGGGTGTGCCCCTGGCGTGCCAGTACTGCTGGGCCATCTTGAGCGCCACCTCCACCGCCACCGAGCCGGAGTCCGCCAGAAACACCCGATCCAGTCCGGCCGGGGTGATCTCCACCAGCTTGCGACACAGCTCCACCGCCGGTGCATGAGTCAGGCCGCCAAACATCACGTGGGACATCTTGCCGAGCTGGGCGGTGGCGGCCGCGTCCAGTTCCGGCACCTGATAGCCGTGGACGCAGGCCCACCAGGAGCTCATGCCATCCACCAGTTCGCGACCGTCACTGAGGGTGATTTTTACCCCTTTGGCGCTGGCCACTTCATAGCAGGGCAGGGGATGGGTGAGGGAGGTATAGGGGTGCCAGACATGGTGCAGGTCGAATTCTTGATTGGTCATTATGTGTTCTGTTGTCAATTTGTTTGATCTGGTCGGTGTTGACAGTCTACGCGCGCTCTCTACACTAGCCAACAATTTCAGCCACTTGGCTCTGCCCATTCAGAGGGTGCAGGCGCAATGGCGGGTTCTGTGTTCGCACATCCCGGGATGGCGGGCGCAGGATCCCACTTATAACAACCGGAAGCCATGTATGAATGCTCTCACCCTGGGCGGCCACGCCCTTCGCCACGACTGGACCCTGTCCGAGGTTCAGGCCCTGTTTGCCCTGCCATTCAACGATCTGCTGTTCCAGGCCCAGACGGTACACCGCGCCCATTTCGACCCGAACGAGGTGCAGGTGAGCACCCTGCTCTCCATCAAGACAGGCGCCTGCCCGGAGGATTGCAAGTATTGCCCCCAGAGCGCCCGCTATCACACCGGGCTCGAGACCGAGCGGCTGATGGAGGTGGAGAAGGTACTGGAACGGGCCCGCGAGGCCAGAGCCAACGGCTCGTCCCGCTTCTGCATGGGGGCCGCCTGGCGCAACCCCAAGGAGCGGGACATGCCCTATATCCTCCGGATGATCGAGGAGGTGCGCGGGCTGGGCATGGAGACCTGCATGACGCTGGGGATGCTCACCGCCGATCAGGCGGCGCGTCTGGGGGCAGCGGGCCTTGACTACTACAACCATAACCTCGACACCTCGCCGGAGTTTTACGGCGACATCATCACTACCCGCACCTATCAAGACAGGCTGGATACCCTGGAGCATGTGCGCGGCGCTGGCATGAAGGTCTGCTCCGGCGGTATCGTCGGCATGGGCGAGCAGGCCAAAGATCGGGCGGGCCTCTTGATGGCGCTGGCCAACCTGCCCCGTCACCCGGAGAGCGTCCCCATCAATATGCTGGTGAAGGTGAAGGGGACGCCGCTGGAGAACGAAGAAAACCTAGATCCGTTCGAATTTATCCGCACCATCGCCGTGGCGCGCATCATGATGCCGGCCTCCCACGTGCGCCTCTCCGCCGGGCGGGAGAAGATGAACGAGCAGATGCAGGCCATGTGCTTTATGGCGGGGGCCAACTCCATCTTCTACGGCTGCAAGCTGCTGACCACTCCCAACCCGGACGAGAACAGCGACATGCAACTGTTCAAGCGACTCGGTATTCGCCCCGCCCAGCGGGCCCAGAAGCCGGATCAGGTTCAAGAAGAGGAGCTGATGGCCGAGGTAAGTCGCCAAAGCGAGCCCGCCGAGATGTTTTATGACGCCACCCGCCCCCGTGCTGGGGCTGCGCGGTCATGAACGGCCCCGCGGTAACGGGACCCTTTGGGTTGGGCGCGGCGCTCTCCGAACGCGAGCAGGCAGGTCTGCTGCGCAACCGCATCGCGACCGACGGGGCGAGTGGCGGGCGGCTCAGGGTGGCGGGGCGCGATTACCTCAACTTTTCCGCCAACGACTATCTGGGGCTGGCGGATCACCCCGCCATCAAAACCGCCTTCCAGGAGGGGGTTGACCGCTATGGCGCAGGCTCCGGTGCGTCGCCGCTGGTGACCGGTTACAGCCGCGCTCACCAACAGCTGGAAGAGACGCTTGCTGACTGGTTGGGGGTGGAGGCGGTGCTGCTGTTCAACTGTGGTTTCTCCGCCAATCAGGCGGTGCTCAAGGCCTTGCTCGGCAAGGAACACCTGCTGTGGCAGGACAGGCTCAACCACGCCTCCTTGCAGGAGATGGGCTGCCAGCTGCCCTGCAAGATGAAGCGCTTCGGCCACAACGATATGGCCGCGCTCGCGCGTCAACTCGAACCAAATCGGGGTTTGATTGTCTCGGAAGGGGTGTTCAGCATGGACGGGGATCAGGCCCCCTGGCGCGAGCTTGCGGCATTGGCCGCCCAGAGTGGCAACTGGCTGATGATCGACGATGCCCACGGCCTCGGCGTGCTGGGGCCAGAAGGGCGCGGCACCCTGGCGGCCCAGGGCGTTAATCCGGCCAGCGTGCACATCCAGATGGGCACCTTTGGCAAGGCGCTCGGGGTGGCTGGCGCCTTCGTCGGCGGCAGTCGTGAGCTGGTGGACTACCTGGTCAACTTCGCCCGTCACTACGTCTACAGCACCCATATGCCCGCCGCCCAGGCTTGCGCCGTCAGCAAGAGCATCGAACTGGTACGCGCCGCCGATGAGCCCCGTGCCCACCTTGCCCGGCTTATTGCCCGCTTTCGGCAAGGGGCAGAGGCTCTGGGTTGGCAACTTGGTGCAAGCACCACCCCCATCCAGCCGCTGCTGGTGGGGGAGAGCAGTGCTGCCCTGCAACTGGCCGAGCGGCTGCGGGGGCGCGGTATCTGGGCCAGCGCCATTCGCCCGCCCACTGTGCCGGTGGGCACGGCGCGGCTGCGCATCACCCTGAGCGCGACCCACAGTGAACAGGATGTGGATCGCCTGCTCGATGCCCTCGGCCCTTGCACTCTGTCGGCCAGGGGGAATAGGGATGCCGCAGACCCGAGAGGTGCTCGCCATGCATGAGCGTTTCCAGCAGGTCGACAAGGCCCAGCTCGCCCGCCGTTTCGGGGCGGCCGCCCGTCACTATGACGCCCACGCCCGCTTCCAGCAGGAGGTGGGGCTGGCGCTGCTCGAGTGGATGCCAGACGCCGTGCCTGCGTCGGGGCTGGGTCATGGGGAGCAAGGGTATGCTGTGGCAGATGCCTTGCCGGGAGCTGGACTGGATCTGGGCTGTGGCACCGGCTTCTTCTTGCCGCACCTCGCCCGTCGTTGCCACCGGCTGCACGGGCTGGATCTCGCCCCCGGCATGCTGGCGCAGGCGGCCCTGCGCGGCAGCGGCGCTCAACTGGTGTGCGGCGATGCGGAGCTGTTGCCCTTTGCCGATCAGAGTCTTGACTGGGTCTTCTCCAGCCTGGCCCTGCAGTGGTGCGAGCGTCCGGCGCAGGCCTTTGCCGAGCTGCATCGGGTGCTCAAGCCTGGCGGTCAGCTACTGTTCTCGACCCTGCTCTCGGATTCGCTCTGGCAATTGCGTGAGGCCTGGCGCACGGTTGACGACTGTCCCCATGTCAATCGCTTCCTCAGCCTGCCACAATTGCAGGATGCCATGGCCGCAGGGGGCTTCAGCGCCCCTCGCCTCGAGAGTCTGACCTGGTCGCTTGCCTATCCCGAATTGAGCGATCTGCTGCGTGACCTCAAGGGGATTGGGGCCAGCCAGATCAATGACGAGCGTCAGCCCGGTCTCAGCAGCCGGCAGCGCTTGCAGCGCCTGAGTCTGGCTTATGAAGCTTATCGTCAGCCGGACGGCCTGCTGGCCGCCAGCTACCAAGTCTGTTTGGGGCAAGTGAGCCGCCGATAAACCGGTCCGAGTTTAAGCTGGCGGTGGATCAGCCGCTTTGTCTGAAAGAGAGTTGATACGCAGGTGATCTGTCCCCACATGCGGGTAGGCACCTGATTTGCGTTGAGGAGTCATCATGGTTAAATCCTTCTTTATCACGGGCACGGACACAGATGTGGGCAAGACGCTGGTCGCCCGCACTCTGTTGCTGGAATTTGCCGCCCACGGCATCCAGTGCGCCGGTTACAAACCGGTCTCGGCCGGTTGTGCCCGCACCCCGGATGGGCTGCGCAATCTGGACGCCGTGCTGTTGCAGGAGGCCGCGAGCCTGCCTTTGCCCTACGATCTGGTCAATCCGTTCGCTTTTGAACCGCCCATCGCGCCCCATATCGCCGCCAGCGAGGCCCGTGAGGCCATCACGCTGACGGGCTTGTCCGATGGTTTGCGCCAGATAGAGCAGGCGGGCGCCGAGCTCATCGTCGTGGAGGGGGCCGGGGGCTGGTTTTTGCCGCTGGATCGCAAGCACCTGCTGTCGGACTGGGTCAAGCAGGAAAACATGCCGGTTGTCATGGTGGTGGGGGCCAAACTGGGTTGCCTCAACCATGCGCTGCTCACCTTCGCCGCCATTCGCAACGACAACCTGCCGGTGGCGGGCTGGGTCATCAATCGGCTGCACGGCTCCATGAGCCACTACCAGGAGAATCTGGACACGCTGAGGGGCTTGCTGCCCGCTCCGTTTTTGGGTGAAATACCCTTTGTAAACAATCCGCTCGAGGCCGATCTGCGCGGGCGTCTCGACATTTCGCCCCTGCTCTGAGGCCGACATTCAGCGAACATTCATCGAATCTATCTATTATGTGGGGCAGGTGTGGCCCCGGCCGGCAGTGATGCTGTGCGGGGCCACGCATCCATATCTCACAAGGAGTCAATATGAAGCGAATTATGCTATTCCTGGTGACCAACCTGGCCGTCATGCTGGTGCTGGGGGTGGTACTCAATATCCTGTTCTCGGTTCTGGGGATCAACAAGTCCAGCATTTCCGGTCTGTTGGTGTTCTGTGCCGTGTTCGGTTTTGGGGGTTCCTTTATCTCCTTGCTGATGTCCAAGTGGATGGCCAAGCGCAGCTATGGCGTCCAGGTCATCGAGCAACCCCGCAACGAGACCGAGCACTGGCTGGTCAGTACCGTGGCCCGTCAGGCCCGTGAAGCGGGCATCAAGATGCCGGAAGTGGGGATCTACGACTCCCCCGAGATGAATGCGTTCGCCACCGGTGCCCGCCGCGACGACTCACTGGTCGCCGTCTCCTCCGGCCTGCTCTACAGCATGAGCCGGGACGAGGCGGAAGCGGTACTGGCCCACGAGGTGAGTCACGTGGCCAACGGCGACATGGTGACCCTGACCCTGATCCAGGGGGTGGTGAACACCTTCGTGATGTTCTTCGCTCGTATCGTGGCCGGTGTCATCAGCAACTTCTTCAGCTCCAACAACAGCGAAGAGAGCAGCAGCTCGGGTGGCTTTGCCTACATGATCACCGTCTTCGTGCTGGAGATGCTGTTCGGCGTGCTGGCCTCCATGATCGTCATGTGGTTCAGCCGTCAGCGTGAGTTCCGCGCCGATGCCGGTGCCGCCAAGCTGGCTGGCCGCGACAAGATGATTGCCGCGTTGCAGCGCCTCTCCCGCGGGGCCGAACCGCAGATGGAAGGTGCCATGATGGCCTTTGGCATCAACGGCAAGCGCTCCGTGAGCGAGCTGTTCATGAGCCACCCGCCCATCGAGCAGCGCATCGCCGCCCTGCGCGGTTGATTGCAATGAACGGGTGACACACCCGCATAAAAAACGGCTGCCTTTGGGCAGCCGTTTTGCGTTGTGCCATCGGATCACAGCTTGAAGTGACCCATCTCCTGGCGCAGTAGCCGTGACAGCTGTTTGAGCTTGGCCGCCTCCCGAGAGACGTTGCGGGCCGCGTCCCCCGACTGCTCGGAGAGGGAGGTGATGTTGCCAACGGTAGAGACCACCTCGTTGGCGGCGGTGGATTGCTCGCGCAGGGTGTGACTTATCTCCCCCATCAGGCCGGTCAGGTTGGAGGCGTGGCTCTGGATGCTGGCAATTGCTTCACCGGTCTGGTTGGCCAGCGTTACCCCGCGGGAGACGTTGTTGACCGTGTTCTCCATGCTGCGGATGGAGGCATCGGCACCGCTCTGGATCTTGCTGATCATGCCGGTGATCTGCTGGGTAGAGGCGGCAGAGCGGCTGGCGAGGTTGCGAACCTCGTCGGCCACCACGGCGAAGCCGCGCCCCTGCTCACCGGCCCGCGCCGCCTCGATGGCCGCGTTGAGCGCCAGCAGGTTGGTTTGATCGGCGATCCCGCGGATAACGGCGATGATCTCCGAAATCTGCTGGGTATGGCCGTTGAGCTCGGCAATGGTGCTGGCCGCTTCTCCCACAGTGGTCGAAATATTTTCGATGCTGCCGAGGGTCTCCTTGATGACCCCCGAACCTTCTTCCAGCGTGTTGGCGGAAACCTTGCTCAACTCGTCGGCATGGGTGGCGTTGTCGGAGAGGTGGCTGATGCTCACTACCAGCTCCTCAATGGCTGCTGCCATGGTCTGGGTACTGGTCTGCTGGGAGGTGGCGAACTGGGCTGTCTGCTCAGCTATCTGGGCTATGCTGTCGGCCGAGTCAGAGAGCTCTTCGGTGGAGTGGGAGACCTGGGCGATGATCCCCTTGAGAGTGTTCTGCATGGAGGCGAGCAGGCCGATCAGGCTCTCCTTCGCGCCTGCCGGCACCTTGATGGGGCGTGAGAAGTCTCCGTCCGCCAGCAGATGGAGATCGGTCTTGAGCTGTTCGACTGAGGTACCCACCAGATCGAGCAGGGAGCGATAGGTGCGCCAGAGGAAGAACATCAGCACCAGACCCAGCGCGATGAACAGGTAGCGCAACATGGCGGAGTGGCTGGTGGCGTCGTCCACCGCCTGCTGGGTGCGGGTCTCCATCATGACGTAGAAGTCATCGATGGGGGACATGATGCGTCCCTTGTTCTGGTGATAGGCCTTGTCATGCATCATGGTGATGGCTTTTTGCTGGTTGGCGACCGGATCGCCATCCGTCTGCTGCACCAGTTTGAAGGCGGCGACCTCGGTATTGACCAGTGCATCCGAGTTGTTTTTGGCCTCGTTGAGTTTGGCCAGCTCATCCTCGGTAAAGCCGGTGTCTTTCATCAGGTCGATGAGGCCGCGGCGCACCTGGCTGTCCGGCCGAGGGTTCTGACCGTTGGCGGCGACGAAGTCCCAGTAGATGCGGTTGTAGCCTTCTGGTCTCGGTTGTTCGCCGTTGCGAATGGCCAGGATCCGCATGTACTGCTGTTCGTAGGCAGGATCCTTGGTGATCACATAGGTGCGACCGAGCCGGGTCAGATCGTCGGAGGATTGTCTGAGCTCATCGGCCAGCACATAAGATTGGTAGCGTTGCTGATAACTCTGTTCGAGTTGCGTCCCTGACCAGCTGTAGGCGAAAAATACCAGTGATAGCAGGATCAGAGTGATGACGGAGAGCAGCAGATTGAGCTGAAAGGCGGGTCTGTTCTGTTGCATGGTGGAGCGTCCTTATTCTCATCAGGGATCGTCTTGTGATGCGTTGCCAAGTCAATGGCTGACAAGGTTTTTTACTCTGTGAGTATAGGAAGGGAAAACTTGTTGCGGAGGCGATGGACGGAAATAAGGGGAAATGAGGCGTCCAAGTTTGCAAAAAGATGACCGGGGTCAATTCCCCGGTCATCGGATTAGCGTGGCCCGATCACCAGATCGGTCAGCGGCACGGCGCAGCAGGTGAGGATCTTGCCCTCGGCACGCTCGGCAGCTGTGATGGCCGGGGCATCCGGGTGATCCACTTCTCCCGAGATGAGGGTCTGCTTGCAACTGCCGCAGATGCCGGCACGGCAGCTCCAGGGCAGCTCCACCCCTTGCTTGTGAGCCTGATCCAGCACGGTTCCCTGATTGTTGCCGGTGAAGGACTGGGCTCCGATGCGCAGCAGCAGCGCTTGATGGGGGCGCGCCACCGAGAGGATGGCGCCGCCAAAGCTCTCCTGCCGGATCTGGCTGGCGGGCACGCCAAGGGCGGTCAGCCTGGCCGCCGCGTCAGCCATAAAGCCGTGGGGGCCGCACAAGAATACCTCCCGCTGGTGCAACCCCTTGATCTGAGTCAGATGAGCATCGCAGAGGCGTCCTTCAAGCCCCTGCCAGTGGCCATCGGGCTGGCTCAGGATCAGGGTGAGCGCCATCCCTTGCTGCGCCAGGGCGTGCAGCTCGGCGGCGGCGGGAATGTCCGCCTCGCTGCGGCACAGGTGCATGAAGTGCACGTCGCCGAGCTCCCCGCGCAGGCCTAAGGTGCGGGCGATGGAGAGCATGGGGGTGATGCCCGAGCCAGCCGAGAGCAACAACAGTGAGCGTTCGGCGCCGAGGTGAAACTCGCCAGCCGGAGCGGAGGCCAGCAGAGTATCTCCGACCTGCATCTGCTGGTGCAGCCAGGAGGAGATGTGCCCCTCACCGAGTCGCTTGACGCTGATGCTGTAGCGCTCCGGCAGATCCGGACTGGAGCTCAGGGTATAGCGCCGTTGAATGCGCTCGTTTTTGATATCCAGGCTGATGGGCAGGTGCTGGCCCGGCAGATAGTCGGGCAGCGGCTCCCCATCTGCTGCTTCGAACCAGAAGGTTTCCAGATCCCGTGCCAGCGGCTCGCGGGCCACGCACACCAGCGTCCGCTTCCTGGGCGCCGCGTTGGGGTAGACCCTGGGACGGGTCGTCTCCAGCACTTCTATCTCGCTGCCCGCCTCAATCCAGCCTTCGTTCAGGGCAACCAGATTCTGGCCGAAATAGACATCCCCATCCTCGCCGCGGCGATAGCGGGTGAGGGTGGCCAGCGGCTCTTTCAATGCGTTGAAGCGATCCGTTCCCGCCTCCACCGTGGTCATGATGCAGCGGCTGCAGGGCTTGGCGACCAGAAACTCCACCTCGCCGATGCGGATCCGCTTCCAACCGTCCTCTTCGAACGGACGAGTACCGCTCGCCACCAGGTTGGTGCGAAACTGGCTCATCTGGTGCAGGGCATCGGAGCGCAGGTTGAGATCATCCAGCGAACCCTGGCCGATGAGCAGCAGGGGATAGCCGTCGGCAAAGCTGACCCGGGTGCCCGTCTTCTCCCGAAAGCGGTCTGATGTTTCGCCAAGCCAGAGCAGCTGCACCGGTTCCCCCGCCACCTGGCTCAGCCAGTGATCGGCCTGGGGTTGGGTCTGCTGGGCGGCGAAGCGGTCGCCCCAGACCCCGGTGGCCCGGGGTATGCGGGAAAAATCCTGTTCTCGCAGTGTGAGTGGTTCAAGACCCGGATAGCGCAACTGCAGGCCGCCCTCCATGGGGGTGGCCACTACCAGTTGCAGCTGGGGATGGGTGCGGGCCGTGATGAAGCTGCCGTCCGGTTTGACCACCATATAGCGGCGATCCCCCAGCAGGCCCTCTTCGGTCACCCGGGCACGGGCCAGTGGCATGCCTGCCGTTGATTTGATGGGGTAGAGATGAATGCTGTCGAGTGTTGGCATGTCCGGGTCCTTGTGCAGTGGCCTGTGCCGATGAAGAGGAGGCAAGATAACGGTTCCCGCCCCATGCAGCAATCCTTGCATGGTCGCCGCCCTGTGCCGTCCTTACCTGGCAATCCGGCGCCGACGCCCTCGGTCGGATAAGCCGGTCAATGCCATCCTGTGTTCAATTGGGCAAGATGTTACAGGGGTCACGTTGTGCACTCCATACCCCATAAAGTGCAACATTTTTTGATCCTGATCCGTCATTCAGTACAAAAATCAGTCCATTATCGAGACAGCTTCCAGTTTCTAACGCTTTCGCTTCTTCCCTATCCGGCCACCGTCCGCTCAGGCTAAACGGTATCAAGTGCCATCGGATGGGGCCTGTCACACAAAAAGAAGAAAGCAATGTATGAGCAAACAACTGGATATGACCCCACAGCCGGATCTCTCCCAGAAAACGGGAACAGGCCCGGTCCGTACTCGGCTACCCGTCTGGCGGCCGGCTCTGCCACCTTGCAACCACGCCTGCCCGGCCGGCGAGAACATCCAGGCCTGGCTTGCCCTGGCCGAAGCGGGCCGCTTTGAAGCGGCCTGGCAGACGCTTATCGAAGAAAATCCCCTGCCTGCGGTCCATGGCCGGGTCTGCTATCACCCTTGCGAGAGCGCCTGCAACCGCGCCCAGGTGGATGATGCCGTCTCCATTCACGCCATCGAACGCTTCCTCGGCGACGAGGCACTGGCCCGTGGCTGGCAGCCTGTGCCAGCGGCGCCCGCCAGTGGCAAGAAGGTACTGATCGTCGGCGCCGGCCCGTCCGGTTTGTCCTGTGCCTGGCACCTCAACCGACTCGGCCATCAGGTGGAGATCCGCGAAGCGGGGCCGCTGGCTGGTGGCATGCTGCGCTTTGGTATTCCCGCCTACCGCTTGCCCCGCGAGGTGCTGGACAGGGAAGTGGCACGCATCCTGGCCGCCGGCGTCACCCTCACCCTCAATCACAAGGTGGAAGACGTGCTCAAGGCGCGCGATCAAGGGGGGTTTGACGCCGTCTTCATGGCCATCGGCGCCCATCTGGCCAAGCGGGTCGATATTCCGGCCCGGGAGGCGGGCAAGATCCTCGATGCGGTGAGCTTCCTCGAGCAGGCCAGCCTGGCCGAAGAGCAGGGCTTGCCGCCCCCCAAACTGGGGCGCCGGGTGGCGATTTACGGCGGTGGCAACACCGCCATGGACGCGGCCCGTACCGCCCGCCGCCTCGGGGTGGAGGAGGCGATGATCATCTATCGGCGCGACCGGGATCACATGCCGGCCCATGCCTTCGAGGCCCTTGAAGCCGAGGAGGAGGGGATCAAGATCAACTGGCTGCGCAGCATCCGCCAGCTCGACAGCACCAGCATAGAAGTGGAGGTGATGACGCTGGATGAGCAGGGCAAGCCGGTGCCCACCGGCCAGTTCGAAACCCTGGAGGCGGACTCCCTGATCCTGGCGCTGGGTCAGGAGGTGGACCTCTCTGTGCTGGAGAGCATTCCCGGCGTGCGGGTCAGCAAGGAGGGGGTGGTGCAGGTTGCCGAGAACCTGATGACCAACGTGCCGGGGCTGTTTGCCGGCGGCGACATGGTGCCCTCGGAGCGCACCGTCACCATCGCCACCGGTCACGGCAAGAAGGCAGCGCGCCACATGGATGCCTGGCTGCGGGGTCGCCACTACCACAAACCGCTTTCCTATCCATTGGTGGGGCCTGAGCAGCTGCAGCTCTGGTTCCAGACCCATGCGCCCGCCAGCAGTCAGCCGGTCAAACCGGCGTGGGCGCGGGACGACTTTGGCGAGATCATAGGCGGACTGGACGAGACGGCGGCACGCTACGAGGCGGCGCGCTGCTACTCCTGCGGCAACTGCTTCGAGTGCGATGGCTGCTACGGCAGTTGCCCCGAGCAGGCCATCGAAAAGCTGGGGCCGGGCAAGGGGTATCAGGTGGATGCGGCGCGCTGCACCGGCTGCGGCGCCTGTCACGACCAGTGCCCTTGTCACGCCATCGAGCTGCGCCAACCGGAGGAGTCCCAATGAAACATGAACTGATCATGGTCGATGGCAACGAAGCCGCGGCCCGGGTGGCGTACCAGCTGAGCGAAGTGTGCGCCATCTATCCCATCACCCCCTCCTCGACCATGGCCGAGCTGGCCGACGCCTGGGCGGACGAGGGACAGACCAACCTCTGGGGCAACATCCCTACCGTGGTGGAGATGCAGAGTGAAGGGGGGGCGGCCGGGACTGTGCACGGCGCCCTGCAGGCGGGGGCGCTCGCCACCACCTTCACCGCCAGTCAGGGGCTGATGCTGATGTTGCCCAACATGTACAAGATCGCCGGTGAATTGACTGCGGCTGTGTTCCATGTGGCGGCCCGATCACTCGCGGCGCAGGGGCTCTCGATTTTTGGTGACCATCAGGATGTGATGGCGGCGCGCAGCACCGGCTTTGCCATGCTCGCCTCCTGCTCGGTGCAGGAGGCGCAGGACTTGGCCTTGGTCGCCCACAGCGTCACCCTGCAGTGCCGGGTGCCCTTTATCCACTTCTTCGACGGCTTTCGCACCTCCCACGAGGTCAACAAAATCACCGCCCTGCATCGAGATGAAATTCGCGCCCTTATCGACAACGACTGGGTGCGCGCCCACCGCGCCCGGGCGCTCAACCCGGATCACCCCGTGATGCGCGGCACGGCCCAGAACCCCGATACCTACTTCCAGTCCCGCGAGAGCGTCAACCCCTTCTACGAGGCGGTGCCGGTGCGGGTGCAGCAGTGCATGGACAAGCTGGGATCCCTCACCGGTCGCCACTACCGGCTGGTGGAGTACCACGGTGCCCCGGATGCCACCGACGTCATCTTGCTGATGGGGTCGGGGGCGGCCACCGCCCGCACCACGGTCGACTGGCTCAACTGGCAGGATCGCAAGACAGGGGTCCTGGTGGTGCGCCTCTATCGCCCCTTCCCGGTGCAGGCGCTGCTCGATGCGCTGCCTGCCAGCGTGCGCCGGCTGGCGGTGCTGGATCGGACCAAGGAGCCGGGGGCCGGGGGTGAGCCACTGCTGCTGGATGTGCAGAGCGCGTTGATCGACGGCTTGCAGCGGGGCCTTATCAAGCGCCTGCCGTGGCTCAGTGGCGGTCGCTACGGCCTCTCCTCCAAGGAGTTCACTCCGGCCATGTGCGCCGCCGTGTTCGAGGAGCTGGCATCCGATGCGCCGCGCCCGCGCTTTACCGTGGGGATTGTCGATGACGTGTCGGGCCTCAGTCTGGCCTGGCATCCCATCGGCGATCTGGAGCCTGCCAGCCGGGTGCGGGCGCTGTTCTTCGGCCTCGGCGCCGATGGCACGGTTGGCGCCAACAAGAACAGCATCAAGATCATCGGCGAGCTGGAGGGGTTCCACGCCCAGGGCTACTTCGTCTACGACTCCAAGAAGTCGGGCTCGCGTACCGTCTCCCACCTGCGCTTTGGCCCCGAGCCCATAGACGCCCCCTGGCTTATCGAGCAGGCGAGCTTTATCGGCTGTCACCAGTGGGGCTTTGTCGAATCGGTGAATCTGCTGGAGCACGCCGCCGAAGGAGCGACCCTGCTGCTCAATGCCCCCTATGAGGCTGACAAGGTGTGGGACCAGCTGCCCGAGCGGCTGCGGGCCCGCATCCGCGCCCTCAATATCCAGCTCTACTGCATCGATGGCGATCGGGTGGCCGAGCAAAACGGCATGGGCAATCGCATCAACACCATCATGCAGACCTGCTTCTTTGCGCTGGCCGGGGTCTTGCCGCGGGACGAGGCCATTGCGCTGATCAAGGAGAGCATCGAGAAGAGTTATGCCCGCAAGGGGCCCGAGGTGGTCGAGCGCAACTTCGCGGCGGTGGATGACACCCTAGCCCACCTCCATCAGGTGGCCATCCCGGCCGGTGATGAGCAGATCAGCGACTATCCGTTGCCACTGGCACCGGGTGGCAGCGAGTTTGTCCAGCGGGTCACTGGCGAGATGCTGGCGGGGCGCGGCGATCGCATCCCGGTCTCCATGCTGCCGGTGGATGGCACTTACCCCACTGCCACCAGCCGCTTCGAGAAGCGGGATATCGCCCGCGAGATCCCGATTTGGCACTCCGATATCTGCATCCAGTGCGGCAACTGCGTCTTTGTCTGCCCCCACGCGGCGCTGCGAGCCAAGTTCTACCATCAGGACTGGCTGGCGACCGCCCCCGAGGCCGCCCAATCGGTGCCCGTCACTGCCAAGGGCTTCCCCGACAGCCGCTACACCCTGCAACTTTATCCGGAGGATTGCACTGGCTGCGGTCAGTGCGTGCAAGCCTGTCCGGTGCGAGCCGGGGCGGATGCAAGCCATCAAGGCGAGCGTGTTGAAGGAGAGAGTAACGAAGGCGACCGCGCCATCGCCATGATGGACAAGGCGCCGCACCTCGCGGGCCAGAAACAGGCGCTGCGCTGGTTCGAGAGCCTGCCCTGGCCTGCCCGCGAGCGGGTGGATTTCTCCACCGTGCGCGGCGCCCAGTTCCTCGAACCCCTGTTCGAGTTCTCCGGCGCCTGCGCCGGCTGTGGCGAGACCCCTTATCTCAAGCTGCTGACCCAGCTGTTTGGCGATCGCATGCTGGTGGCCAACGCCACCG
This sequence comes from Aeromonas enterica, assembly GCF_054052465.1. Taxonomy (NCBI): domain Bacteria; kingdom Pseudomonadati; phylum Pseudomonadota; class Gammaproteobacteria; order Aeromonadales; family Aeromonadaceae; genus Aeromonas; species Aeromonas enterica. The sequence continues at coordinate 18,723 of NZ_JBSTYL010000030.1, read as the reverse complement.
GTTGCTCCTCCATCTATGGCGGCAACCTGCCGACCACTCCGTGGGCCAAGAACGGCGAAGGGAAGGGGCCGGCCTGGTCGAACTCATTGTTCGAGGACAACGCCGAGTTTGGCTTTGGCTTCCGCCTCACCGCCGATCAGCACCACGGTCAGGCAGTGGCAGCCTTGCAGGCGATGAAGGGGGAGATCGGGGTCGAGCTGGTGGAGACGCTTGTCAGCGCCCCGCAGCGGCTGGAGTCTGAGATCCGCGCCCAGCGCACCCGGGTGGCGCAAGTGCGCGAGCGGCTGGAAGAGGTGAAATCCGGCAAGGCCCGTGAGCTACTGTCACTCATCGATCAGCTGGTGCGCCGTTCGGTCTGGATCATCGGCGGCGATGGCTGGGCCTATGACATCGGCTCGGCGGGGCTCGATCATGTGCTCGCCTCCGGGCGCGATGTAAACGTGCTGGTGATGGATACCGAGGTCTACTCCAACACTGGCGGCCAGATGTCGAAATCGACGCCACTGGGTGCCGTCGCCAAGTTCGCGGCGGGGGGCAAGACGCTGGCCAAGAAGGATGTGGCGTTGCAGGCCATCTCCTATGGCAACGTCTATGTCGCCCGCATCGCCTTTGGTGCCAACCCGCAGCAGGCACTGCAGGCCTTGCGCGAGGCGGAGGCCTATCCGGGCCCCTCGCTCATCATCGCCTACAGCCACTGCATCGCTCACGGCATCGATATGGAGTTTGGCCTGACCCAGCAGAAACGGGCGGTGGACTCGGGCCACTGGCCGCTGCTGCGCTACAACCCGGTATTGCGCAGCGCGGGGCAGAACCCTTTCAGCCTCGACAGCCTGCGTCCCTCCATTTCGCTCGCTGAATACCGGCAGGAGGAGACCCGTTATCGGGTACTGGCCCAAAGCCATCCGGAAGAGGCCGAGCGGCTGATGCAGGTGGCGCAAAAAGTGGCGTGGCAGAAGTGGGCCACCTACGAGGAGATGGCCACCCGCGAGGCCAGCCATTTCCATCCGCCGGTGTGATGGTTGGGTGAGTACGATATAACCAAGCGGGCCATTGGCCCGCTTCTTTTTCATAATAAGGAGAGAATTGAACGGTGTGTTAAAAATATCTATCTGATTGTAGATATGACTAATCTGGTGGTAGATTGAAAGATAAAGTAATTTATTGATGTTTTTTAAAAGACAGTGCAGGGTATAAAAGTATATGAGATTTTTAGGTGCTTTTATTTCACGCCTTCGTAGGTGTTAAGGAGGGATGTTTGAATGAGGCTGGTATAGCTCTCAGTGAGCTAAATGAAATTCCTGATGTTGAGTCGGGAGATGAAAAAGAGGTGTTTGCATTTTATGGCTTGGCTTCATTTAGTGCACAATGTGCAGAAAAGGCTCTAGTGAATTTTACTATGGGTTACAAATTACTGGATGAGTCAGCTCTTACACAAGAACAATGGTTAGATCTTTACGATGGATTAAACTCTAATACATTTGGTCGTCTATTGGGGCAGATAAAAAGCGAGTGGAATTGTCAGATTAATTGTTAAGCCATCTGGATGACACCCTGCAAAAAAGGAACTGGTTGGCACATGACTTTTTCTACGATTACGCTATTAATATGAGTGATTATGATGGGCGTGTTGAGATGATAATGCTGTTACAATCACTCATAATTAAATTTCAAATAGCAGGTCGTGAAATCGAAAAACTAAGCTCTTTAGTATGGCGGCAATTTGGTATTGATGAGTCTTGGATACTGAACGAAATTTCAGCGCAGAAGTTGGAAAAACAATCAGCCAAAAAAACCTAATAAAATTCCATAATGGATTGTCAAGTTATTTCTATAAAACTTGTGTTAGTTTTACTACAGGAGTGTTAATTGAATATTAGTGACGAACAGGCAAAAGCAGCATATCAGATTGCTAAGAAGGTATTTAACGGCAGTTTAAAAAAAACGGAAGGTGCAGAAATTTTAGCTAATACGTATGGTCTAAATAAAAATAGCGCCAACGACTTTATAAATAACTATCAATGCCTCGCAAACGGTTTTGTCTTTAAAAGAAATCTCAAAACATCCTTTATCGATTTTTTCTTGAGCTCTATTTATAATGATGATGGGTTTGAATCGCTACAGAAGGCAATAAAGTCTCTAAAATTACATGTTGAATATTGGGAAGTTCTAACAGATACAAATGCTTTATCCAAAAGGAGGCTGATAGAAAAATTTGAATCAATAGTTGAGCATCCAGCTACAATGGAGGAGTATCAACAAAATTTTCAGTTGGAAGTTAATAACGCATTGCGTTTATCACATGAAGAACGCCAAAGAGGGTTAGCCCAAGTTGGAAGAAATTCGTCATTTTATGAGGTGAAATCGAAAGTTTTTATTCGAAACCCCTATGTTGTTGCTGCAACTTTAGTACGAGCTCAAGGAGTATGTGAGGGGTGTAAATATAAGGCACCCTTTAACAGAGTTTCTGATGGAACGCCATATCTTGAAGTTCACCATATACAGCCCTTGGCCAATGGTGGTGAAGATACCATTCAAAACACCATGGCTTTATGTCCGAATTGTCATAGAAAACGCCATTTTGGTTAGATGGAACCTAACAAATTTCAAGCTGAATTTATCAACGCGTAAAACTCTTATTCACTCACTGAGTGATGATGCTTTCTTTTCAATCCAAGGCAGGTAAGCTGCGGGCCAAATAGCGTCAAGCAGGAGAAGGGACGATGACAGAGCAACATATCGCCGGGACGATCGGCATTCTGGGGGCGGGTGGCTCGGGTTGCCGCTGGTGCGGGCCCTGCTGGCGGCAGGCAAGCAGGTAGCGGTGACGGTCAGCAGCGCCGAGAAGGTGGCTTGATATGGTCTGCTCTGCGCCGTTGTGAGCGACCAACAAAAAGCCCGGCGTCGGGCCGGGCTGGGGGATAAGTTGCTTATCCAGATATTCATCGAGGCGTCTAGTGTGGATGTTGTTTGAGGATGTCGTATATCTCCTCTTTCAGTTTAAGTTTCTGTTTTTTCAGATCCTTCACCTCGGAGCTGTAGTCGCTGGCGTGATGCTTTTCCAACTTTTTAATCTCCGCATCCAGGTCGTTGTGCAAGTCAAACTTCTTCTGGAAATGGACATCACTGCTCTTCAGTTTCGAGATGAGCTCTCTGTACTCTGGGAACATGTAATGAAGCCTCCTTGGTTTCGTTTGATTGTGCCTTCAGAGCCAAAGTACCCCTTCCCCCCACAGATAAATGTGATCCCGATCGAATTCGGGACCAATGATTTGCTGCATCTGGCAGATGATTTTTAACTAATTGAATCACAAGCAGATAAGTGATTTATGAGGAGGGTGGAGAGGAGGGATCTGGGATCATGTTCACAATTGTGACGCTTTGATGACGGCAGGCGGGCAGCAAAAAGGGGCCATGGGCCCCTTTTTGAGAACAGGTATGGCGGTTACTCTTTTTTCTTTTTCTTCTCGGGCAGCGGCTTGCCATCGCGCGCGATCACCTTGCCCACCTCGAAGCCGATTTGCGCCGCCAGCTCTTCCAGATCCGGCGCCTTGGCTTCGTTGCCGATGGCGTACTGGTAGTTGGCAATGGTGATCTTCTCGGCCACCGGGGTGCCCTGCACTATGGGCTCACGCCAGCCCTGACCCACATGGGCCACCAGCGTGCCGTTCATGATGAGCTCGCCGACGATCTCCTGGGTGGGAATGCCCTTGCCGTAGGTGAGGCCCTGCGGATGTTTCTTGCCGACCAGCGGTTCGGTGCTGGCAGGCATGAGTTTGGTGCGGATCAGCCACTTGGGATCCTTGGTCTTGCCGACTGCCTTGCCGGTCTGGTATTCGTTGATCTTGATGGTCTTGATCATCTGGGCCATGAAGTCCTTGGTCAGCGCCTTCTGGGCTTCGCTCGTCTCGTCGATGGTGATGGGCGCCACGTACCAGGTTTGAGAGGCTTGCGCCTTGGGGGCTGCGGGCGCGGTTTGCGCCATGGCCAGTGGGCTGAGCAGGATGGCAGCCAACAAGAGTCCGATTTTCTTCATTGTGATTCCGCTTATGTTTCAACAAGAATTTTGTTTTGCCAGCGACGACTGCGCCAGCGCCAGAACATGGCCAGACCACGCACCCACTCATCGCAGGCAAGCGCCAACCAGATGCCGACCAGTCCATAACCCTGCATGATACCAAGGAAATAGGCCAGTGGAACGGCAATCCCCCACATGGAGACGAGCGCCATGTAGAGCGGGAAACGGGCATCCCCGGTGGCACGCAGGGCGTTGATCACCACCAGATTGAAGGTGCGGCCGGGTTCGAGGATGAGGCTGATGAGAAACAGCTGGGCCACCTGGGTGATGATGTCCGCATCGTCGGTGAACAGGCTGATGATGGCGCGGCCATTCAGGGCGGCGGCGATGGCGATCAGGGTAGTGACGATGAGGCCGAGTTTTAGGCTCTTCATCAGCTGGTTGTAGGCCTGCTCGAAGCGGCGGGCTCCCGCCAGATGGCCAATGATGATCTCGTTGCCAAGGCCGATGGAGAGGCCGAACAGCAGGATAAACAGGCAGATCTGGAAGAAGTAGGACTGGGTCGCCAGCGCCTTGTCGCCGAGCAGGCCGACAAAAGCGGTGACCACCATGAACTGCAGCATCCAGGAGAGGTTCTCCCCCGCTGCCGGCAGGCCTATGTGCAGCACCTTGTCCAGCATGACCTTGCTGGGGCGGACTATCTCGGGTAGACGCAAGCGGATGCCGGTCTTGCGCGCCACCAGCCACACCAGCAGCACCACGCCGACGATGCGGCCCGCCACCGTGCTGATGGCGACCCCGGCGACCCCCAGCTGGGGCAGGCCGAACCAGCCGTAGAGCAGCAGCAGGTTGCCGACGAAGGTGATGAGGTTGACGGTCAGGGTCACGTACATGGCCTGACGGGTATGGCCGTGGGCACGCAGGGTGGCGGCCAGGCAGAGTGCCGCCGCCTCCGGCAGCAGGCACAGGCCGATGATCTGCAGATAAAGAGTGGCATCGCCCATCAGATGGGCGGGCAGGTTCATCAGGGAGAGCATGGTGCTGGCCCCGGCGATGACGCCGACCGCGGCTACCAGCCCCACCAGCAGGTTGAAGCCGATGGCGGTGTGGATCACCACCCGTGCCTTCTCCCGATCGCCGGCTCCCAGATATTGGGTGATCACCACGCTGGTACCGATGCTGACGAAGCTGAACAAGGTGATGGCGAGATCAAACACCTGGTTGCCGACTGCCAGTGCTGCCACCCCCTGATAGGAGACGTGGCCCACCATGAAGGTGTTGAGGGCGCCGGTCAGAAAGTGCAGAGCGAGATCGATAAACAGCGGCCAGGTCAGGGAAAACAGGGTGCCCGGGCCCGCGTGGGATTGAGTTTGCATGGGGTGTCCAAATGCTGGGGATGGCCCTCGTCAGTGCCATCTGGACGGGCATTTAACACCAAGAGTCCGCAGGGTGCAATCTTGCTGAAAGGAGAAGGGGCCGGGCTATCCTGGCATGGGATGGCCCGGCGGCCGATCAGGTCGGAGTGGTACCAGCTTCCTGCTCGGAAGGCAGCGTGAGCCGCGCCGAGTCCGGCAGTGCTTCATCCTGCGGCCAGTGAGAAAGTATGGCATCCGTGGTGCTCTCCACCACTGCGTCATCCTTGAACACGGGCTCCCGGTAGCAGCGGGTCATGCGCAGGGCCTGATACATGTCGGGACAGAGGATGATCCCCTCGTCGCCGACCCGGATCCCGGCCTGTTTCAGCCACAGGCTCATCTGGCCGTGGCGGCCCGCCATCACCATATGGATGCCGCGCCGTTTCAGATCCTTGTGCAGCTCCCCCACCATGCTCATCACGCTGATGTCCTGATGGGTGAAGCAGGCCACCGCATCCACCACCAGACATTTGGGGCTGTGGGGATCCTGCACCAGCAGTGCCAGCACCCGCCGCTTGAAGTAGGGGGCGTTGAAGTAGGTGAGCGGCGAGTTGAAGCGGTAGACCAGAATGCCGGGAATGGCCTTGGCCTGCTCGTTGTCCCCCAGAGTGCGCACTACACCCTCGTCATCCATGCCGAGCAGCTGGTCGGTGGGGCGCATCACGTTGCGCAGGAACTGGAACAGACCCAGCAAGACGGCGAGGGTGATCCCCGGGATCACCCCCATGGTCAGTACGCTGACGAAAGTGATCAGCGCCAGCCAGAAGGCGGCTCTGTCGGAGTGGCGCAGGGCCCACAGGCCGCGAAAATCGGTGAGTGACAGGGATGCCATTACCAGCACCACGCCGAGGGCGGCGGTGGGGATGTATTGCAGCGGCGCCGTCAGGTAGAAGGTGACCAGGGCGATGACGGCGGCGGCTATGATGGAGACCAGCTGGCTCTTGCCGCCGTTGGCGTCGTTGACCGCCGTGCGCGAATCTGCCCCGCTGATGGCAAAGCCCTGGGAGGCAGCCGCCGCCAGGTTGGCCATGCCGAGGGCCCGGAACTCCTTGTCCGCATCTATCTCGTAGCCGTTCTTGGCGGCGAAGCTGCGGGCGGTGAGCATCATGGAGACGAAGCTTACCATGGCGAGGTTGAGCGCCGGCAGCACCAGTTCGCGCATCAGACCGGGCGGAAACTCCGGCAGTTGGAAGGCGGGCATACCCGAGCCGATGGCACCCAGGGTGGCAATGCCGAACTGGCCGAGATCGAGCGCCCACACCAGGACCGCCGTCACCACCATGGCAACCATGGAGGAGGGCCAGGTTGGCTTGTAATGCTTGGCCAGCAGCAGGGTAAATAGGGCGGTCAAGCTCATGGCAAGGGTCGGCAGATGGGTCTGGGTAATGTAGTTGGCACCGCTGGCGATCCGCTCTATGAGGTAGCGTTCGCTGAAGGTGAAGCCGAAAATCTTGGAGAGCTGACCCACCATGATGGTGATGGCCACGCCGTTGAGCAGTCCCATCAGGATCGGGCGGGAGAGAAAGTCTGCCAGCACCCCCAGCTTGAAGCGGCTGGCGATGAGACACCAGAAGCCGGTCATGGCGGTCATTGTCATCACCAGTTGCCAGTGGCGGGTGGCATCACCCGCCGCGAGCGGGGTGACCACAGCAGCGATCACGGCGCAGGTGGCCGCGTCCGGGCCGACGATGAGCTGGCGGGAGGTACCGAACAGGGCGTAGACCAGCATGGGCAGGATGCAGGAGTAGAGGCCGACCAGCGGCCCCACCCCGGCCAGCTCCGCATAGGCGATAGCCACGGGCAGCGCCACGGCCGCCACCGACAGTCCTGCGCGCATATCCGGCATCAGCCATGCCCGCTGGTATTGCAGCAGGGCGGCGAGGCCCGGTAGCCAGCGTTCGAGTGAGAAGAAGTCGCGCATTTTTTAACCCATTGAGTTACAAACAGCTTTCCCTTAGTGTGCCCAAGGTTGCCGAAACATTGCAATCAGGTTATGGCCAGTTCACCGCAAGGTCAGGCCAGATGCGTTGCCACTCCTTCGCCTTTATCCGGTCGGTAAAAATCTGCGGGTCCTGGCGGCAACGGGGGTTGGGGCTCACCTGCAGTGACCAGTTGTGGGCAAAGCCATAGGGGGCCAGCCACTCGAACCCGCCGTCTGGCAGCAACCTGACCCCGATGCAGGTGGGCACCTCCACCCAGTGGCTGAGGGCCTCCAGACTGCTGGCAAAGGGGGGAACCCGCTGGCGTTGGTGCATGCGGGTCTGATTGCGCACTTCCCAGCGCTGGCCCGGTACTCTGGTGGCCAGCCAGGCCTCGTGATCCGCTTCGTTCACCCCTTGTGGATCATCGCAATCCAGATAGATGAGATCGACATCGTTGAGCGGGGTAGGGACTGATTTACAGTGCAGATGATCCCAGATGAGGTTGCGGATAAAGCCGGCCCCCAGCGCCCAGTCGGGCAGCGCCCGCTCGCGCGCCGCCTGCAGGCAGGCCATGCGCTGGCCATCGGCCCGCAGCAGGATTTCGGTCTGCGCTTGCAGGCGCGCCTCTTGCGTACTCTGACGCGTCTGTACGTCAGCCGGCATTGCGGCGCAACCAGACGTCGATGTAGCTGCAGCTTGGCACTATGGTGAGCCCCTCCGCCTGGGTCCAGCTGTAGAAGGTGCGTGCCAGCTGATCGGCAATGCCCTGCACCCTGAGCTCCGGTGGGACGAAAGTGCTGTAGGCGTCGATGGTCTTGGCATCGAGCCGTCGGTAACGCAGCCTGGATTCCTTGCCGTCCACCACACAGATGAATTGTTGCTGGTTGGCCTGATGAATGATCTCGCTCATGTTTGCTCCTCGGTACGGGGAATGGGGTTATCTGACCACGTTGGCAGCCCTTTGCCAACTGCACGGGCTCGCTTACACTGCGAGCCCGACCGGGTGCATACCCGCTAGCCAAGGTATAGAACAGTTAACAGAGGATGGATCCCATTATGGCCTTCGCCACGCTGGAAGATCTGATTGGTAATACCCCCCTGCTGGCGCTGCGCCGCATCAATCCCCACCCCGCCGTCACCCTGCTGGTCAAACTGGAGGGCAACAATCCCGCCGGTTCGGTCAAGGACAGGCCGGCGCTGAACCTCATCAAGTGTGCGGAGGCGAGTGGTCACTTAGCGCCTGGGGCGCGCCTCATCGAGGCCACCTCCGGCAACACTGGCATCGCCTTGGCCATGGTGGCGGCGGCGCGTGGCTACCGGATGCGGCTCATCATGCCGCGTACCATGAGCCAGGAGCGGCGTGATGCCATGCAGGCTTATGGTGCCGAGCTGGTGCTGGTGGAGGGCGGCATGGAAGTCGCACGGGATCTGGCGCTGGCCATGCAGGCACGCGGGGAGGGACTGGTGCTCGATCAGTTCAACAACCCGGCCAACCCGGATGCCCACTATCAATCGACCGGCCCCGAGATCTGGCGCCAGAGTGAGGGAGCAGTCACTCACTTCGTTTCGGCCATGGGCACCACCGGCACCATCATGGGGGTTTCCCGCTATCTGAAGGAGCAGAACCCGGCGGTGCAGGTGATCGGCCTGCAACCGGCCGAGGGGAGCCAGATCCCGGGCATTCGCCGCTGGCCCGCCGCCTATCTGCCCGCCATCTTTGAGCCACAAAGGGTCGATCGGGTGCTGGACGTGACCCAACAGGAGGCGCTCGCCATGATGCGCCGGCTGGCACGGGAGGAGGGGATCTGCTGCGGGGTCAGCTCCGGTGGCGCCGTGGCCGGTGCCCTGCGGGTAGCGGCAGAGATCAGGCAAGGAGTGGTGGTGGCCATTATCTGTGATCGGGGGGATCGCTATCTCTCCACCGGGGTGTTTACGCCGGAGGGAAGGGACAACTGTGGCGCCGGTGCCACCATCAGCGGGTAGCAAGCGGCCCCGTCAGGCGGGGCCTTTGTCTGATTATTACCAGGCCAGCTCCAGCAGGCCGAGCAGCTGGGCCCGGTCGGCATCCTTGCGGTTGTAGAGCAGGGCGCCGTCGTTGATGGCGAGATCCCGGATCTCGGGCAGCAGCGCCTTGTCGGTGACACCGGCCTCGCGCAGGGTGCGCGGCAGCTTCACCGCCTGCCACAGACTGTCGCGCAGGGCGCACAGGGCCTGGATGCTGGCCTTTGCCCGTTCCGTCACCGGGGTTGCGGCAAAACGCTCGGCGCCGACCAACGGCAGCAGCAGGCGAGCCAGCTCCTCATCTATGCACGGCCGGTTGTAGTCGAGCACTGTGGGCAGAAAGAGGTTCATGCACAGGCCGTGGGGCAGGTGGCAGCGGGCCCCCAGGCTGTGGCCGAGGGCGTGCACCAGCCCCACCATGGAGTTGGAAAACGCCATGCCCGCCAGGGTGGAGCCTTCTGCCAGTTGCAGCCGCAGCTGCTTGTCCTGCGGGTTGTTCAGCACCTGGGGCAGGGCGCCGGCGATCTTCTCCACCGCCATCAGGGCCAGGGCATCGCTGACCGGGTTCTTGGCGTTGCCGATGAAGGCCTCGATGGCGTGGGTCATGGCATCCATGGCGGTGGCTGCCGTGATGTTGAGTGGCAAGCCCTGAGTTAGGCGCGGATCCAGCACCGCCAACTGGGGCAGCAGGAAGGGGGAGGTGAAGGGCACCTTGCGCCCGCTCGCCTCATCCTTGATCACCGCCACCAGCGTCACCTCGGATCCCGTGCCCGCCGTGGTGGGCACTACTGCTAGCGGCTGCAGAGGTCTGGTCAGGCAGCCTGCGCCGGCGTAATCCAGCAGCCGATCCCCGCCCATGGAGGCGAGGATGTTGACCGCCTTGGCGGTGTCGATGACGGAGCCGCCACCCAGCGCCACCAGGCTATCGCATTTGAGTTCCCGATAGCGGGCCGCGATCCGCTCCACCACGGCGGTGGAGGAGTCGGCCGGGATCTCGTCCCAGATGTCGGCGACCGGCAGCTCCCCCTCGGCCAGCACATTGGCCAGCAGGGTGGTGAGTCCGGTGCCGCTGACCCCCTTGTCGGTGAGCAGCAGCGGGCGGCGGGCGCCCAGTCCGGCCAGCTCGCTCGCGAGCTGCTCCAATGCCTGTTCGCCCGCCATCAGCTTGACCGGGCAGAAAAAATCGTAATAGCGACTCATGGTGCTCATCCTCTCGTTCAGCCGGTTAACAGACCCAGGTAGATGTGGCAGGCACGCGCCAGCTTGTGGCGCGGGCTCGGATAGTGGCGCAGCAGTGGCCGCGCGATGAAGGCGGGCAGGATCAGGGCCTGCAGTTGTTCCAGCGCCCGTACCAGGTGCATGGCGACGGTGAGATCCCCCTCCACCAGCAAGCGGTTTTCGCTGAATGCCTGATTGACCCCGAGCCGAAAGCTGAGGGCGCGAAAGGCGATGCCAGGATGCTTGAAACGCACTCGCAGCGGGTGCAGATCGCCGCTGGCATGGGCCGGTGCGCCGCACTGCCAGCGACCTGCCGCCTTGTGGATGATCAGCGCCTGGCTGAGGCCCGCCACCTCCAGCCGTATGGTGAGGCCGTCGGGCAGGGGGGCGAGTTCTTGTCGCACCGCCTCATCGACCCGGGCGGCGCGGCACAGGGTGCGCCCTATGACCCAGAGCAGGGTGGCTATCCAGAGACGGCGGCCAAGGGCCGCCAGGGATTCAAGCGTCCGGTTTTGCATGAGGGTTCACTCCTGAGATGGCGGACCAGAACAGGGCGAAGGCACTGGCTTGCCAGTGAGCGTCCCCTCCCAGTTCAGGTTGGTCGACAAACAGGGAGGCGCAGGCCAGAAACTGGCTCTGGCACACCTCCAGCATCAGGGCCGGCGGGGCTTGCATCAGGGCACCGCTGGCCTGGCCCAGGCTCAGCAGGCGCGGCAGAAAGCGCAGAGTATCGCTCAGGATCTGGCTGCGCAGGGGGCGCGCCAGCAGGGGGGAGTGGAAGAACCCCAGCACGAATTTGAGCTCGTTGGGATGATCCAGCATCCACTGCATCGCCTGCTGCCAGTAATGGCGGGCCTGCTCGCGCAGGGGCAGGGCGGCATCCGCCTCCGTGATGGCGGCGCCGAGCCGCAGTTTGACATCCTGATAGAGGCACTGGATCAGCACCTCCTTGCTGGGGAAGTGGTGAAACAGGGTGCCGTTGGCCACCCCCGCCGCCTTGGCGATGCGGGCGGTGGCGGCGCCTTGCAACCCATCCTCGGCGCACAGGGCGAGGGCGGCATCCAGGATCTGGCGGCGCTTGTCTGTCATGGGTTTGTGCATGCAGGTCTCCGGCGCCCGTCAGCGCAAAAACAGCGCCATCATCAGCCGCTGGTGCCAACGCCGATAAGGGGGGTGAACCAGAGAGCCTGTGCTGAACCTGCCACGGCTCAACACGGTTTTCGCCTTGGAGAAGGTGAGAAAGCCTTCGTGGCCGTGGTAGTGGCCCATGCCGGAGGCACCGATGCCGCCAAACGGCACATCATCGGCCGCCACCTGGAACAGGCTCTCGTTGATGGCCATGCCGCCTGAGTGGGTCTCCCGGGTCACCCTGGCCTGCAGCGCCGGATCCAGGCTCATCAGATAGAAGGCGAGGGGGCGCGGACGGGCGGCTATGTAGGCGAGCGCCTCGTCCAGGCTGTCGTAGGGCACCAGCGGCAACAGGGGGCCGAAGATCTCCTGCTGCATCAGCTGGCAGTGGTTGGGCACCCCGGTCAGCAGGTGGGGTACCAGCCGGTGGGCGACGTCGTCGCGGGCCGGGCTGCCGCAGGGGTGCACCTGGGCACCGGCCTGCTCGGCCTCGGCCAGCCAGCCGGTGAGCCGCTCATACTGGCGTTCATTGATGATGGAGCCGTAATCCGGGCTCCCCAGTCCCTGGGGATAGAGGCGGGCGAAGTGGTTGCGGTAGGCCTCGATGAAGGCCTGCTCCTGACCTCGTGGCAGCAGCACATAGTCGGGAGCCACGCAGATCTGGCCGGCGTTGAGGCTCTTGCCGAAGATCATCCGCTCCACCGCGAGCGCGATGGGCATATCGGGGGCGATGAGGCAAGGGCTCTTGCCACCGAGCTCCAGGGTGAGCGGGGTGAGCTGGGGGGCTGCGGCGGCCATCACCAGCTTGCCCACCGCGGTCGAGCCGGTGAACAGCAGATGATCGAACGGCAGGGCGCTGAACGCGGCGGCCACCTGGGCATCCCCCTCGACTACTGTGACCTCCTCCTCATCGAACACCTGATCCAGCAAGGTGCGAAGCACGGCGTTGGTGTGAGGGGTGAATTCGGAGAGTTTGAGCATGGCCCGGTTGCCGGCGGCGATGGCGCTGATGAGGGGCCCCAGGCTTAGCATCACGGGGAAGTTCCACGGCACTATGATGCCGACCACCCCGAGTGGTTGATAGAACACCTCGACCCTGGCCGGGGCCAGCAGCAACCCGGTGTGGCGGCGGTGCGGGCGTATCCAGCGCTTGATCCGCCGCTGGGTGTAGTTGATCTGCATGACGCTGGGGAGTATGTCGGCGATCAGGCTGTCGTAGTCGCTGCGCTGGCCATAATCCCGGGCCAAGGCGTCACACAACGGCTGCTTGTGGGCCAGCAGGGCGCGCTTGAGCTGGCTCAGATGGGCTCTGCGCTCGCTCAGACCCGGCATGGGATTGGCCTGACAAGCCTGCCTGAGCCGGGCCAGCTTGTCTGGTAGCGACAGCTTGTCTGTGGTGGTCTCCTGCAACTGAACCGCTTCCATGGCATACCTCGTGCGTTAATTGACCGACTGATTGGTCGGTCTAAATCTAGCGGCTTGTTAATCGGCTGTAAAGTTTTGCCATCTGGCTTAGCATAGGGTCGCGGATGACTCACCTGTGAACTGTGCGACCCAGCACAGTTTCGAGATTTGGTGGTTGGTGACTTATCTAATTAGGGGTAGTTTTTGGCCATCAACCTACAAGGAGTGAGCGACATGACCAGGGAACTGAACAGCTTGTTGGCCCGGCTCGATGATGTGGTCGAGCGGATGCCGGATTGTTTCAATACCTATGAATTTGCCCAGAAGCTGGCGCTGCAACACCAGCGCGAGTTTTTTGCCGCGGGTCACTCCCTGGCCGAGCAGGAGGGGCGTTTGCTGCGGGTGCTGCATCAGAAGATTGCCGAGGCGCTGGCCAGCAGCGATGCGGTGATCGAGGGGGCCTTGTTGCCTTGCGTCACCCCCTGGGGCGAGAAAGCCACCTCGCCGCGCTGGCATCGCAAGCACTGAGCGGATCAACACGCATTGAAAAGGGCCCGCGACGGGCCCTTTTCAATGCGTGTTGCCGCGGGGTTCATTGGGTCAGACGGCGAGCCTGCCAGTAGCGGCTGTTCCAGTAGACATTGTCGAGGCGCGAGCGGATCACCCCCTTGCTGGTGGAGGCGTGGATGAACTCCCCGTCCCCTGTGTAGACGCCGACATGGTATTGCTGCCAGCCAGTCTTGAAGAAGACCAGATCCCCGTGCTGGAGCTGGTAGCGATCGACCGGCTTGCCGAGACTGGCTTGGGATTCAGTGGTTCTGGGAAGATTGAAGCCGAGCACCTGTTGGTAGGCAAGCTGGGTGAAGGCGGAACAGTCGAGCCCGGTCCGGCTGGAACCGCCCATGCGATAGGGCACGCCGCGCCATTGCTGGTAGAAGCCATCGAAGGCACTGCTCTGACGGGGTGGTGGCGATTCGGGCGTGCTGGAACAGGCGGCCAGCAACAGGGCCAGCAGGGGCAGCAGTAACTTGCAATGCATGGGGGCTCCCTCGACTAGACGACTTGCTCATCATAAACGGGGTATGGGGCACGAATATAGCCTTGTCTGCAATAAAAGCATTTTTATTGTCCCGTATCGAGCATGAATATGTTCCTGATGTTCTGGCTTAATATTATTCAGACATTGTTACATTACCTTTCTACTGCCTTATCTTGAATGAGTACTTCAATATTAACGTAATTGCTCTAACTCAATTTAAATGATTCTATCATTAACCTTGTTGATGTCGTCGCGTGATCTGTGTCACGTTCTGTTTTTAGACTAATTCGTTATGATGAAACCGTATTAAAAATGGCAGATGGATCGGTCATTTCTACAACCAATATGATGACATCAAATTAGATATATATGGGTATATTCCCGTAACTGGTTCACATAATAATATTCAGTTAATGACTGGTATTGGCTGACAAAATCACCAGAAAGAGGAGGGTCATCCCATGATATCAAGCCCATAGCCGTGAGTGTTTCCTCGTTCTTCGCAGCAGGATGCACAGGTTCCAACTTCATCGTTCAGGCCGATGGACAGGAGTGCGAGGTTCAAGACAGTGTCACCCGCACTTGAATGGGGAGCGCAATCACAGCGCGACAACCGTGTAATAGCATCGGCGCATGCCGAATTTTCCACCTTAGACTGCACCACAGTCCTTGTCTTGTCATATGAAATACCCACCATGAATACGCTGTTGGTTCACCGCGAGAGTAATGATTGGCATCGTTCGGCAAGCAAGAAGAATTACGCCGTAATATAACCATCAACAATAGGGTTATGCTGTTCTTCCTCACGGTGGAAATAGCTTGGCGTGATTCGACAAGGAGATAAAAATGAAAAAAAATACACCACGCAAATTCATCACTCAGGCACCCACCCTCAGTTTGCTCGCGCTGGCGTTGCTGGCGAACAGCGCGCATGCCGAAGATATCGGCGAGCGTAGCGATCAGGGCACCATCATGCTGGCCAGCCTGCAATCGGAGCAGGGGCTTGTCTACCTCAACGCCAGCGTCTGGCTGGATGAGCAGCAAGCCACCAAGGGGCTGACCCGTGACCAACTGCGTGAGCGCGTGCTGGGGCAGGGGGAGCGCGTCTTCATCGATTTCAGTGCCATCACGGACAAAGGCGAGCGGCAGCAGGCCAGAGAGACCATGGAGCAGCTGGCCGGCATCTCGTTCGATGCTGACTGGGTACTGGTCTCTGCCTACAAGGGTGAACTGCTGTTCACCCCGCTGGGTGGCGCCGATGATCCCGCCTTCTACCAGGTGATGGCGCGGGTCGAGAGCCTCGAAGGGCAGGGCAAGCGCCACAAGCGTTCCCTGACCCAGCCGGCCACCGCCGAAGCCGGCTTGCCGCACGTAGCCTTCTACCTCAACGTCAATCGCAAGATCAGCGATGCCGAATGTACCTTCCCGCGCTCGCACATTTGGGATCGGGGGGATCGGCTGTTCTGTGACTCGCCGAACATCTCGCTGGTTTATCGGGTGAACCTGGAACGCTCCCTGCAATTTGGCAACACGGGCTCCGCCACGCCGGATGCCAAGATAGTGCGGATCTCGCTGGACGAAGAGTCGGCCGGTGCCGGCATCCAGCTCAACGAAGATCTCACCTGGAGCGAGAACTTTGCCAGTTACACTTTGCTCGACGGCTGGGCGCGGGACTATGCCACCGACGCCATCGCCCAGGACTACCGCTTCAGCATCGAAGCCTCCAATGCCAAGGCGGCCGTGCTCAAGAGCCTGCCCACCAACCTCAACAGCAAGTATGAGCATCGCGAGATCTCCGGTTTCGAGGTAGGGGTAACCGGCGGGGTCGAGGTGAACAAGGATGGGCCCAAGGCCAAGCTGGAGGCCTCGGCCAAGTTCAGCCAGCAGCGCCAGCTCGCCTACAACACCCAGGACTATCGGGTCGAGCGTTCGGCGCCGAGTGCCCAGAAGGTGAGTTTCAGCTGGGTGCGGGATCAATACGCGACGGCGGAGTCTCTGCTCTCTTCCAAGACGGCCACCGTCTGGGGCATGGGGTACGATGTGGATCACAACCGCATCCAGCCGCTGAGCTACAAGGGCTTCGTGCCGAATCTGGACGTTATCTACAAGGCGGCGCCCAACGAGCAGGGCAGCACCGAGTTCAAGATTGACTCCTCGGTCAACATCCGCCCCATTTACACCGGCATCTACAAGCACTATTACGTGGTGGGAGCCCATGTCTCCTTCCAGGGCTTCGAGGATGTCGACAAGCGCAGACGGGTGACGGCCACCACCAGCTTCAAGGTGGACTGGAACCACCCCGTGTTTACCGGCGGCCGGCCGGTCAACCTGCAACTGGGGGGCTTTGACAACCGTTGCCTGAGCGCCGATGGCCAGCAAGGCGTGAGCGCCGTGACTTGTGACGAGACCTCGGCCGCCCAGTCCTTCATCTATGACCAGTACGGCCGCTATGTCAGTGCGCTGGATACACGCCACTGCCTGGATGGCAACAATCTCGGCCAGTTGCAGAGCTGCAGCCTGAGCCTGGGGCAGCGCTGGGAGTGGAAAGCGGACAGCGATCAGCTGAGCAACCTGAGTGCCCATCAGCTGCTGGGTCACAACAAGCAGACGGGCGCACTGGCGCTCTATGACGAGAATGGTCAGCCTGGCGACGTCAGCTTGCGCACCCTGACCTCCTACACCCAGATCTTCGGGCCACCGACCGGTAACTGATTTCGTGTCCGTGTCTTGATCAATGAAAACGCCGGCAAGTTGCCGGCGTTTTCGTGGAGGTCAGTCTAAGTTCAGGCCTTGGGTTCGATCAGCGGGGTGAGCAGCTCGGCCAACTTGTAGAAAGTCTGCACCCGAGTGGTGCTGGGGCGCCACACCAGCCCTATCTCGCGGTAGGGGTGCTCGCCCGGCAGCGGAATGGCCACCAGATCCGTGTTGTCGAGAATGCCGGCATCGATGGCCATCTGCGGCAGGAAGGTGGTGCCAAGTCCGGCACCGACCATCTGCACCAGAGTGTGCAGGCTGGTGGCGGCGAACGGGTTGATCTTGCTCTTGTCCCGCAACCGGCAGGCGCTGACCGCGTGTTCGGTGAGGCAGTGTTCCCGCTCCAGCAGGAAGATGCTCTGGTTGGGCAGCTCCTTGTAGTCGAACGGGGTGTGCAGACCGGCCGCCATGCTGGCGGGCATCACCATGTGGAAGGGGTCCTGGCCGACCATCTTGCAGTGGAAGCCACCGATCTCCACCGGCAGCGCCAGGATCAGCAAGTCGAGCTGCCCCTGTTCCAGCTGCTTGAGCAGGTTGGTGGTGGTGTCTTCGCGCAGCAACAATTCCAGCTCAGGATAGGCCTTGCCACATACCTGCAGCAGCTTGCTGAGCAGGAAAGGGGCTATGGTGGGGATGCAGCCCAGCCGAACAGTGCCGTGCATGACACCGCCCTGATGCTGGCCGAGTTCCATCAGATCCCGTGCATCCGAGAGCAAATTGCGAGCCCGCTCGACGATTTCCATGCCGACCGGGGTCATAATGAAGCTCTTGTGGTCCCGCTCCACCAGTTGCAGGTTCATCATGTCTTCCAGTGTCTGGATCCCGGTGCTCAGGGTGGACTGGCTGACGTGACAGGCCTTGGCGGCGCGGTTGAAGTTCTTGTGCTCGTCGAGAGCGACCAGATATTGCAGCTGTTTCAGGCTGGGCCAACGTTGCATAGGAAAACCCGATTAATGCTATCTATTTAATTTGATTTAACTAATCTACCACCGGGTCTATAGTTTGTCGCTTGAATTAGACGGACTTGGCTCTAGGTAGCCCAATCCTGACAGGATTGTTCACTTCACATAAAGAGGAATTGAATATGGTATTGGTAGGCCGTCCCGCACCCGATTTCACTGCTGCTGCCGTTCTGGGCAATGGCCAGATCGTTGACACCTTCAACCTGGCATCCCACATCAAAGGCAAGGCAGCCGTCCTGTTCTTCTATCCGCTCGATTTCACCTTCGTCTGCCCGTCCGAGCTGATTGCCTTCGATCACCGCCTGGAAGAGTTCAACAAGCGTGGCGTGGAAGTGATCGGTGTCTCCATCGACTCCGAGTTCTCCCACAACGCCTGGCGCAACACCAAGATCGAAGACGGTGGCATTGGCCCGGTCAAGTACCCGCTGGTTGCCGACATCAAGCACGAGATCTGCAAGGCCTATGACGTCGAGCACCCGGAAGCCGGTGTGGCCTTCCGTGGCTCCTTCCTGATCGACAAGAACGGTGTCGTTCGTCATCAGGTAGTCAACGATCTGCCGCTGGGCCGCAACATCGACGAGATGCTGCGCATGGTCGACGCCCTGCAATTCCACGAAGAGCACGGCGAAGTGTGCCCGGCTCAGTGGGAGAAAGGCAAAAAAGGCATGACCGCCTCTCCGGATGGCGTTGCCAAGTACCTGTCCGAGAACGCCGCTTCCCTGTAATAAGGTCTGCGTACCGGATACTGAAAAACCGATGCTTTGGCATCGGTTTTTTTAGGCTCTGTCCCAATTACGTGTTGAAAGGCTAATCTTGAAGTAGGCCATCTCCTTGAGGTCTACCATCATGGATACCCCTGCCTTTC